>NZ_KV792627.1:0-26122 GCF_001808265.1 Klebsiella sp. HMSC16A12
GACGGTCTGCGTTTCGCAATCCGTGAAGGCGGCCGTACCGTTGGCGCGGGCGTTGTAGCTAAAGTTCTGGGCTAATTCGTTAGCTTTGAATTAAAAAGGGCGCTTCGGCGCCCTTTTTGCTGTCTGTCATTCAGCGAAAAACGGATTTTTGCAGGCTATTCATATCGTGCGTTGCGGCGGATAATGAGCAAATGGTCTATTGTAATCATAACCATTCTCATTTAATATTTGTGCATAAATTGAACGGGAGTTTCTATGTACGTTTGTTTGTGCAATGGCGTCAGCGATAAAAAAATTCGTCAGGTTGTGCGCCAGTTTCAACCGCAATCTTTTCAGCAATTACGTAAGTTTGTTCCCGTGGGAAATCAATGCGGTAAGTGTGTTCGTGCCGCGCGTGAAGTGATGGAAGATGAATTAACCACCATGCCGGAATTCAAAGAAATCGCCTGAAGTCCACGCTTCTCTTTTGACATCCCTATAGGCCGGACTACGCTTCAATGAGTGGAAGCGGAGGGACTATATAATGAAAGGTGATGTCAAAATCATAAGTTATCTCAATAAATTATTGGGAAATGAGCTAGTCGCAATTAATCAGTACTTTCTTCATGCGAGAATGTTTAAAAATTGGGGCCTGATGCGCCTCAACGATATTGAGTACCACGAATCCATCGACGAAATGAAGCACGCCGATAAGTATATCGAGCGTATTCTTTTTCTCGAAGGTATCCCTAATCTGCAGGATCTCGGCAAACTTGGCATCGGTGAAGATGTGGAAGAGATGCTGCGGTCCGATTTGAGGCTGGAGCTGGAAGGGGCGCAAAATTTGCGTGAGGCTATTGCCTATGCCGACAGCGTCCATGACTACGTCAGCCGCGATATGATGATTGAGATCCTGGCGGATGAAGAAGGCCACATCGACTGGCTGGAAACCGAACTCGATTTGATTGGCAAAATCGGTCTGCAAAATTACCTGCAGTCGCAGATCAAAGTGTCAGACTAGCCAGCGTCTGCCACCCGCACCAAAAACCCGCGGCCGCCAGGAATGGCCCAAACGGCAGCGGGTTGCTTCTTCCCCATTTGCTCTTCCTGCCGCAACTGGCGTATAAACCTGCTCCTGCCCACGCTATGCCGGCGAGTAGCGAGGCAACCAGGACCAACTGCGGCAGCAATCGCCAGCCATGCCAGGCGCCGAGGGCGGCAAGATATTTTATATCTCCATAACCCAACCCTTCATAGCCGCGGATACCGCGGTATAGCCAGTAAATCGCAGCCAAAGAGAGATAGCCCCCTATCGCCCCCCAGACGGCATCATGCAGCTGGTGCGGCGCCAGACAGAGATAAAAAAGTAAACCACTCCACAGCAGGGGACAGGTGTAACGGTCGGGCAACAGACCGTGGCGCAGATCCTGGTGGCATAATGCCACGGTCAAACCGCTATAGCACAGCAAGAAGGGGAGGGCGGCGAGCATAGTTGACCCCGCAATGATCGATGAACATTGCGTCACTATGCTCATCCTCTCCCGTTCAGCACAAAAGGCATTTTCCGGGAATGGATCCCACAATCCGCGCTCTTACTCCGCATTGCATCCCCGTACAGCGCGCTAACGCGAAGGCGCGCAAATCCTGGTGATGATTTTCTAAACAGCACTTGCGTCGCGCCAGAATTTGCGTATAATGCGCGGGCCTGTCAAAGTTGACGGCCGGTTCAATATGAACCCTGGTAATCGCATTTGGGTTATCAAACAATGTCCCCAATCGGGGGACTATGTAAGAACGGTTACACTCTCCCATCAATCGTAATGGGTATGAGGAGTAATCATTTCGTCTATAAAATAATTGGAGCTCTGGTCTCATGCAGAACCAAAGAATCCGTATCCGCCTGAAAGCGTTTGATCATCGTCTGATCGATCAATCAACCGCGGAAATCGTCGAGACTGCTAAGCGCACTGGTGCGCAAGTCCGTGGTCCGATCCCGCTGCCGACCCGCAAAGAGCGCTTTACCGTTCTGATCTCCCCGCACGTCAACAAAGACGCGCGTGACCAGTACGAAATTCGCACTCACAAGCGTCTGGTTGACATCGTTGAGCCAACTGAAAAAACCGTTGATGCTCTGATGCGTCTGGATCTGGCTGCCGGTGTAGACGTGCAGATCAGCCTGGGTTAATCAGGTCATCGAGCGATTGAGAGGTTGAAACAATGATTGGTTTAGTCGGTAAAAAAGTGGGCATGACCCGCATCTTCACTGAAGATGGCGTTTCTATCCCAGTAACCGTAATCGAAGTTGAAGCAAACCGTGTTACTCAGGTTAAAGACCTGGCTAACGATGGCTACCGCGCAATCCAGGTTACCACCGGTGCTAAAAAAGCTAACCGTGTAACCAAGCCGGAAGCGGGTCACTTCGCTAAAGCTGGCGTTGAAGCTGGCCGTGGTCTGTGGGAATTCCGTCTGGCTGACGGCGAAGAATTCACCGTAGGTCAGAACATTAGCGTTGAACTGTTTGCTGACGTTAAAAAAGTTGACGTAACCGGTACCTCTAAAGGTAAAGGTTTTGCTGGTACCGTTAAGCGCTGGAACTTCCGTACCCAGGACGCTACTCACGGTAACTCCTTGTCCCACCGCGTTCCGGGTTCTATCGGTCAGAACCAGACTCCGGGCAAAGTGTTCAAAGGCAAGAAAATGGCAGGTCAGCTGGGTAATGAGCGTGTAACCGTTCAGAGCCTGGACGTAGTACGTGTTGACGCTGAGCGCAACCTGCTGCTGGTTAAAGGTGCTGTCCCGGGTGCGACCGGTAGCGACCTGATCGTTAAACCAGCTGTGAAGGCGTGAGGAGATAGCAATGGAATTAGTATTGAAAGACGCGCAGAGCGCGCTGACTGTTTCCGAAACTACCTTCGGTCGTGATTTCAACGAAGCGCTGGTTCACCAGGTTGTTGTTGCTTATGCAGCCGGTGCGCGTCAGGGCACTCGTGCTCAGAAGACTCGTGCTGAAATCACTGGCTCCGGTAAAAAACCGTGGCGCCAGAAAGGTACCGGCCGTGCGCGTTCTGGTTCTATCAAGAGCCCGATCTGGCGTTCCGGTGGCGTGACCTTCGCTGCTCGTCCGCAGGACCACAGTCAAAAAGTTAACAAGAAGATGTACCGCGGCGCGCTGAAAAGCATTCTGTCCGAACTGGTACGTCAGGATCGTCTGATCGTTGTCGAGAAGTTCTCTGTTGAAGCGCCGAAAACTAAGCTGCTGGCGCAGAAACTGAAAGACATGGCTCTGGAAGATGTGCTGATCATCACCGGTGAGCTGGACGAGAACCTGTTCCTGGCCGCACGTAACCTGCATAAGGTTGACGTACGTGATGCGAACGGTATCGACCCGGTTAGCCTGATCGCCTTCGACAAAGTCGTAATGACTGCTGATGCTGTTAAGCAAGTTGAGGAGATGCTGGCATGATTCGTGAAGAACGTCTGCTGAAGGTGCTGCGCGCACCGCACGTTTCTGAAAAAGCGTCTACTGCGATGGAAAAAACAAACACCATCGTTCTCAAAGTTGCTAAAGACGCGACCAAAGCAGAAATCAAAGCTGCTGTGCAGAAACTGTTTGAAGTCGAAGTCGAAGTCGTTAACACCCTGGTTGTTAAAGGGAAAGTTAAACGTCACGGACAGCGTATCGGTCGTCGTAGCGACTGGAAAAAAGCTTACGTCACCCTGAAAGAAGGCCAGAATCTGGACTTCGTTGGCGGCGCTGAGTAAGTCGGAGGAGTAATACAATGGCAGTTGTTAAATGTAAACCGACATCTCCGGGTCGTCGCCACGTCGTTAAAGTGGTTAACCCAGAGCTGCACAAGGGCAAACCTTTTGCTCCGTTGCTGGAAAAAAACAGCAAATCCGGTGGTCGTAACAACAATGGCCGTATCACCACCCGTCATATCGGTGGTGGCCACAAGCAGGCTTACCGTATTGTTGACTTCAAACGCAACAAAGATGGTATCCCGGCAGTTGTTGAACGTCTTGAGTACGATCCGAACCGCTCCGCGAACATCGCGCTGGTTCTGTACAAAGACGGCGAGCGCCGTTACATCCTGGCCCCGAAAGGCCTGAAAGCTGGCGACCAGATTCAGTCTGGCGTTGATGCTGCAATCAAAGCAGGCAACACCCTGCCGATGCGCAATATCCCGGTTGGTTCTACCGTTCATAACGTAGAAATGAAACCAGGTAAAGGCGGTCAGCTGGCTCGTTCCGCTGGTACTTACGTTCAGATCGTTGCTCGTGACGGTGCTTATGTCACCCTGCGTCTGCGTTCTGGTGAAATGCGTAAAGTCGAAGCAGACTGCCGCGCGACTCTGGGCGAAGTTGGCAATGCTGAGCATATGCTGCGCGTTCTGGGTAAAGCAGGTGCTGCACGCTGGCGTGGTGTTCGTCCTACCGTTCGCGGTACTGCGATGAACCCAGTAGACCACCCACATGGTGGTGGTGAAGGTCGTAACTTTGGTAAGCACCCGGTATCCCCGTGGGGCCTGCAGACCAAAGGTAAGAAGACCCGCAGCAACAAGCGTACTGATAAATTCATCGTACGTCGCCGTAGCAAATAATTTTAGAGGATAAGCCATGCCACGTTCTCTCAAGAAAGGTCCTTTTATTGACCTGCACTTGCTGAAGAAGGTAGAGAAAGCGGTGGAAAGCGGAGACAAGAAGCCCCTGCGCACTTGGTCCCGTCGTTCAACGATCTTTCCTAACATGATCGGTTTGACCATCGCTGTCCATAATGGTCGTCAGCACGTTCCAGTATTTGTTTCCGACGAAATGGTCGGTCACAAACTGGGTGAATTCGCACCGACTCGTACTTATCGCGGCCACGCTGCTGATAAAAAAGCGAAGAAGAAATAAGGTAGGAGGAAGAGATGGAAACTTTAGCTCAACATCGCCATGCTCGTTCTTCTGCTCAGAAGGTTCGCCTTGTAGCTGACCTGATTCGCGGTAAGAAAGTGTCGCAGGCCCTGGATATTCTGACCTACACCAACAAAAAAGCTGCTGTACTGGTCAAGAAGGTACTGGAATCTGCCATTGCTAACGCTGAACACAACGATGGCGCTGACATTGATGATCTGAAAGTTGCGAAAATTTTCGTAGACGAAGGCCCGAGCATGAAGCGCATTATGCCGCGTGCTAAAGGTCGTGCAGATCGCATCCTGAAGCGCACCAGCCACATCACTGTGGTTGTGTCCGATCGCTGAGACTCTGGAGACTAGCAATGGGTCAGAAAGTACATCCTAATGGTATTCGCCTGGGTATTGTCAAACCATGGAACTCTACCTGGTTCGCGAACACCAAAGAATTCGCTGACAACCTGGACAGCGATTTTAAAGTACGTCAGTTCCTGACTAAAGAACTGGCTAAAGCGTCTGTATCTCGCATCGTTATCGAGCGTCCGGCTAAGAGCATCCGTGTGACCATTCACACCGCTCGTCCGGGTATCGTTATCGGTAAGAAAGGCGAAGACGTAGAAAAACTGCGCAAGGTCGTAGCGGATATCGCTGGCGTACCTGCACAGATCAATATCGCCGAAGTTCGTAAACCTGAACTGGACGCAAAACTGGTTGCTGACAGCATCACTTCTCAGCTGGAACGTCGCGTTATGTTCCGTCGTGCGATGAAGCGTGCTGTACAGAACGCAATGCGTCTGGGCGCTAAAGGTATCAAAGTTGAAGTTAGCGGCCGTCTGGGCGGCGCGGAAATCGCACGTACCGAATGGTACCGTGAAGGTCGCGTACCGCTGCACACTCTGCGTGCTGACATCGACTACAACACCTCTGAAGCGCACACCACTTACGGTGTAATCGGCGTTAAGGTATGGATCTTCAAAGGTGAGATCCTGGGTGGTATGGCTGCTGTTGAACAACCGGAACCGGCTGCTCAACCTAAAAAGCAGCAGCGTAAAGGCCGTAAATAAGGAGCGTCGCTGATGTTACAACCAAAGCGTACAAAATTCCGTAAAGTGCACAAAGGCCGCAACCGTGGTCTGGCGCAGGGTACGGATGTTAGCTTCGGCACTTTCGGTCTGAAAGCTGTTGGCCGTGGTCGTCTGACTGCACGTCAGATCGAAGCAGCACGTCGTGCTATGACCCGTGCAGTTAAGCGTCAAGGTAAGATCTGGATCCGTGTATTCCCGGACAAACCGATCACCGAGAAGCCGCTGGAAGTTCGTATGGGTAAAGGTAAAGGTAACGTGGAGTACTGGGTTGCCTTGATTCAGCCGGGTAAAGTCCTGTATGAAATGGACGGTGTACCGGAAGAGCTGGCCCGTGAAGCATTCGGCCTGGCAGCAGCGAAACTGCCGATCAAAACCACCTTTGTAACTAAGACGGTGATGTAATGAAAGCAAAAGAGCTGCGTGAAAAAAGCGTTGAAGAGCTGAACGCTGAGCTGCTGAACCTGCTGCGTGAGCAGTTCAACCTGCGCATGCAGGCTGCAAGTGGCCAGCTGCAACAGACTCATCTGCTGAAGCAAGTGCGTCGTGATGTTGCACGCGTTAAGACTTTACTGACTCAGAAGGCGGGTGCGTAATGACCGATAAAATCCGTACTCTGCAAGGTCGCGTAGTTAGCGACAAAATGGAGAAATCCATTGTTGTTGCTATCGAACGTATGGTGAAACACCCGGTTTACGGTAAATTCATCAAACGTACGACCAAACTGCACGTACATGACGAGAACAACGAATGCGGTATCGGCGACAAGGTTGAAATCCGCGAATGCCGTCCGCTGTCCAAGACTAAGTCCTGGACGCTGGTTCGCGTTGTAGAGAAAGCGGTTCTGTAATAGAGTACGCATTCTCGATACGGATAAACGGCTCAGCGATGAGCCGTTTATTTTTTCTACCCATATCTGGTTTGTGGTGTTATAATGCCGCGCCCTCGATATGGGGCTTTTTAACGACCCTAATTTTCGGGTCTCAGTAGTAGTTGACATTAGCGGAGCACTAAAATGATCCAAGAACAGACTATGCTGAACGTCGCCGACAACTCCGGTGCACGTCGCGTAATGTGTATCAAGGTTCTGGGTGGCTCGCACCGTCGCTACGCAGGCGTAGGCGACATCATCAAGATCACCATCAAAGAAGCAATTCCGCGTGGTAAGGTCAAAAAAGGTGATGTGCTGAAGGCGGTAGTGGTGCGCACCAAGAAGGGTGTTCGTCGCCCGGACGGTTCTGTCATTCGCTTCGATGGTAATGCATGCGTTATTCTGAACAATAACAGCGAGCAGCCTATCGGTACGCGTATTTTTGGGCCGGTAACTCGTGAACTTCGTACCGAGAAGTTCATGAAAATTATCTCTCTGGCACCAGAAGTACTCTAAGGAGCGAATCATGGCAGCGAAAATCCGTCGTGATGACGAAGTTATCGTGTTAACCGGTAAAGATAAAGGTAAGCGCGGTAAAGTTAAGAATGTCCTGTCTTCCGGCAAGGTCATTGTTGAAGGTATCAACCTGGTTAAGAAACACCAGAAGCCGGTTCCGGCTCTGAACCAACCAGGCGGCATCGTTGAAAAAGAAGCTGCAATTCAGGTTTCTAACGTTGCAATCTTCAATGCGGCAACCGGCAAGGCTGACCGTGTAGGCTTTAGATTCGAAGACGGTAAAAAAGTCCGTTTCTTCAAGTCTAACAGCGAAACTATCAAGTAATTTGGAGTAGTACGATGGCGAAACTGCATGATTACTACAAAGACGAAGTAGTTAAGAAACTCATGACTGAGTTTAACTACAATTCTGTCATGCAAGTCCCTCGGGTCGAGAAGATCACCCTGAACATGGGTGTTGGTGAAGCGATCGCTGACAAGAAACTGCTGGATAACGCAGCAGCTGACCTGGCAGCAATCTCCGGTCAAAAACCGCTGATCACCAAAGCACGCAAATCAGTTGCAGGCTTCAAAATCCGTCAGGGCTATCCGATCGGCTGTAAAGTAACTCTGCGTGGCGAACGCATGTGGGAGTTCTTTGAGCGCCTGATCACTATTGCTGTACCGCGTATTCGTGACTTCCGCGGCCTGTCCGCTAAGTCTTTCGACGGTCGTGGCAACTACAGCATGGGTGTCCGTGAGCAGATCATCTTCCCAGAAATCGACTACGATAAAGTCGACCGCGTTCGTGGTTTGGATATTACCATTACCACTACTGCGAAATCTGACGAAGAAGGCCGTGCTCTGCTGGCTGCCTTTGACTTCCCGTTCCGCAAGTAAGGTAGGGTTACTTAATGGCTAAGCAATCAATGAAAGCACGCGAAGTAAAGCGCGTGGCTTTAGCTGATAAATTCTTCGCTAAACGCGCTGAACTGAAAGCTATCATCTCTGATGTGAACGCAACCGACGAAGATCGTTGGAATGCCGTTCTCAAGCTGCAGACTCTGCCGCGTGATTCCAGCCCGTCTCGTCAGCGTAACCGCTGCCGTCAAACAGGTCGTCCGCATGGTTTCCTGCGGAAGTTCGGGTTGAGCCGTATTAAGGTCCGTGAAGCCGCTATGCGCGGTGAAATCCCGGGTCTGAAAAAGGCTAGCTGGTAATTGTCACCAATTGAATCACGGGAGTAAAGACAGATGAGCATGCAAGATCCGATCGCGGATATGCTGACCCGTATCCGTAACGGTCAGGCCGCGAACAAAGCTGCGGTCACCATGCCTTCCTCCAAGCTGAAAGTGGCAATCGCCAACGTGCTGAAGGAAGAAGGTTTTATCGAAGATTTTAAAGTTGAAGGCGACACCAAGCCTGAACTGGAACTTACTCTCAAGTATTTCCAGGGCAAAGCTGTTGTAGAAAGCATTCAGCGTGTCAGCCGCCCAGGTCTGCGCATCTATAAGAAAAAAGATGAGCTGCCGAAAGTTATGGCCGGTCTGGGTATCGCAGTTGTTTCTACCTCTAAAGGTGTTATGACTGATCGTGCAGCGCGCCAGGCTGGTCTTGGTGGCGAAATTATCTGCTACGTAGCCTAATCGGAGGAAAAAATGTCTCGTGTTGCTAAAGCACCGGTCGTTGTTCCTGCCGGCGTTGATGTAAAAATCAACGGTCAGGTTATTACGATCAAAGGTAAAAACGGCGAGCTGACTCGTACTCTCAACGATGCTGTTGAAGTTAAACATGCAGATAATGCACTGACCTTCGGTCCGCGTGATGGTTACGCAGACGGTTGGGCTCAGGCTGGTACCGCGCGTGCCCTGCTGAACTCAATGGTTATCGGTGTTACCGAAGGCTTCACTAAGAAGCTGCAGCTGGTTGGTGTAGGTTATCGTGCAGCGGTCAAAGGGAATGTAGTAAACCTGGCTTTAGGTTTCTCTCACCCGGTTGATCATCAGCTGCCTGCGGGTATCACTGCAGAATGTCCGACTCAGACTGAAATCGTGCTGAAAGGCGCTGATAAGCAGGTGATCGGCCAGGTTGCAGCAGATCTGCGCGCCTACCGTCGTCCTGAGCCTTACAAAGGCAAGGGTGTTCGTTACGCCGACGAAGTCGTGCGTACCAAAGAGGCTAAGAAGAAGTAAGGTAACACTATGGATAAGAAATCTGCTCGTATCCGTCGTGCGACCCGCGCACGCCGCAAGCTCCAGGAGCTGGGCGCAACTCGCCTGGTGGTACATCGTACCCCGCGTCACATTTACGCACAGGTAATTGCACCGAATGGTTCTGAAGTTCTGGTAGCTGCTTCTACTGTAGAAAAAGCTATCGCTGAACAACTGAAGTACACCGGTAACAAAGACGCTGCAGCAGCTGTGGGTAAAGCTGTCGCTGAACGCGCTCTGGAAAAAGGCATCAAAGATGTTTCCTTTGACCGTTCCGGGTTCCAATATCATGGTCGTGTCCAGGCACTGGCAGATGCTGCCCGTGAAGCTGGCCTTCAGTTCTAAGGTAGAGGTGTAAGATGGCTCACATCGAAAAACAAGCTGGCGAACTGCAGGAAAAGCTGATCGCGGTAAACCGCGTATCTAAAACCGTTAAAGGTGGTCGTATTTTCTCCTTCACAGCTCTGACTGTAGTAGGCGATGGTAACGGTCGCGTTGGTTTTGGTTACGGTAAAGCGCGTGAAGTTCCAGCAGCGATCCAGAAAGCGATGGAAAAAGCCCGTCGCAATATGATTAACGTCGCGCTGAACCACGGCACCCTGCAGCACCCGGTTAAGGGTACTCACACGGGTTCTCGTGTATTCATGCAGCCGGCTTCCGAAGGTACCGGTATCATCGCCGGTGGTGCAATGCGCGCCGTTCTGGAAGTCGCTGGGGTTCGTAACGTTCTGGCTAAAGCGTATGGTTCCACTAACCCGATTAACGTGGTTCGTGCAACTATCGACGGTCTGGAAAACATGAAGTCCCCGGATATGGTCGCTGCCAAGCGTGGTAAATCCGTTGAAGAAATTCTGGGGAAATAAACCATGGCAAAGACTATTAAAATTACTCAAACCCGCAGTGCAATCGGTCGTCTGCCGAAACACAAGGCAACGCTGCTTGGCCTGGGTCTGCGTCGTATTGGTCACACCGTAGAGCGCGAGGATACTCCTGCTGTTCGTGGTATGGTCAACGCGGTTTCCTTCATGGTTAAAGTTGAGGAGTAAGAGATGCGTTTAAATACTCTGTCTCCGGCCGAAGGCTCCAAAAAGGCGGGTAAACGCCTGGGTCGTGGTATCGGTTCTGGCCTCGGTAAAACCGGTGGTCGTGGTCACAAAGGTCAGAAATCTCGTTCTGGCGGTGGCGTACGTCGCGGTTTCGAGGGTGGTCAGATGCCTCTGTACCGTCGTCTGCCGAAATTCGGCTTCACTTCTCGTAAAGCGATGATCACCGCAGAGATCCGTCTCTCCGATCTGGCTCACGTAGAAGGCGATGTAGTAGACCTGAACGCGCTGAAAGCGGCTAACATTATCGGTGTCCAGATCGAGTTCGCGAAAGTGATCCTGTCTGGTGAGGTAACTCGTCCGGTAACTGTTCGTGGCCTGCGTGTGACTAAAGGTGCTCGTGCTGCTATCGAAGCTGCTGGCGGTAAAATTGAGGAATAAGTAGCAGATGGCTAAACAACCGGGATTAGATTTTCAAAGTGCCAAAGGTGGCCTTGGCGAACTGAAACGCAGACTTCTGTTTGTGGTCGGTGCGCTGATAGTGTTCCGTATTGGCTCTTTTATTCCGATCCCTGGTATTGATGCCGCTGTACTTGCCAAACTGCTTGAGCAACAGCGAGGCACCATCATTGAAATGTTCAACATGTTCTCTGGTGGTGCTCTCAGCCGTGCTTCTATCTTTGCGCTGGGGATTATGCCGTACATTTCGGCATCGATCATCGTGCAGCTGCTGACGGTGGTTTATCAACCGCTGGCGGAACTGAAGAAAGAAGGGGAGTCTGGTCGTCGTAAGATCAGCCAGTACACCCGCTACGGTACTCTGGTGCTGGCGATATTCCAGTCGATCGGTATTGCTACCGGTCTGCCGAATATGCCTGGTATGCAAGGCCTGGTGATTAATCCAGGCTTTGCATTCTATTTCACCGCTGTTGTCAGTCTGGTCACAGGGACTATGTTCCTGATGTGGCTCGGCGAACAGATCACTGAACGTGGTATCGGTAACGGTATCTCGATCATTATCTTCGCCGGTATCGTTGCGGGACTCCCGCCGGCCATCGCCCATACTATCGAGCAAGCGCGTCAAGGCGACCTGCACTTCCTCCTGTTGCTGTTGGTTGCAGTATTAGTATTTGCAGTGACCTTCTTTGTTGTATTCGTTGAGCGTGGTCAACGCCGCATTGTGGTAAACTACGCGAAACGTCAACAGGGTCGTCGTGTCTATGCTGCACAGAGCACACATTTACCGCTGAAAGTGAATATGGCGGGGGTAATCCCGGCAATCTTCGCTTCCAGTATTATACTGTTCCCGGCAACCATCACGTCATGGTTCGGGGGTGGTACTGGTTGGAACTGGCTGACAACAATTTCGCTGTATTTGCAGCCTGGGCAACCGCTTTATGTGTTACTCTATGCGTCTGCAATCATCTTCTTCTGTTTCTTCTACACGGCGTTGGTTTTCAACCCGCGTGAAACAGCAGATAACCTGAAGAAGTCCGGTGCATTTGTACCAGGAATTCGTCCGGGAGAGCAAACGGCGAAGTATATCGATAAAGTGATGACTCGCCTGACTCTGGTTGGTGCGTTGTACATTACTTTTATCTGCCTGATCCCGGAGTTCATGCGTGACGCGATGAAAGTGCCGTTCTACTTCGGTGGGACCTCGCTGCTTATCGTTGTTGTCGTGATTATGGACTTTATGGCTCAAGTGCAAACTCTGATGATGTCCAGTCAGTATGAGTCTGCATTGAAGAAGGCGAACCTGAAAGGCTACGGCCGTTAAAACTGGTCGCCCGAGAAGTTACGGAGAGTAAAAATGAAAGTTCGTGCTTCCGTCAAGAAATTATGCCGTAACTGCAAAATCGTTAAGCGTGATGGTGTCATCCGTGTGATTTGCAGTGCCGAGCCGAAGCATAAACAGCGCCAAGGCTGATTTTTTCGCATATTTTTCTTGCAAAGTTGGATTGAGCTGGCTAGATTAGCCAGCCAATCTTTTGTATGTCTGTACGTTTCCATTTGAGTATCCTGAAAACGGGCTTTTCAGCATGGTGCGTACATATTAAATAGTAGGAGTGCATAGTGGCCCGTATAGCAGGCATTAACATTCCTGATCACAAACATACCGTTATCGCTTTAACCGCTATTTTCGGTATCGGCAAAACCCGTTCTAAAGCCATCTGCGCTGAAACGGGCATCGCTGAAAATGTTAAGATCAGTGAGCTGTCTGAAGAACAAATTGATATTCTGCGTGAAGCAGTAGGTAAATTTGTCGTTGAAGGTGATCTGCGCCGTGAAATCACCCTGAGCATCAAGCGTCTGATGGACCTTGGTTGCTACCGTGGTTTGCGTCATCGTCGTGGTCTCCCGGTTCGCGGTCAGCGTACCAAGACCAACGCACGTACCCGTAAGGGTCCGCGTAAACCGATCAAGAAATAATCGGGGTGATTGAATAATGGCAAAGGCACCAATTCGTGCACGTAAGCGTGTAAGAAAACAAGTCTCTGACGGCGTGGCTCATATCCATGCTTCTTTTAACAACACCA
The DNA here is from genome assembly GCF_001808265.1 of Klebsiella sp. HMSC16A12. Lineage (NCBI taxonomy): Bacteria > Pseudomonadati > Pseudomonadota > Gammaproteobacteria > Enterobacterales > Enterobacteriaceae > Klebsiella > Klebsiella sp. HMSC16A12. The sequence goes on from NZ_KV792627.1 coordinate 13,116, forward strand.
TCGTTACCATCACTGATCGTCAGGGTAACGCACTGGGTTGGGCAACAGCCGGTGGTTCCGGTTTCCGTGGTTCTCGCAAATCCACTCCGTTCGCAGCTCAGGTTGCAGCAGAGCGTTGCGCAGAAGCCGTAAAAGAATACGGCATCAAGAATCTGGAAGTTATGGTCAAAGGTCCGGGTCCGGGTCGCGAATCTACCATTCGTGCACTGAACGCCGCTGGTTTCCGCATCACTAATATTACTGATGTGACTCCGATCCCTCATAACGGTTGTCGTCCGCCGAAAAAACGTCGCGTATAACGCTGCGTTTTCCAGGTTAGTTGGAGAAAGAAAATGGCAAGATATTTGGGTCCTAAGCTCAAGCTGAGCCGTCGTGAGGGCACCGACTTATTCCTTAAGTCTGGCGTTCGCGCGATCGATACCAAGTGTAAAATTGAACAAGCTCCTGGCCAGCACGGTGCGCGTAAGCCGCGTCTGTCTGACTATGGTGTGCAGTTGCGTGAAAAGCAAAAAGTTCGCCGTATGTACGGTGTGCTGGAGCGTCAGTTCCGTAACTACTATAAAGAAGCAGCACGTCTGAAAGGCAACACCGGTGAAAACCTGTTGGCTCTGCTGGAAGGTCGTCTGGACAACGTTGTATACCGTATGGGCTTCGGCGCCACTCGTGCTGAAGCACGCCAGCTGGTTAGCCACAAAGCGATTATGGTAAACGGTCGTGTTGTTAACATCGCTTCTTATCAGGTTAAAGCGAATGACGTTGTCAGCATTCGTGAGAAAGCGAAAAAGCAATCTCGCGTGAAAGCCGCTCTGGAGCTGGCTGAGCAGCGTGAAAAGCCAACCTGGCTGGAAGTTGATGCTGGCAAGATGGAAGGTACGTTCAAGCGTCAGCCGGAGCGTTCTGATCTGTCTGCGGACATTAACGAACACCTGATCGTCGAGCTTTACTCCAAGTAAAGCTTAGTACCAAAGAGAGGACACAATGCAGGGTTCTGTGACAGAGTTTCTAAAACCGCGCCTGGTCGATATCGAGCAAGTGAGTTCGACGCACGCCAAGGTGACCCTTGAGCCTTTAGAGCGTGGCTTCGGCCATACTCTGGGTAACGCACTGCGCCGTATTCTGCTCTCATCGATGCCGGGTTGCGCGGTGACCGAGGTTGAGATTGATGGTGTACTGCACGAGTACAGCACCAAAGAAGGCGTTCAGGAAGACATCCTTGAAATCCTGCTCAACCTGAAAGGGCTGGCGGTGAGAGTTCAGGGTAAAGATGAAGTCATCCTTACTTTGAATAAATCTGGCATTGGCCCTGTGACCGCAGCCGACATTACCCACGACGGTGATGTCGAAATCGTCAAGCCGCAGCACGTGATTTGCCACCTGACTGATGAGAACGCTGCTATTAGCATGCGTATCAAAGTTCAGCGCGGTCGCGGTTATGTGCCGGCTTCTGCCCGAATTCATTCGGAAGAAGATGAGCGCCCAATCGGCCGTCTGCTGGTCGACGCCTGCTACAGCCCTGTAGAGCGTATTGCCTACAATGTTGAAGCTGCGCGTGTAGAACAGCGTACCGACCTGGACAAGCTGGTCATCGAAATGGAAACCAACGGCACAATCGATCCTGAAGAGGCGATTCGTCGTGCGGCAACCATCCTGGCTGAACAACTGGAAGCTTTTGTTGACCTACGTGATGTACGTCAGCCAGAAGTGAAAGAAGAGAAACCAGAATTCGATCCGATCCTGCTGCGCCCTGTTGACGATCTGGAATTGACTGTCCGCTCTGCTAACTGCCTCAAGGCAGAAGCTATCCACTATATCGGTGATCTGGTACAGCGTACCGAGGTTGAGTTGCTGAAAACGCCGAACCTGGGTAAAAAATCTCTTACTGAGATTAAAGACGTGCTGGCTTCCCGTGGACTGTCTCTGGGCATGCGCCTGGAAAACTGGCCACCAGCAAGCATTGCTGACGAGTAACCGGATCACAGGTTAAGGTTTTACTGAGAAGGATAAGGTCATGCGCCATCGTAAGAGTGGTCGTCAACTGAACCGCAACAGCAGCCATCGCCAGGCTATGTTCCGTAACATGGCAGGTTCGCTGGTTCGTCATGAAATCATCAAGACGACCCTGCCGAAAGCGAAAGAACTGCGTCGCGTAGTTGAGCCGCTGATTACTCTTGCCAAGACTGATAGCGTTGCTAATCGTCGTCTGGCATTCGCCCGCACTCGTGATAACGAGATCGTGGCAAAACTGTTTAACGAGCTGGGCCCGCGTTTCGCGAGCCGCGCCGGTGGTTACACTCGCATTCTGAAGTGTGGCTTCCGTGCAGGCGACAACGCGCCGATGGCATACATCGAGCTGGTTGATCGTGCTGAGCCGAAAGCAGAAGCTGCTGCAGAGTAATCTGTAGTAACGTAAAAAAACCCGCCCCGGCGGGTTTTTTTATATCTACCCCATCCCCACTTCACTACAATATCTGTACTCTTTTTGTTCATCCCCCGGAGCCGTAGAATGTGGTTACTGGATCAGTGGGCAGAACGCCATATCCTCGATGCCCAAGCCAAAGGTGAGTTCGATAATTTACCCGGCAGCGGCGAGCCGTTAACTCTCGATGACGATTCGCATGTACCGGCCGAGCTGCGGGCAGGCTATCGCCTTCTGAAGAATGCAGGGTGTCTTCCCCCGGAGCTAGAGCAGCGCAGAGAGGCGGTGGCTCTGGCAGACTTGCTGAAGGGTGTGCGTCAGAACGACCCGCGGCATGGCGAACTCAGCAAGCGCCTTGCTCTGCTCGAGCTTAAGCTGCGTCAGGCAGGACTGAACACCGACTTTTTACGCGGTGAGTACGCCGATGCGTTGCTGCATAAAATCAATCAGGAGTGAATATGTATCGTATTGGTGAGCTGGCAAAACTGGCCGATGTGACGCCAGATACCATCCGTTATTATGAAAAACAGCAAATGATGGATCATGACGTGCGCACTGAGGGGGGATTTCGTCTTTACTCGGATAACGATCTTCAGCGTCTGCGCTTTATTCGTTATGCCCGACAACTGGGTTTCACCCTGGAAGCGATCCGCGAATTATTGTCGATCCGCATCGATCCGGAGCATCATACCTGTCAGGAGTCGAAAGGGATCGTTCAGGCGCGATTAAGTGAAGTTGAGGCGCGGATTAAAGAGCTACAGACGATGCGCCGCTCTCTGCAGCGGCTCAACGATGCCTGTTGCGGCACTGCCCACAGCAGCGTTTACTGTTCTATCCTTGAGGCCCTTGAACAAGGGGCCAGCAACGGCAATGGCGGACGTTGATTTTTTAAACGCGCGGATCTACACTCGCGCCGAGTTTATACATATACCGGAGTAACTATGAGTCGCTATCAGCATACTAAAGGACAAATTAAAGATAACGCCATTGAGGCACTTCTCCACGATCCGTTATTCAGGCAGCGCGTAGAGAAAAACAAGAAAGGGAAAGGAAGCTATCAACGTAAAGATAAACATGCAGGAAGGGTTGATCGGGAGGCCAGTGGCAAGCAAGCGAATCGCTTTTTTACCACTGGCCTTCTGCTTTCTCTGCTGATTAAGAACGGTTGTTTTGTTCTTTCAGCAGATCGCGAATTTCGCTCAGCAGAACTTCTTCTTTAGAGGGAGCTGGCGGTGCCGCCGGAGCCTCTTCTTTCTTACGATTTAACTTATTCATCAATTTAATCGCCATGAAGATGGCAAACGCGACGATGATGAAATCGAAAACGTTCTGAATGAATACCCCATAATGCATCACCACAGCCGGGACATCGCCCTGGGCATCACGTAGCGTGACGGCAAACTGTTTAAAATCGATCCCGCCAATCAACAGGCCGAGTGGCGGCATAATAATATCCGCGACCAGTGATGAAACAATTTTACCGAATGCTGCACCGATGATCACACCTACTGCCAAATCGACAACGTTCCCGCGCATCGCGAATTCGCGAAACTCTTTTAAAAAACTCATTTTATTCTCCTTGTGCCAGCTGACGTTGTAAGTTTAACAAATGTATTTTCATTTGCCATTCCCAGCAGATAGTTACTGCAAAATATTAACCTTTGAATAATAAGGGATAATAAAAAGGCGCCTGTTCGGCGCCCTGGGAATTACAGGAAGAAAGGACTTGGCTGGAACAGCCTTTCGACATCGGAAATAAACTTCTTATCGGTCAAAAACATGATCACATGGTCGCCCTGCTCGATCCGTAGATTATTATTGGCGATCATCACGTCATTGCCCCGCACGACGGCGCCGATGATCGTGCCCGGTGGAAGTTTGATCTCATCGATCGAACGCCCGACTACCCGGGAGGTGCTCTCATCGCCGTGCGCGACTGCCTCGATCGCTTCTGCAACGCCGCGGCGCAAGGAGGAGACGCCGACAATATCGGCTTTACGGACATGACTGAGGAGTGCGGAAATTGTGGCCTGCTGAGGCGAAATCGCAATATCGATGACGCTACCCTGGACCAGATCCACGTAGGCTCTGCGCTGGATTAGCACCATCACTTTTTTCGCGCCCATTCGCTTGGCCAACATAGCCGACATAATATTGGCTTCGTCGTCGTTAGTGACGGCAATAAACAGGTCCACCTGGTCAATATGCTCTTCAGCCAACAGCTCCTGGTCCGATGCATCCCCGTAGAAGACGATAGTATGCTGCAGCTTTTCCGCCAGCTCAGCGGCCCGCTGCTGATTACGTTCGATAAGCTTAACGCTGTAATCTTTTTCCAGCTTATGGGCCAGACCCGCGCCAATATTGCCCCCGCCGACCAGCATAATACGCTTATACGGCTTTTCCAGTCGCTGCAGTTCGCTCATGACCGCGCGAATATGCTGCGAGGCGGCAATAAAGAAGACTTCATCTCCGGCCTCGACAATCGTCGAGCCCTGCGGGCGGATGGGGCGATCGTGGCGGAAAATGGCGGCCACGCGCGTATCGATATGCGGCATATGCTCCCGCATAGTGGATAAGGCATTCCCCACCAGCGGGCCACCATAATAGGCTTTTACTACCGCGAGACTGACTTTTCCTTCGGCGAAGTTCACGACCTGCAGCGCGCCGGGATATTCGATCAGACGGTGGATGTTGTCGATGACCAGTTGTTCCGGAGCGATTAAGTGATCGATGGGTACCGCTTCAGAGTTGAAGAGCTTTTCCGCATCACGAACGTAATCAGGCGCACGAATACGCGCTATGCGGTTTGGCGTATTGAACAATGAGTAAGCGACCTGGCAGGCCACCATGTTGGTTTCGTCCGAACTAGTGACCGCTACCAGCATATCGGCATCATCGGCTCCCGCCTCGCGCAGTACGCGAGGGTGAGAGCCATGCCCCTGGACGACACGCAGATCGAACTTATCCTGCAGGCTGCGCAGACGGTCGCCATTGGTATCAACCAGCGTAATATCATTGTTCTCGCCGACGAGGTTTTCCGCCAGCGTGCCGCCGACCTGGCCGGCGCCCAGAATAATAATCTTCATCTGCAGTGACCCATTAGTTCCGACGTTTGATTAGCTTAGCGTAAAAGAAGCCATCACCTTCTTCTGCGCCCGGCAGATTTTGCTGCCCCGGGATCGCCGGCGTGCCGGTTGCGTGAAGTTCTGCATCCGGAGTTCGCGCGAGGAAAGCGGCAATTTGCTGACTGTTCTCTTCCGGCAGAATAGAACAGGTCGCGTAAACCAGCGTGCCGCCTGGCTTCAGGTGCCCCCAGATGGCATTGAGGATCTCGGCCTGCAGTTGGGCTAACTCGGCGATATCCCGATCCCGGCGCAGCCATTTGATATCCGGATGGCGGCGAATAACGCCGGTTGCGGAGCAGGGGGCATCCAGCAGAATACGATCGAACTGCTCATTGCCACACCACTGCTCAGGGAAGCGGCCATCGCCCTGCTTGACTTCGGCTTTCATGCCCAGCCGTTTCAGGTTGTCATAGACGCGGGACAGACGCTGTTCATCAATATCCACCGCCATAACCTGAGCCTGGGGAGCGACTTCCAGAATATGCGTCGTCTTCCCGCCCGGTGCGGCGCAGAGATCGAGAATGCGTTCGCCATTTTCCGGTTGCAGGTAGCGCATACAGCCCTGAGCCGAGGCATCCTGGACGGTCACCCAGCCTTCGGCAAAGCCTGGTAACGCGTGGACCGGAGCAGGGGTGGCCAGGCGTACGGCGTCCGGATAATCAGGGTGGGTAAAGCCCTCTAAACCGGTCTCGTTAAGCAGGGCAAGCCACTCATCCCGGGAATGATGGTTGCGGTTAACGCGCAGCCACATCGGCGGGCGCTGGTTGTTCGCCTCGACGATCTCCTGCCACTGCTCCGGCCAGGCCTGCTGCAGGCGTTTCAGCAGCCATTTGGGATGAAGATAGCGGTTTTCATGCTCAGCAAATTCGGCTAACAACGCTTCCTGCTGGCGCTGGAACTGGCGTAGCACGCCGTTGATTAGCCCTTTAAGCTGCGGGCGTTTAATGGCCACCGCGCCTTCTACCGTTTCCGCCAGCGCGGCGTGTGGTGGAATGCGGGTGTAGAGTAACTGATAGAGACCAACCATGATCAGAAAGTGCACGGTGCGCTGTTTGCCGGTCATCGGACGCGCCATTAGCTTGCTGATAAGCCACTCCAGCTGGCTTAGAGTACGTAGTACACCAAAGCACAACTCCTGCAGTAGCGCTTTATCTTTATCGCTGACTTTCTGCTGTAGAGGAGGCAGTACGTTGCTTAAAGACTGCCCTTTTTCAACAACTTGCTCGATAGCCTGGGCGGCCAGGCTGCGTAAATTTATATTCTTTTTCATAAGCGCAAAAATAAAAATGCCCGGCGAACCCGGGCTTCAGAAGAGACGACCGTCAGGCGAGACGGGTGCCAGGGATAAACCACTCCCGGCGGGAATTGAGTAAGTCCTGGGCGCTCATCGCTTTTTTACCCGCAGGCTGTAGCGACTCCAGGCTGAGGATCCCATCCCCCGTGGCGACCTGAATACCCTGTTTGGTTGCTGCCACGATAGTACCCGGTTCGGCGTGAGCGGCTTCGGCGATGACCGATGCTCGCCACACTTTTACCGGTTGTCCGTCAATTTCCAGCCAGCTCATTGGCCACGGATTAAACGCGCGGATGCAGCGTTCCAACTGCGCAGCGGAAAGCGACCAATCGATACGAGCCTCTTCTTTACTCAGCTTTTCGGCATGGCACACCAGCGATTCATCTTGTACTTCAGGCCGTGCGGTGCCGTTGGCCAGCTGGGCTAACGTTGCCAGCAGCCCCTGAGGGCCGAGCTCGGCCAGCTTATCGTACAGGCTGCCGCTGGTATCTTCTGCGGTAATGGGACAGGAAAGCTTATACAGCATATCCCCCGTATCAAGGCCGACGTCCATCTGCATGATGGTTACGCCAGTTTCGCTATCCCCCGCCCACAGTGAACGCTGAATAGGCGCTGCGCCACGCCAGCGCGGTAGCAGCGAGCCGTGAACGTTGATACAGCCCAGACGGGGCATCTCCAGCACCGCTTTAGGCAGAATCAGACCGTACGCCACTACCACCATAATATCGGCGCCGAGATCGGCGACTAACCGCTGGTTATCCTGCGGACGCAGGGAGGATGGCTGGAACACAGGTAAGTTATGGGCTTCTGCCAGCACTTTTACCGGGCTTGGCATCAATTTTTTGCCGCGACCAGCAGGGCGATCAGGCTGAGTGAATACGCCAACAACCTGATGTTCAGACGACAGCAGCGCATCAAGATGACGCGCTGCAAAATCAGGGGTGCCGGCGAAAATGATACGTAGTGATTGTGACACGGTATTCCTTGTTATCAGGCACGGGAACGTAAACGATCCAGTTTCTCTACCTTCTGACGAATGCGCTGTTGTTTGAGTGGTGACAGATAGTCAATAAACAGTTTGCCGACCAGGTGATCCATCTCATGCTGGATACAGATAGCCAGCAGGCCATCGGCCTCCAGTTCAAACGGCTTACCATTGCGATCCAGTGCCCGGATCTTCACTTTTTCCGCACGCGGCACCAGGGCGCGCTGTTCAGGAATGGACAAGCAGCCTTCTTCAATACCGGTTTCGCCATCTTTCTCCAGCATTTCCGGGTTAATTAATACCAGCTGCTCTTCACGATTTTCCGACACATCAATAACGATAATGCGCTGATGGATATCGACCTGGGTTGCGGCCAGACCGATGCCTTCCTCGGCGTACATGGTGTCGAACATATCATCGACGATACGCTGAATTTCCGCATTCACTTCTTTGACCGGCTCGGCGACTTTGCGAAGGCGCTCGTCCGGAATATGTAACACTTGCAAAACTGCCATAAAGTTCCAGAGTCGTATTCAGGAGTTGATAAGATTATTAGCTCTATTCTAGACAAAACCCCCTGCAATTGACAGTCTCACTGTCCAATCGCAAAGATTGTCAATACCGCTTATGGCAGGGGGTAAGGATGACGCCCGACGAGATTTGGCTGCGGCTGATGAAGGTCAGTAGCTTGTATGGCGACAGGATGGTAGAGATCGCTCAGCGCTTATGCGCAGCCGCCAGCGTTGATCGTGAAGCGCTGCATGCCGTCGGGATGACCGCGGCGCAGGCAAAGTTATTTTTCCGGCTTGACGAGCATGAGCTTGACGAGACGCGGCGCTGGCTGGGACAACCGGATCATCATCTGTTACGGGGTGACGATCCGCGCTATCCATTGCGGTTAAAGGCTATCGCTGATTACCCCGGCGCGTTGCTGGTCAGCGGCGGCCTCGCCCTGCTTCACAGCGCGCAGCTTGCCGTTATTGGCAGTCGCTCGCACTCCTGGTATGGCGCCCGCTGGGGGAAACTGTTCAGCGAAACGCTGGCGCAGAAAGGGATTACCATCACCAGTGGGCTGGCGTTAGGCATTGACGGGGTCGCGCACCGCGGCGCGCTGGCGGCGGAGGGTAAAACTATCGCGGTACTGGGCAATGGGCTGAGTCAGGTTTATCCGCGGCGCCATGCAACCCTCGCCCGGCAGATCATCGACAATGGCGGTACGCTGGTATCTGAATTTCCACTCATTACGCCGCCGCTTCCCGCACATTTCCCCAGGCGCAACCGGATTATCAGCGGCTTAAGCCTGGGCGTGCTGGTGATTGAGGCGGCGTTGCGAAGCGGATCGCTGGTCACCGTCCGCTGCGCCCTGGAGCAGGGAAGGGATGTGTTCGCCCTGCCTGGCCCGATAGGCAATCCGGGATCGGAAGGCCCGCACTGGTTAATTAAGCAAGGCGCGGTGCCAGTGACCTCGCCAGAGGATATTGTGGAATACTGGCATAACGAGCTGGCCTGGCTGACTGATACGTCTGATTCGATAAATATTTGCGTCGATCAGCCGTCTGTAGCATTGCCATTTCCGGAGCTCCTGGCTAACGTAGGAGATGAGGTAACACCTGTTGACGTTGTCGCTGAACGTGCCGGCCAATCTGTGCCAGTAACCGTAGCTCAGCTACTTGAACTGGAGTTAGCAGGCTGGATCGCAGCTGTACCCGGCGGCTATGTCCGATTAAGGAGGGCAAGCCATGTTCGACGTACTCATGTATTTGTTTGAAACTTACATCCATAGCGAAGCAGAAATGCGCGTGGATCAGGACAAACTGACGCGGGATCTTACCGATGCGGGTTTTGAGCGGGAAGACATCTATAACGCGTTAATGTGGCTCGAGAAACTGGCTGATTATCAGGAAGGTCTCGTTGAACCGATGCAGCTCGCTTCCGACCCGCTCTCTCTTCGGGTATATACCGAAGAGGAGTGCCAGCGTCTGGATGCCAGTTGCCGGGGGTTTTTACTCTTCCTCGAGCAGATTCAGGTGTTGAACCTCGAAACGCGAGAAATGGTGATAGAGCGCGTACTGGCGCTGGATACGGCGGAATTTGAGCTGGAAGACCTGAAATGGGTCATCCTGATGGTACTGTTCAATATTCCGGGCTGTGAAAACGCCTATCAGCAAATGGAAGAATTACTCTTCGAAGTAAATGAAGGTATGCTGCATTAATCTTTTTGCAGCAACATCGAGTTGTTATGACCAAATCAGCACTGTTTTCGGTGCGTAAAAATGAGCCCTGCCCGCAGTGCGGGGCCGAACTGGTGATCCGTTCCGGGAAACATGGCCCGTTTCTCGGCTGTTCGCATTATCCGGACTGTGACTATATTCGTCCCCTGAAAAGCCAGGCGGACGGGCATATCGTTAAGGTGCTGGAGGGGCAAGAGTGCCCATCGTGCGGTGCGGTTATGGTGTTACGCCAGGGGCGTTTTGGGATGTTCATTGGCTGTAGCCGCTATCCGGAATGTGAACATACCGAGCTGATTGATAAACCCGATGAGACGGCTATCGCTTGCCCGCAGTGCGGACAAGGCCATCTGGTCCAGCGTCGTTCCCGTTTCGGTAAAACCTTTCACTCCTGCGATCGCTATCCTGATTGCCAGTTCGTTATCAATTTTAAACCGGTGGCGGGCGAATGCCCTGAATGCCATTACCCGCTGTTAATTGAAAAGAAGACGGCGCAGGGGCTCAGACGCTTCTGTGCCAGTAAACAATGTGGAAAGCCGATCCCGGCGGAATAAATCAGTGAACAATAACCTGCCCTCAGAAGCCGTCGCCCATGCCGTGGCGGTCCTGAAAAATGAACATGTCATCGCCTATCCCACCGAAGCCGTGTTTGGCGTCGGCTGCGACCCTGACAGCGAAACGGCCGTTATGCGCCTGCTGGAGCTGAAGCAGCGTCCCGTTGAGAAAGGATTGATCCTTATCGCCGCCAGCTTTGAGCAACTGAAGCCCTATATTGATGATTCACGGTTAAGTGACTCACAGCGGGAAGCCATCTTCTCTTGCTGGCCGGGACCGGTGACGTTTGTATTCCCGGCGCGTCCTGAAACGCCGCGCTGGCTGACTGGACGTTTTGATTCACTGGCCGTACGCGTGACTAACCATCCGCTGGTAATCGAATTGTGCGAAGCCTACGGAAAACCACTGGTTTCGACCAGCGCCAATCTCACCGGGCAACCACCGTGCCGTACTACCGCAGAGGTCCATGCTCAGTTTGGCGACAGCTTCCCGGTGGTGGATGGCGCCACGGGCGGCCGGCAAAACCCATCTGAAATCCGTGATGCCCTGACGGGTGAACTGTTCCGCCAGGGGTGAAACATGGAAACCTATGCCGTTTTTGGTAATCCGATCGCGCACAGCAAGTCGCCTGCTATTCATCAGCTGTTTGCCCGCCAGTTAGGAATTACTCATCCTTATGGACGTGTACTGGCGCCGCTGGATGATTTTGTCTCTTCTCTGAATCAGTTCTTTGCAGAAGGAGGAAAGGGGGCCAACGTCACCGTTCCTTTTAAAGAGGAAGCCTTTGCGCGTGCCGACGAACTGACAGAACGCGCAGCGCTGGCGGGAGCAGTAAACACCCTGAAACGCCTGGAAGATGGCCGTTTACTGGGGGACAACACCGACGGTATTGGTCTTCTGAGCGATCTGGAACGCCTGGGATTCATTAAGCCACGCCAACGGATCCTGCTGGTTGGTGCTGGTGGGGCATCTCGCGGGGTTCTTTTGCCGCTTCTGTCGCTGGGATGCGCCGTCACGATCGTGAATCGCACCTATTCTCGTGCCCGTGAGTTAGCCACTCTCTTCGCCCATACCGGGAGCGTTAGCGCAAGGGAGATGGATACCTTATCCGGGGAAACATTCGATCTGATCGTCAATGCGACGTCCAGTGGAATAGACGGTGATGTACCAGCTATCCCGGCATCTATTGTCAACGCTGACGTATATTGCTATGACATGTTTTACCAGAAAGGGCCGACACCGTTTCTTCACTGGTGCCAGCAATATGGCGCAGTCCACTGTGCCGATGGGCTGGGAATGCTGGTGGCGCAAGCCGCCCATGCTGTTCTGCTATGGCACGGCGTTCTGCCGGCTATCGCTCCGGTCATTGATACGCTGCAGCAGGAATTGAATGCATGAATCAGGCGATTCAGTTTCCTGACCGGGAATCATGGGATGCCGAACGGCAGGGCGTGGTTTTTCCCGCGCTGGTGAATGGGATGCAATTAACCTGCGCAATTTCAGGGCAAATCTTGCAGCAGCGTTTCGGCGCAGAGGGGCCAGCGCAGTGGCTGGCCGCCTTCCAGGAACATCGTTGGGATCTAGAGGAAGAGGCAGAAGCATTGATCCGCGATGGTCAGGAAGATGCTCAGGGCTGGATCTGGTTATCCTGATCCAGGTACTCATTTTTCCATTTCACATAGTTATTTGCTGAATACTTGAGTCCTTCCCGTTCCGCCTCTGTCAGGGGGCGGATCTGTTTGACCGGATTGCCAAAGTAAAGGTAGCCGCTTTCCAGCTGTTTATTCTGCGGAACCAGACTGCCCGCACCAATCATGACGTCATCGCCAACGACGACACCATCTAATAAGATCGAACCCATACCAACCAGTACGCGGTTGCCGATAGTGCAGCCGTGGAGCATCACTTTATGACCAACAGTTACATCCTCACCAATGATCAGCGGATTTCCCTCCGGCTTATAAGAGGACTTATGGGTCACATGGAGAACGCTACCGTCCTGAATATTGCTGCGTTGACCTATCGATACATAGTTGACGTCGCCGCGAATGGCCACCAGAGGCCAGACGCTGACGTCATCGGCAATTCTGACATCGCCGATGACAACGCTGGATGCGTCAATCATGACGCGAAGACCGATTTGTGGGAAAAATGCTTTGTAGGGGCGCAGCTGAGCAGACATATAGACCTCAAAATACGGGAACGTAAGAAGACTTTGGTGGCTTTTATCTCCCTGTGCAACCCCTGAAAACGGTGAAAATTGAGCAAATCGTGCAATTACACGGCGAAAAGGGTGAAAAATCACCATTCAGAAAAAAAGATCGAAAAAAGGCTTGTGCAAAAAAATGGGATCCCTATAATGCGCACCCACTGACACGGCGGATGTGAATCACTTCACACAAAC
>NZ_KV792628.1:0-91917 GCF_001808265.1 Klebsiella sp. HMSC16A12
TACCCGAAATCTGATTTATTCAACAAAGCCGATTTTTGCTTGATTTTTACAATCGTTTTATATAGTGCAAGCTCTTGTTGATTAGTGCCATTATTAACGTTAGTATATTCTGACATTTCCTGTCGTGAAGCAGGCATAGATGATATCGATATTACCTCTCCTGGAAATTGACCAAATTTATCTGCCGGAAAGGCATCGTATCGGATGTTGATAGTATCCCCCGGTTTTACGTAAGGAATACTATTATTGGGTAACCATAAAATAAGATAGTACTCAACATTACCGGTGGGCTTTATTTGTGCCAAACTACTCCCATTATCAACCATTTGCCCTTTGGTTACGGCTAGCGATTCGATTCTTCCATCCGTTGTCGCCTTGATGATGACATTGCCTTTTGCATCGGACTCAACTAGTTGATTTTTATAATCATTAATTTGATTTTGTTGGTTTGATATTTGATTATCAAAATCTGCCGCTTTGGTGACTTTATCACTAGTGAACTGGGTTATCTGAGATTCCAGTTGCATCTTTTGGCTTACCAGAGATTGATACGCACTTTGCTGTTGAAAATAAAGTGAGTGCTGATAGTTGTACTGATCTTTTGTAATGAGGCCTTCTTTCAGATACTTATCGTAACTTGAAAGATTCTGATGCATTTTATTTAACCCTGCCTGCGTGTTGGCAAGCATTGAGGTTGTTTCGCTAAGAGATTTTTTAATCGTATTTAGTTGTGTGTCTAATGCATTCAATGTTTCATCTTTGTTGCGAATTAGTTTTGTAATAATGCTCTCAGCATTAATGATCTTTTCATTTATGACGGCAGTTTGAGCAAGACTCACATTACCGTTAGTGGTATTACGAGAAATATCTATTTCATATAATTTTTGACCTTTTTTGACTATATCTCCGACCTTAACATATTGATTTAACACAAAGCCTTGCTGCGGTGCAAAGACGTTAACGGAATGCGGTAATGTGATGACTTCCCCCCGTACATCTATACGTTGGGTGAATGTACATAGGATAAGAGTCGAGATGAGTGCGATGAGAAAACAACTTGACAGAATAACGATAAGCCATGCTGGCATACCTGCCAGTAATAATGCTTTTCCTTTCCAGTGTAATTTCTTATATTCAATCGCTTCCTTGCGATAGAGCTTTCGTGCCATGAGTTTCCACTTTTGTTATTGATTCGAAGATAATTTTCTGACAGTAATGGAAAATTATATGATGTTTGTAACATGCCCGCTGGACTTTACATCTTGGCGGACGTTGTATTAATTTACTGTTTTTAACTATGAAGTGCATATGAATTATGCATAAATTTACATTTCTTTTGTATTGAATGAGATTAGATCGTAAAATGACGTGAGCTTGTGAAGCTCTTATCATGGGCGTATATATTTTTCAGATTTATATTTTTAATGGGTAACATAGGGATTCTGAAGAAGATTAGTTTTTTATATGGATTGGCGCATCTGTTTTTTTCTGTGAATTATACGAGAATAATTGGTTTCTCCGATAAATAAAGAATATGGAAATGCTTTATGACATTTAATTCATACATCATTAATGATGAGGTTATTTTTAATATGGACGTGAATGAGCTTCAGCCAGTAGCGGGGAAAGACCATGAAGCCATTACGTTAAATACCCCCACAGCCCGATGTTTACAACTACTTTTAGAAAGTAATGGAAACATTATTTCCCGAGATGAATTTTTATCCGCTGTGTGGAAAGAGCGTGGTGTCGTTGTTTCGCAAAATACTTTTTATCAAAATATCTCCTTGCTAAGGAAATCGTTGCTCAGAGCGGGACTGACTCAGGATGTTGTTGTTACGGTTAGACAACGTGGCTTCGTCATTGCTACCGGAACCGTAATTCGACAAGTTACACTGCAGAACGAGTTCAATAGTGCTCAACCGTTAAGTACCGACGCAAGCATGCGAATAATAAATGATAAATATATAGCCAAAATTGATGATGCAGAAGTACAAAATAGCGTGAGGAAAACTTTCAGGATCAATGGGTTAACTTCACGACAACTATCATGGTGGACCTTTATTATTGTAGCCATAATGGCCATAATCAATATAATTTTTTTATGCTTCAAATATTTTTGATTTCTATTGAAGTATAGCTGGATTAAGTTGGATAAATGAATACTCATTATCATTTATCATCATTTAAATCTTCTTATTACCCAGCCTCCAGTACGCCTGGAGACTGGGTATATTGTTCTTCTTTAAAACAGAGTTACTGCTTTATCCTTATTCGGAAGCACTAACGTTGCTTCAGCCCTAAATCCAGCGGCGTCTTGCTGGGTTCCCCGCCGATCTCGCGCGCCAGCTTCGGCACCATATAGCCGGAGATGAGGGTCAATAGTTCACGCATGATTTCACGGGCTTCATCATCGCTGACCATGAAGTGCGCCGCCCCCTGCACCCGATCCAGCACATGCAAGTAGTAGGGCATTACCCCGGCGTCAAACAGCGCATTGCTGAGGTCGGCCAGGGTTTGCGCGTTGTCGTTCACCCCGCGCAGCAGCACGCTCTGGTTGAGCAGCGTGACGCCCGCCTGACGCAGCATGGCCATCGCCGCGCGAAACTCACCGTCAATTTCATTGGCGTGGTTAACGTGGTTAACCAGGATCACCTGCAGCGACGAACGCTGGAAGCGGCTGGCCAGCGTCTCGGTGATGCGCGCCGGGATCACAATTGGCAGGCGGCTGTGAATACGCAGACGCTTAACGTGTGGAATAGCTTCCAGCTGGGTCATCAGCCAGTCAAGCTCATGGTCCTTTGCCATCAGCGGGTCGCCGCCGGAGAAGATGATTTCATCAAGCTGCGGATGCGCCGCGATGTAGTCCATCGCTGTCTGCCAGTTGCGCCTGGTGCCCTGATTTTCGGCATAAGGGAAGTGGCGGCGGAAACAATAACGGCAATTGACTGCACAACCGCCTTTCACCAGCAGCAGGGCCCGGTTGCGATATTTGTGCAACAGACCGGGCACCACGCTGTGCTGTTCTTCCAGCGGATCGGTGGAGTAGCCGGGGGCGACGATAAATTCTTCCTCGGCGGTAAGTACCTGACGAAGCAGCGGATCGTTAGGGTTGCCTTTCTCCATGCGGGCGATAAACGCGCGTGGGACGCGCAGCGGGAACAGGCGTCTGGCCTCGCGTCCGGCCAGCAGTTTTTCATCAGCGTCTACATTTAAAAGACGCAGCAGTTCATCAGGACTGGTCACAACATTGGCAAGTTGCGTTATCCAATCTTCTCTGGATGGGGTATTTAGGGTTACAATATGCGCCATTTTGTGGCTTAGCTACCAGTTAAACAATTTCAGAGGGCCTTATGGCGACTTACTATAGCAACGATTTTCGTGCTGGTCTTAAAATCATGTTAGATGGCGAACCTTATGCGGTAGAAGCCAGCGAATTCGTTAAACCAGGTAAAGGCCAGGCGTTTGCGCGCGTTAAGCTGCGCCGTCTGCTGACCGGTACCCGCGTTGAGAAAACCTTCAAATCTACCGATTCCGCAGAAGGCGCGGACGTTGTCGATATGAACCTGACTTACCTGTACAACGACGGTGAGTTCTGGCACTTCATGAACAACGAAACTTTCGAACAGCTGTCTGCTGACGCGAAAGCGATCGGTGACAACGCTAAATGGCTGCTGGATCAGGCTGAGTGCATCGTGACCCTGTGGAACGGCCAGCCGATCGCGGTCACCCCGCCGAACTTCGTTGAGCTGGAAATCATTGAAACCGATCCAGGTCTGAAAGGCGACACCGCGGGTACCGGCGGTAAACCAGCGACCCTGTCTACTGGCGCTGTGGTTAAAGTTCCGCTGTTCGTTCAGATCGGCGAAGTGATCAAAGTGGATACTCGCTCTGGCGAATATGTATCCCGCGTGAAGTAATTTCGCGTCATGATGACCGGCGTAGCCTCCGTGCTGCGCCGCTCTTTTCGTACAGGCACAACGAGCACGATACATGAAGCGCAGCGTTAAACTCCTGGTGTTACTCTTTCTGAGCAGCGCGTTGTTGGCTGGCTGCAATACCGCCCGCGGTGTGGGTGAAGATATTCAGGGCCTGGGCCACGCTATCTCTCACGCTGTGAGCTGAATTTCCCTGCCGTTTCGTTAATGGCGCTTGCCTCCCGGTATGTCAGCCTCCTCCACGCATACTCCTTTTCTCTTAAAAATCGCAAAGATCCCTTCATCTTTGGACGGTTTGTCTATGCTTATAGGGCATGAAAACAAAACTGACACTAAGGATGACATTATGGTGAAAAAAACGATTGCAGCGTTCTTTACGGTTTTGGTCCTCTCTTCAGCACTGACCGCTTGTAACACCACGCGCGGTGTCGGTGAGGATATTTCAGACGGCGGCAACGCAATCTCTGGCGCGGCAACCAAAGCTCAGCAATAAACGCCGTCAACGGTACGGTTTAGCGCCGTACCGTTCTTCACTTCTCTCATTCCGTTGGATATACTCACCACGACTTTTCATCCACCTTACGGGACGACCCGTAAGCGTTTCTCATCCGGGGACGGCCCCAGCAAAGGAGCCTTATGTCCTGGATAGTCTTGTTTATCGCTGGCCTGCTGGAAGTGGTGTGGGCCGTCGGCCTGAAATATACCCATGGCTTTAGCCGCCTGGTTCCCAGCGTTATCACCATCGTGGCGATGGTGGCCAGCATGGCGCTGCTCTCATGGGCGATGAAAACCCTACCGGTAGGTACCGCCTACGCCGTCTGGACCGGGATCGGCGCCGTGGGGGCCGCCGTGACCGGTATTGTGCTGTTAGGGGAATCCGCCAGCGCCATGCGTATCGCCAGCCTTGTCTGTATCGTGATTGGCATCATTGGCCTGAAGATCAGCGCGCACTAATCATAGCGCTGATTGACCCAGACCAGTTTGCCGACATCAAAGCCCTGTCGGGTGGCAATGTCCAGCATCTGCTGCCTGACCTCCGGGGCGATGGTCGGCGCCCGGGCCAGCAGCCAGAGATAGTCGCGATCGGGGCCGCAGACCAGCGCGTAACGATACTCCTTATCCAGAGCAATGACGTTATAGCTGCCGTAGAAAGGGCCGAAGAAGGAAATCTTCAGCGCGGCGCGGCTGGGCTCCCCGGTAAAGTGCGCTACCCCGTCCGTTTTCTGCCACATGCCGCGGTCGGGGTTATAACCTTTATTCACCACATCCAGACCGCCGTCATCACGTGGGTGCCAGGCGATCGTGACTTTTTCCAGCCCGCTTTCAAAAGGGTGGTCAAAGCGGGCGATTTCATACCAGGTACCCAGATAGCGCTGAACGTCGAAGGGACTGACCACGGTGACGCCCGGCGGCGGGGTGGGCGTGCTGCAGGCGACAGACAGGAACGAGACGGCAATCGCGGTGATTATCGGCAGGATACGCATGGCATGCTCCTTGCTGGCTTTTAAGCTAAGTGTAGAGTCCAGCAGGGAAAAGGCGGCAAGATTTTTCTATGAAGCGAGCCCGGTAGCAGAAATGCGACCGGGCTCTTGCAGGATCAGATAAACAGTACGCCAACGAGGGTGATGACGCTGAGGATTGCCGCCAGGCCGTA
Source organism: Klebsiella sp. HMSC16A12 (assembly GCF_001808265.1). Classification (NCBI taxonomy): domain Bacteria; kingdom Pseudomonadati; phylum Pseudomonadota; class Gammaproteobacteria; order Enterobacterales; family Enterobacteriaceae; genus Klebsiella; species Klebsiella sp. HMSC16A12. The sequence continues at coordinate 5,593 of NZ_KV792628.1, forward strand.
GAAGACCCATTTACCGTTTGGCACATGGATTTTCAGATCGTGCATGGCGTGGTGAATACGATGCAACCCACACCACAGCGGCAGGACAATCATCAGAAAGATGAATGCGCGGCCGATAAAGCTTTGGGCAAAAGCCAGCACACGCTCATAGCTGAAGGCGTCGGCCGGGGCAAGCCCCAGCGGCAGCAAGATGCCGACCAGCAGCACCATCACCGGCGCGACGATCGCGCCCCACATGCCACCTGCGCCAAACAGCCCCCAGAATACGGGTTCATCGGAACGTTTCGGATTGGGATTAATCATCTCAGCCTCCTTACCAGAACAGGGCGACAAACAGGATCACCACGGTGACCACCGCCGTCACCACCCAGAGCCCTTTAATGACCGGCTCTGGCCCCATTTTTTCGCCTTTGATGATGACGTTGGCGGCTTTCGGCGCCAGCTCAAACCAGGTTTTGGTGTGCAGCAGCGCCGCCGCCAGAGTAATCAGGTTGAGGATTACCACCACCGGGTTTTGCAGGAATCCGATATATCCCGCCCAGCTCTCGGCGCCGTGCTTGAGGGCGAACAGCCCATAAATCAGCACAATGCTAAACCATACCGTCGGTACCGCCGTGCCTTCCCGTACCATGTAGAAGCGATAAAACGGCAGCTTTTTCCACCAGGTGGAGGTCATTGGTCGCACGTAGGGTTTGCGTTTCGTCGTCATAATGCACTCCTTAGCGTGGTTTCAGGGTGGCGATAAGAAAGTCTTTCGAGCTTTCCACCTTGCCCTGCTGGATCGCGGCCGCCGGGTCGACGTGCTTCGGACACACTTCCGAGCAGTAGCCAACGAAAGTACAGGTCCAGACGCCATTCTGGCCGTTAAGCTGCGCCATGCGTTCCTTTTTACCGTGGTCGCGGCTGTCTTCGTTATAGCGGTGGGCGAGGGTGATCGCCGCCGGGCCGATAAATTCCGGGTTCAGGCCGAACTGTGGACAGGCGGCATAGCACAGCCCGCAGTTGATGCAGCCGGAAAACTGATGGTATTTCGCCATCTGGGCCGGGGTCTGCTTGTTTGGCCCCTGGTCAGGCGTGCGGTTATTGCCGATGATATACGGCTTAATGGCTTCCAGGCTTTCGATAAAGTGGGTCATATCCACCACCAGATCGCGCTCGATCGGGAAGTTGGCCAATGCCTCCACCTTGATGCCTTTGGTGTAATCGCGCAGGAACGTTTTGCAGGCCAGCTTCGGCACCTTGTTGACCATCATGCCGCAGGAACCGCAGATTGCCATTCGGCAGGACCAGCGGTAGCTCAGGTCTGGCGCCAGGTTGTCTTTGATGTAGCCCAGCGCGTCCAGCAGCGAGGTCTGTTCATCGTAAGGCACGTCATAGAACGCGCTGTGCGGTGCGGTGTCGACCTCCGGATTGTAGCGCACCACTTCGACTTTCAGGTTTTTCATCTCAGCCATGGGTGGTCTCCTTCTTCTCAGCCGCGTCCGCTTCTGCGCCATAGACACGTTTTGCCGGCGGCAGCGTGGTGATCTTCACATCGCCATATTCCAGACGGGTAGTGCCATCGGCCTCGCGGAAGGCGAGAGTGTGCTTGAGGAAGTTGACGTCGTCGCGTTCGGTACAGCCTTCATCCAGACGCTGGTGCGCCCCGCGCGATTCTTTACGGGCGATGGCCGAGTGCGCCATACATTCGGCAACGTTTAAACCGTGCCCCAGCTCAATGGTGTAAAGCAGATCGGTATTGAACACGCTGGAATTATCGGTAATGCGCACGCGCTTAAAGCGCTCCTGCAGTTCAGCCAGCTTGTCGATCGTTTTCTGCATCAGCTCCGGCGTGCGGTAGATGCCGCAGCCTTCCTCCATCGACAGCCCCATTTCATCGCGAATTTTCGCCCAGTTTTCGTTACCTTCCTGGTTGACGAGATCTTTCAGGCGCTGCTCCACATCGGCAGCCTGCGCATCGAGGGCGGCGCCGTTTGCCTCGCCCGCCTGAGCGGCGCGCTGCATGGCCTGCTCCCCGGCCAGGCGGCCGAAGACCACCAGCTCGGCCAGCGAGTTGGAGCCCAGACGGTTGGCGCCATGTAAGCCAACGGACGAGCATTCGCCCACGGCAAACAGCCCTTTGATTCGGGTTTCGCACTGCTGATCGGTTTCAATACCGCCCATGGTGTAGTGCGCGGTCGGGCGCACCGGGATCGGCTCTTTCACCGGATCGACGCCGACGTAGGCTTTCGCCAGTTCACAGATAAACGGCAGACGCTCCAGCAGTTTTTTCTCGCCGAGGTGGCGGAGATCGAGGTAGACCACGTCGCCGCGCGGCGTCGGGATGGTGTTCCCTTTCCGCCACTCGTGCCAGAAGGCCTGGGACACTTTGTCGCGTGGGCCTAGCTCCATATATTTATTCTTCGGTTCGCCGAGCGGGGTTTCCGGGCCCATGCCGTAATCCTGCAGATAGCGGTAGCCGTTTTTGTTGACCAGAATCCCGCCTTCGCCGCGGCAGCCTTCGGTCATCAGTATCCCGGAGCCCGGCAGGCCGGTCGGGTGATACTGAACGAATTCCATGTCGCGCAGCGGCACGCCGTGTCCCAGGGCCATCCCCATCCCGTCACCGGTGACGATGCCGCCGTTGGTGTTGTAGCGGTAGACGCGCCCGGCGCCGCCGGTAGCCAGCACCACGGCGTTAGCGCGGATTTGCACCAGGGTGCCTTCCATCATATTCATCGCCACCAGGCCGCGGGCCTGCCCGTCATCGACCAGCAGGTCAAGGACGAAATGTTCGTCAAAGCGCTGAATTTGGGGAAACTGAAGGGAGGTCTGGAAGAGGGTATGCAGCATGTGGAAGCCGGTTTTGTCGGCGGCAAACCAGGTGCGTTCGATTTTCATGCCACCGAAGCGCCGGACGTTGACGCTGCCGTCGGGGCGGCGGCTCCATGGGCATCCCCACTGCTCCAGCTGGGTCATTTCCGTCGGGCAGTGATGAACAAAATAGTCGACGACATCCTGCTCGCACAGCCAGTCGCCTCCCGCGACGGTGTCGTGAAAATGGTACTCAAAGCTATCGTGATCTTGGGCAACGGCTGCGGATCCCCCTTCTGCAGCGACCGTATGGCTGCGCATCGGATAGACTTTAGAAATCAGGGCGATTTTAGCGTTGGGGTTGGCCTGAGCGGCGGCGATAGCGGCACGAAGGCCTGCCCCGCCGGCGCCAATTACGGCGAGATCGGCTTGAAAAGTTTGCACGACATTCCTCCAGTTTTAGTGTATTTCGCCGCCGGGCTGGCGAAAAAGTATCACTGCTCCTTTATAGGTACAGGAGTATAGCCTTAGGGTCAGTATGGAAAATTGACGTGTTCGATTTTTTTATCGATATGTGCGGTTATTTATCAGTGGTATTTATGCGTCAGGGTTAACGATAGATTAATGGCATGTAGTCTGCCGGAGATTGCACAAAATTTGTTTCACTCGCCGGTTGCGAGTAGACTTCGTGCCCTTAATTTGCAATCGGAGAAAGTACCATGAGCGAGACGGCAACCTGGCAGCCGAGCGCACCCATTCCCAATCTGTTGAAGCGCGCGGCGGTGATGGCGGAAATCCGCCGTTTCTTTACCGATCGCGGCGTGCTGGAGGTGGAGACGCCTTGCATGAGTCAGGCGACGGTAACGGATATTCATTTGTTCCCGTTCGAAACCCGTTTCGTCGGCCCGGGCCATTCTCAGGGGCTTAACCTGTACCTGATGACCAGTCCGGAATACCACATGAAGCGCCTGCTGGCGGCAGGTTGCGGCCCGGTCTTCCAGCTGTGCCGCAGCTTCCGTAATGAAGAGATGGGGCGTCATCACAATCCGGAATTCACCATGCTGGAGTGGTATCGTCCATGCTATGACATGTATCGCCTGATCAATGAGGTGGACGATCTGCTGCAGCAGGTGCTGGAGTGCCAACCGGCGGAAAGTCTCTCCTATCAGCAGGCGTTTCAGCGCCATCTGGAAATTGACCCGCTCTCTGCCGATAAAGCTCAGCTGCGTGAAGTCGCAGCGAAGCTGGATCTGAGCAATATCGCCGATACTGAAGAAGATCGCGATACCCTGCTGCAGCTGCTGTTCACCATGGGCGTGGAGCCGCACATCGGCAAAGATCGACCAACGTTCATTTATCATTTCCCGGCGACTCAGGCCTCTTTAGCGCAGATCAGCCCGGAAGATCATCGGGTCGCTGAGCGCTTTGAGGTCTATTACAAAGGTATTGAGCTGGCGAACGGTTTCCACGAGCTGACCGACGCCCATGAACAGCGCCTGCGGTTTGAGCAGGATAACCGCAAACGCGCCGCGCGCGGCCTTCCGCAGCAGCCCATCGATAACAACCTGCTGGCGGCGCTGGAGGCGGGTTTGCCGGACTGCTCCGGCGTGGCGCTGGGCGTTGACCGCGTGGTCATGCTGGCGCTGGGCGCTGAAAGCATCGGCGAAGTGATTGCCTTTACGGTAGACCGCGCCTGATCGCTTTTTCACCTCCCTCCGCCGCCGGGTGGGGGAGGTGAAAGACGACTCTGGACCTGACACCCTCGCCCCGGCTTTAGCCCGAATACCCACAATTTCCATCCGTGATTTTGCTACTATCCGCGCTCTTTTTATGAGGCCAGGCGTCGCTCGTCGGGCGATGCCCACGTTTGGATAGATTTATGCATCAACAACTCAAGAAGATGAGCCTGATCGGGCTGATTCTGATGATCTTCACCTCGGTGTTTGGCTTTGCCAACAGCCCATCGGCGTTTTATCTGATGGGCTATAGCGCGATGCCGTTTTACCTTTTTTCCGCCCTCTTTTTCTTTATCCCGTTCGCGCTGATGATGGCGGAGATGGGCTCAGCTTATCGTCGCGAAGAGGGCGGGATCTATTCCTGGATGAACCACAGCGTCGGGCCGCGCTTTGCCTTCATTGGTACCTTTATGTGGTTTGCCTCGTACGTAGTGTGGATGGTGAGTACCGCCGCTAAGATCTGGGTCCCGCTATCTACTTTTTTGTTTGGCGCGGACAAAACCCAGACCTGGGCGCTGGGTAGCCTGACGCCGACGCAGACGGTCGGTATTCTGGCGGCCTGCTGGATGGTCGTGGTGACCTTTATTGCCGTCAAAGGGATCAATAAAATCGCTAAAATTACCGCCGTCGGCGGTATCGCGGTGATGGGGCTTAACCTGGTGCTGCTGCTGGTGAGCGGGGCGATCCTTCTGCTTAACGGCGGTCATTTCGCCCAGCCGTTAAACTTCACCCTTTCGCCTAATCCCGGGTATCAGTCGGGCATGGCGATGCTGTCGTTTGTGGTATTTGCCATCTTTGCCTATGGCGGAATTGAGGCGGTTGGCGGCTTAGTGGATAAGACCGATAAGCCGGAAAAGAACTTTGCCAAAGGTATTATCATCGCGGCGATCGTTATCTCGATCGGTTACTCGCTGGCGATTGTGCTGTGGGGCGTGAGCGCCAACTGGCAGCAGGTGCTTGGCGCGCGTTCGACCAACCTCGGCAACATCACCTATGTGCTGATGACCAGCCTCGGGGCGACGCTGGGCCAGGCCCTGCACCTGACCCCTGCGGCGTCAGCCCTGACCGGGGTCTGGTTCGCCCGTATTACCGGCCTGTCGATGTTTCTCGCTTACACCGGCGCGTTCTTCACCCTCAGCTATTCTCCTCTGAAAGCGATTATCCAGGGCACGCCAAAAGCGCTCTGGCCGTCGGTGATGACCCGCCTTAACGTCAACGGAATGCCCGCCGCGGCGATGTGGCTGCAGTGTCTGCTGGTCGGGGTGTTTATCGTACTGGTATCGTTCGGTGGGGATAGCGCTTCCGCGTTTTATAACAAGCTGACGCTGATGGCCAATGTCTCTATGACCTTGCCTTATCTGTTCCTGACCATCGCCTTCCCGTTCTTCAAGGCGAAAACCCATCTTGACCGGCCGTTCGTGATCTTCAAAAACCGTCCGTCGACGCTGCTGGCGACCGGCGTGGTGCTGCTGGTGGTGACCTTCGCCAATATCTTCACCATTATCCAACCCGTCATCGACAGCGGGGACTGGAACAGCACCCTGTGGATGGTGGGTGGACCGATCTTCTTCTCACTGCTGGCGCTGGGGATCTACGAAAGCTACCGTCGGCGCATGGCGTCCGGCGCGCTGGTGATGGAGAGTTAAAGAACCTGCCCGGCGGTGCAGCCGGGCAGGGGATGGTTTACAGGCTACCAGCCGTACGGCGGCTGGTTTTTCCGGCCGAGGTCATGGTTTTACTGCTTTGCCTGCCGTCAATACTTTCCAGACGCATCTGGAACGGAGGGAACGGCATATCAATGCCATGCTCGCGGAAGCCCGCCAGGATCAGCTGATGCATCTCATGGCGCAGCGGCATGCGGTGCCCCATCTCCGCGGCAAAAATACGTAGCTCGAAAATCTGGATCCCCTGCTGCAGGTCGACGAGAAACGCCTCCGGCGCCGGGGTATCGATGACCAGCGAGCAGCGATGCGCCGCGGCGATGAGAATTTTCGTCACCTCTTCGGTATCGGCGTCCACAGGCGCCGGCACCGTCAGCACCACGCGGGTAACCGAGTCCGACAGCGACCAGTTGATAAACTGTTCGGTAATGAACGCCTTGTTCGGCACGATAATCTCTTTTCGGTCCCAGTCGCTGATGGTGGTCGCACGGGTATTAATGCGGGTGACGCTGCCCGTCAGGTCGCGAATGGTGACCGTATCGCCGATGCGGATCGGCTTCTCAAACAGGATAATCAGGCCGGAGATAAAGTTGGCGAAGATCTCCTGCAGGCCAAACCCGAGACCCACACCCAGCGCGGCGACCAGCCACTGCAGCTTCGACCACTCGATACCGATCATCGAGAAGCCCACCAGCCCGCCGACCAGCATCAGCAGATACTTAGTGATGGTGGTGATGGCGTAGCCGGTGCCGGGCGTTAAATCGAGATGCTGGAGGATCGCCAGTTCCAGCAGCGCGGGCAGGTTGCGTACCAGCTGAGTGGTGATGATCAGCACCAGAATGGCAATCAACACCGCGCCAAGCGTAATAGGCTCAAGGCTTTCCACCCCTTGTACCGTCGAGGTCACGTCCCACAGCGAGATATTCTCAAGGAAGCCAAACGCCGAGTGAATTTCCGACCACAGCACGATGACCGATAGCAGCGCGATCAGCATCAGCAGGGAGCGGACAAGCCGCAGCGACTGGGTACTGATGGCATCGAGGTCGACCTCGCTGACCTCCGTCTCCACCGACCCTTCCGGGCTGCTGACGTGAACGGGCTCATCTTCGCCGCGGGCGCGCTGAGCGAGAATTTCCGCGCGACGATGGCGGGCCCGGTCGAAGGCCAGCCGGCGGCGCTGGATCAGCATCCAGCGGCGGATGATGTGATAGACCACCAGCAGCAGGAACCAGATGGCGACCGAGGTTTCCAGACGCGCAAGCAGCGCCTGGGCGGTGGCGAGGTAGCCGACGGCGGCCGCCAGCATGGCCACCAGCGGGGCGCCAAGCATCAGGTTCCACAGCAGGCGGTTCACCATATTATCGCCATTCCCCTCTTTATCCAGATAGAGCGGAATACCGGCGTGCTTAAGGCTCAGGGTGACCACCGCCAGCGCGCCGCAGATCAGCAGGAAGCACAGGCGGCCCAGCGAAGCGGAGAATTCGCGGTCGTTAAGATTATCGAACATGATCAGCGCCATAATCAGCGGCACAATCAGCCCGATGCTCATCAGGTAGTAGCGCATCGCCTTCGCCACGCGGCTACGCGGCCAGCCGAAGTGGGCGATAAACAGCCCGTTTGGCCGGGCGAAGGTGGCGCAGATCATCACCACCCACAGCAAAGGCACCGTCGCGGTGACTCCATCGCCAATCGCCACCGCCAGCGGGAACGGCCAGGCGGACTGCAGACCATAGCCGAGCGTCATCCACAGCACCGGCAGCGGCGAGGCCACCAGTATCGACCAGAAGACCGTGCGCAGCGTCAGCCAGAAGTGATCCTGGGTGACTTTCCCCACCCGGGCGCTGGAGCGCTCGAGAAAGCGGGTGAAATGGCGCCGCGAACTGATGCTAAAGCCAACCAGCAGCAGGGCGGCAAACAGCGGCAGCAGGGTCTCTTTGCTGGTAAGCATCATCGCGCTGGCTTTGCCCAGTTCGCTGATGGTATCCAGGGAGATCAGGCGCCGCAGATCCTGGACGATCTCCAGCGGCCAGGAGAAGCCGATGGGGCTGACGTCCGAAGTCCAGAACAGATAGCGGTGGGTGGCTTCGTTGATCTCTTTCAGCGCGTCTTCCAGCTGGCCGTTGGCGACCTTCAGCTTGGTGAGCTCCAGCATCAGGGTGTCGCCGCCGCGCAGCAGCGAGTTCAGCAGCTCGTTCTGCGTGCGCAGCTGCGCCTGCAGGATCTTGTTCTGCTCGCTGGTCAGCGGTTCGCCGTCGGCCTGGCGGATCTGCCGCAGCTGCGGCTGCTTACTCAGCAAATCTTCAAAGCGCAGACGCTGCACGCGCAGCTGCGCCATTTCCGTATCCAGCTGCTGCGGGCGAGGGCGCTCCGGCAGCCGCGCCACCTGGGCGCGCAGGGCTTCGCCCAGCAGATTGGAGGAGCCCAGCCACTGCGACTGCTCGCGCAGGGTGTTTAACGCCTGGCGCACCTGCAGCGTTTGATTCGTCGCCTGCCGCTGCTGGGACGCCACCAGATCCATGCGCTGCGCCTGCTGGTTCAGCGCCTGGGAGAGCTCACGGTTGACCTTAAACTGGGCGGTGATGTCCGGCGGCAGGTTTTCACTGTTCTCCGCCAGCAGTTCGGTACTCTCCAGCGCCTTTTCCGCCTCCCGCTGGCGCTGGCTGTTTTGCAGATTGCGCAGCGCCTGCAGATAGGCATCCAGCTGCTCGCTCTGTTTTTGCGCCAGCTCGGAACGGGCGCGCGACAGCTCCTGGCGGTTGTTGGCGGAGAGCTGGGCGAGGTCGAGTTCATCCACCAGCGCCTTCAGACGCGCTGATTCCGCCTGCAGGGCAAGATTTTGCGCCTGGGCGAGAGCATTGTTGCCGGTTTGCGTGCCGATGCGGCGCTCAACCTCATTGAGCTGACGACGGGCATCGGTTTGCTGCTGCGGCAGCTGGTTCAGGGAGTCGGCGATTTCACGCGCGCGATCCTGCTCCTGCTGCGCCTGGCGGCTCGATTCCAGCAGTTGGCTGCTGACCTGCAGGATCTCCTGGTTCAGCGCATCGGCGGTCAGGCCGGTTGGCACCTGGCGCGGCTCTTCGCTCAGATTATTGAGCTGGGCACGCAGGCTTTGAAACAGTTTGGGGAAATTGTCGATAACGTCCTGATACTGACGGGCGCGCTCGAGGGATGATTTTCGCTCCTCAAGCGCGTTCAGCGCGGACTGCAGAACTTCAACGGTTTCAGGCTGGGCGGGCTTTGCCGCCTTCGCCTGTTCCAGTTCCTGGGTTATCTGTTTAGCATCCGGGGCTGTCGCAGCGTACGCCCCGAAACTGAGGCTCAAGGCCAACAGGAAAGTGTATATCAGGCGCACGGCATAACCCTTTTGCTGAAGAATTAACCTTGGTCTTGTTTATCGTCAACCAGCGGGCTGGCGCGGTGTTCGGCGCGGATCTCTTCTTCCGGTAACGGCGCGGGTTCAGCGGCGGCGGTCGCTTCCACTGCTGTCGCCAGCGGTTGGCCGATCTTGGTCACGGACAGGCTTTGCAGCGTGTCGACCAGCTTCACCTGGCCCGGGGCAAACAGGTTGATCACGGTGGAACCCAGTTTGAAGCGGCCCATCTCCTGGCCTTTCAGCAAGGCGATGGAGCCTTCGTTGTCGCCAGCGGGCCAGGTCCAACGTTTAATAATGCCTTCGCGCGGCGGGGTCACGGTGCCGGACCACACGGTCTCAATGCTGCCGACGATAGTTGCGCCCACCAGAATTTGCGCCATCGGGCCAAACTCAGTATCAAACAGGCAGATGACGCGCTCGTTACGGGCGAACAGGTTCGGGACGTTCTGCGCCGTCAAGTGGTTAACAGAGAACAGGTCGCCAGGAACGTAGATCATTTCGCGCAGGATGCCGTTGCACGGCATATGTACGCGGTGATAGTCGCGCGGCGACAGGTAGGTGGTGGCGAAGCTGCCGTTACGGAACAGGTCGGCCATCTGATAGTTGCCGGCCAGCAGGGCTTCCAGACTGTAGTCATGACCTTTAGCCTGCAGGATTTTATCGTTCTCAATGGCGCCAAGCTGGCTGATCACGCCATCGGCCGGCATCACCAGCACGTTTGGATCGGTATTCAGCGGGCGAACGTCGTCGCGCAGCGGGCGCACGAAGAAATCGTTGAAGGTGCGATAAGCCGCGGTATCCGGCTTCTGCGCCTCTTTCATATCGACCTTGTAGTATTTCACGAACAGATCGATGACCAGCTTCGTCAGCCAACCTGCGCGTTTGCTCGCACCCCAGCCTGCGAGGCGGGTGAGCCACAGTTTAGGCAGAATGTATTGCAGTGAAAGTTTAAGATCGTTTAACAAAGTAGCCTCCAGGCCATGATATGTCGTTCCTGACCCCGCCTGCGGGCGGGGACCTGAAAAAAGGGGACGATTCTATACGTAAAACTCGCCAAATGGCATCCGCGTAAGCTGCGTCATCATCGCTGCCCGGCAGCGCCTGACGTGATGCTCAGCTTAATGATCAGTCATCGGACGAGGAAAAGTTTTTACGCGTTTTTACCTGTACCTGCGCCATGCTTTCCAGGATGCGGTGGTAGTTCTCAAAACGGCTTTCGGCGATCTTGCCGTTCTCTACCGCTTCGCGAAGCGCACAGCCAGGATCGGTATCGTGTTTACAGTCGCGATATTTGCAACGGCCTAAATAATCATGGAATTCGACAAAGCCGTTGGTGATTTGTTCCGCTTCCAGATGCCACAGGCCGAACTCACGTACCCCCGGTGAATCAATCACATCGCCGCCGTGCGGGAAGTGGTAGAGGCGTGCAGCGGTGGTGGTGTGTTGACCTAAGCCGGAAACGTCCGAGACATCATTGGTGAGGATCTGATCCTCGCTCAACCCGAGCAGGGCGTTCAGCAGGCTCGATTTACCGACCCCGGACTGCCCGGCGAAGATACTGATGCGGTCGGTCAGGGCCGCTTCCAGCGGCTTAAGGCCGTCCTGAGTCCGACTGGAAACCAGCAGCACGCGGTAACCGATGTTGCGGTAGATATCCATTTGCTCATTGACGAAGCGCAGACCATCATCATCCAGCAGATCGATTTTATTCAGCACAATGAGCGGCTCGATATCCTGCGCTTCGCAGGCCACCAGATAGCGATCGATAATATTCAGCGACAGCTCAGGCAGGATCGCGGAAACCACCACGATCTGGTCGATATTGGCGGCGATAGGCTTCACGCCGTCGTAAAAATCCGGACGCGTCAGGACGGAGGCGCGATCGTGCACCGCCTCGACGATCCCTTTGACGCTTACGCCGTCGGCGGCGTCTTTACCCGGCCGCCAGACCACGCGGTCGCCGGTGACCAGCGAGCGGATCGTCCGGCGGATATTGCAGCGATGCACGCTGCCGTCAGCGGATTCGACGTCGGCATGCATACCAAAGCGACTGATGACAATGCCTTCCGACGTTTCGCCAAACAGGTTGTCATCGTAGTCGGCCTTCTCCGCAGTGGTTTTCAGACGGCGCTGGTGGTTGGCTTTGACGCGGCGCTGCTGGCCTTTGGAGAGTTTATTTTTACTCAATCGAACTGGCTCCTGGTCGCCCTGATGGGGCAAAACCTCTATGATACACGCTATTTTAGATGAATATAGTCACGCGAGAAGGGTGGAAAATAGCATGAGTGCAAATGAAAACAACCTCATTTGGATCGATCTTGAGATGACAGGGCTGGATCCGGAGCGCGATCGCATTATCGAAATCGCCACCCTGGTGACCGATGCCAACCTGAACATTCTGGCTGAGGGCCCGACCATCGCGGTGCATCAGTCGGACGCTCAGCTGGCATTAATGGACGAGTGGAATGTGCGGACGCATACCGGCAGCGGTCTGGTGGATCGCGTAAAGGCCAGCACCGTCAGCGAGCACGATGCCGAACTGGCGACCATTGAGTTTCTTAAGCAGTGGGTGCCGGCGGGCAAGTCGCCGATCTGCGGCAACAGTATCGGCCAGGATCGTCGCTTCCTGTTTAAGTACATGCCGCAACTGGAAGCCTATTTCCACTATCGCTATCTGGACGTTAGCACGCTGAAAGAGCTGGCGCGCCGCTGGAAGCCGGAAATTCTCGACGGCTTTAAAAAGCAGGGCACTCATCAGGCGATGGACGATATCCGCGAGTCGGTCGCCGAGCTGGCTTACTACCGCGAACACTTCATTAAACTGTAAACCGCGACCGGGCCCTGTGCGCGGCCCGGTACACTTTTCTGCGTTATTTAAACCACTTCTGCTGCATCTGCTGGAAGTCAGGTGTCGCCATGACCGCGGCCAGGGCATCGTTGATGGCGTTCAGCAGCTCCGGATCGTCTTTGCGCACCGCAATCGCATACTGCTTACCGTAATAAGCCGGGTCGGTGGCCCGTTCATCCATGATGGCGTAGTCAGGGTTCTCCTGCTGCCAGGCGTCGAGGGTGGCGAAGTCGCCCATGACGCCGGTTATTTGCCCGGCTTTTAGCGCGGCCAGGGCGCTGGCGACATCGTCGTAAGGGACAGCCTGTACGGCTTTCTGTTTATCACGCAGGTAGCGCTGATGCAGCGTGCCTTTCACCACGCCGACTTTTTTAGCCTTCAGATCGGCAAAGGTATGGGCGACATCTTTGTTGACGATCACTACCCCGGAGAGCGCCTGGCGATAGGGTCGGCTGAAGGCGACCTGCTTCTCACGCATCGGGATCACTTCCATGCCGGCAATCACCGCGTCAAATTTCTTAAAGCGTAAAGCCGGGATCAGGGTATCGAAACGCTGCGCCGTGAACTGGCACTGCGCCTGCATCTGCTGGCACAGGGCGTGCGCGAGATCGATATCGAAGCCAACGGGCTGATTTTTGCCGTTGGCGGTGACAAACGGTGGATTGGCCGTGGTGGTGCCAAAATGGAGCGTCTCGGCTGACGCGGTTCCGATGGCCAGCGTGCTCAGCAGCAGGACGGTGAGGACTTTTCTCATGCTAATTCCCTGTTTGGCGTCGGGGTGGCCTCGTTATACGTCGCGCCACCGCTGTATGATGCGAGCGATTTTGCGTCATTCAGCCGGGCGGAAAAAGCGATTTTGCCCATTATGACGCTTATTTATACAATTCAGCGGCGTAGATGGCGAGAAAATGTCCATTTAAACAAAAAACGCAAAAAAGTGATCGTCAGGGGGTTGCAGGGGCATCGAATTCTCGTATAATGCGCCTCCCGTAACGACGCAGAAATGCAAATTACGACGCCATCGAAATATGGCAAAAAATGCAGTAACGCGGGAATAGCTCAGTTGGTAGAGCACGACCTTGCCAAGGTCGGGGTCGCGAGTTCGAGTCTCGTTTCCCGCTCCAAAATTTGAAAGCACCATCCTGATCAAAGGATTTCATCTCGCAGATGCGGGGCGAAAGCCGAAGATTAAGCGGGAATAGCTCAGTTGGTAGAGCACGACCTTGCCAAGGTCGGGGTCGCGAGTTCGAGTCTCGTTTCCCGCTCCAAATTTTCTTCCATCTCTTATTTATCCACAGTGCAATCCAGCGCCGGGGATGATTTTCGTTTGGTCCGCAGAAATACTGTGAACAGAGTTATCCACAGGTTGTCGTTCCGTCACTGGCGGCGCAAATGCTTCGCTTTGTAAATAGTATCTTTGTATGTGATTGAAATTTAACAAATAAATTTCATTTCAAAATGTTAATCCGATCACTTGACCTTGGTCTGCGCCTTGAAACGCAATGTGTTTTAGATTTTATTCACAGCCTGTGAATGAATCAGGCGTCGCGCGGCAAGCCTTTCTCTACCACTCTGACCAGACGTAATTTTTTCGGCAGCTGTACTTCAACGGCGTCGGCGTTCCGCTTTTTCAGTTGCTGGGCAATCGCCCACTCAATGTGTTCGTCGAGAAGCGGGTGCTCGCCCCGGCGGCTCTCCAGGGCGCGAAGATGGGCTTCATCCCAGGGCGCATTGCCCAACGCGACGGCGATATTGCGCAGCCAGCGCAGGTGGCCAATGCGACGAATCGCCGACCCTTCGGTCACCTTCAGAAACCACGCTTCGCTCCAGGCGAACAGCTCCACCAGCGGCGGGGCATGCAGCGCTTTGCGTGGGCTGAAATCCTCTTCATCGGTGAGCTGTGAGAAACGGTTCCACGGGCAGATCAGCTGACAATCATCACAACCGTAAATACGGTTGCCGATTAGTGGACGGAACTCCTCGGGGATTGCACCTTCCAGTTCAATGGTGAGATAGGAGATGCAGCGCCGGGCGTCGACGGTATAGGGCTCAACGATGGCCCCGGTGGGACAGATGGTCATGCAGGCGACGCAGCGCCCACACTCCTCCGCGATCGGGCTGTCGACCGGCAGGGGCAGATCAATCAGCAGTTCGCCGAGGAAAAAGAACGATCCGGCGTCGCGGCTTAAGATAAGTGAGTGCTTACCTGTCCAGCCTAGGCCCGCTTTTTCTGCGATTGGCCGTTCCAGGATAGGCGCGGAATCGACAAAAGGTCTAAAATTGAGCGAAGCACACTGTTCCTGAATCTTCTCCCCCAGCTTTTTCAGGCGATTACGTAGCAGCTTATGATAATCACGCCCGAGGGCATAACGGCTGACGTAACCCAGCGCGGGATCTTTCAGGGTGCGGGCAAAGGCGGCGTTAGCGGGCAGATAGTTCATCCGCACGCTGATGACGCGTAACGTACCGGGCAGCAGTTCGTGGGGACGGGCGCGCATCATACCGTGACGGGCCATCCATTCCATTTCGCCGTGGTATTGTTTATCCAGCCATGCCTGCAGTTTGGGTTCACTGGCGCTGAGGTCGGTATCGGCGATCCCCACCTGCTGGAACCCAAGCTCTGTGCCCCATTGTTTGATTTGTTGCGCTAACTGAACGAGATCGAGGGGCTGTGACATGATGGACCATACAATGACGAAAAACCCTGACAGTATACCATACAACATTTGGCCTGCGGAGGCGCTGCGCCTGGCCGAACGAGAGGCGGCGGACAGCCTGGGGCTGACGCTGTTCGAACTCATGCAGCGCGCGGGCGAGGCGGCGTTCCAGCTGGCCAGCTGTGCTTATCCTGCCAGCGCGCACTGGCTGATCCTCTGCGGACATGGCAACAACGGCGGCGACGGATATGTCGTTGCGCGTCTGGCACAGGCCGTGGGGCGGCGGGTGACGCTGCTGGCGGTGGAGAGTGACAGCCCGCTGCCGGAAGAGGCGCAGGCGGCGCGGGAGGCGTGGCTTAACGCCGGCGGCGTGATCCATGCGGCGACCATCCCATGGCCCGACGATATCTCACTGATTATTGATGGCCTGCTCGGCACCGGTCTGCGCAGTGCGCCGCGCGATCCCGTCGCGGCGCTCATCCACCAGGCGAACCACCACCCGGCGCCGGTGGTGGCGCTGGATATCCCTTCCGGCCTGAATGCGCAGACGGGCGCGACGCCAGGTGCAGTGGTACAGGCCGACCATACGCTGACCTTTATCGCCCTCAAGCCGGGGCTGCTGACCGGCAAGGCGCGGGATGTCGTCGGGCAACTCCACCATCATGCGCTGGGGCTCGAACGCTGGCTCGCCGGACAAAGCACTCCTCTGACGCGGTTTTGCGCCGCCCACCTCGCCGACTGGCTGCCGCCGCGGCGGGCCACCTCCCATAAAGGCGATCACGGCAAGCTGGTGATTGTCGGCGGCGATCGCGGCACGGCAGGCGCTATCCGTATGTGCGGTGAAGCGGCCCTACGCAGCGGCGCGGGACTGGTGCGAGTGCTTACTCACCCGGAGAACGTGGCGCCCATTGTCACCGTGCGGCCGGAATTAATGGTAGATGAGCTGACGCCGCAGACTCTGAAATCCGCGCTGGAGTGGGCGGACGTGGTGGCGATTGGCCCTGGCCTGGGGCAGCGCGAATGGGGACGCAGCGCCCTGCGCACGGTGGAAAGTTTTAACAAACCGATGGTCTGGGACGCCGACGCGCTGAACCTGCTGGCATTCAATCCCGATAAACGTCACAATCGCGTGCTAACGCCGCACCCCGGCGAAGCGGCCCGTCTGCTGAACGTCAGCGTGGCAGAAATTGAAAGCGATCGCTTACTTTCTGCGCAGCGTCTGGTAAAACGGTATGGCGGCGTGGTTGTGCTGAAAGGCGCGGGCACGGTGGTGGCCAGTGAAAGCGGGGCGATGGGCATTATCGATGCCGGCAATGCCGGGATGGCCAGCGGCGGGATGGGCGATGTGCTCACCGGCATCATCGCCGCGTTGTTAGGACAGCACCTGACGCCGTATGATGCTGCCTGTGCCGGGTGCGTCGCTCATGGCGATGCCGCCGACCGACTGGCCGCCCGCGAGGGCACCCGCGGCATGCTGGCGACCGATCTCTTTTCCACGCTCAGGCGTGTTGTTAACCCGGATGTGATTGACGTAGACCATGATTAACCGAGTGATTCCTTTACCCGATGAGCAGGCCACGCTGGCCCTTGGCGACCGCATCGCGCAGGCCTGTACCGGCGCCACCGTGATTTATCTGTATGGTGATTTAGGCGCGGGGAAAACGACCTTCAGCCGCGGCTTTTTGCAGGCGCTCGGTCACCGCGGCAATGTCAAAAGCCCAACTTATACCCTAGTGGAGCCCTATACCCTCGAGAACCTGATGGTGTATCACTTCGATCTCTACCGTCTGGCGGATCCTGAGGAACTCGAATTTATGGGGATCCGTGATTATTTTGCCGACGATGCCATCTGCCTGGTGGAATGGCCGCAGCAAGGCGCAGGTGTCCTGCCTGACCCGGATGTTGAAATTCACCTTGATTACCAGGCACAAGGGCGTGAGGCGCGTATTACCGCGATCTCCTCACGGGGTGAATCTTTACTGGCGCGTTTAGCCTTTTAGCCTGAAGGATGACGGGATGAAGTATCGCATAACCACCTGGCTTGCCGCTGCGCTGATGCTGTCGAGTCTTCACGCCACTGCGGCGAGTTTATCCGATATCCAGGTCTCTAACGGAGACCAGCAGGCCCGTATTACCCTAAGCTTTGTCGGTGAGCCGGAGTACTCCTTTACCCCACAGGGTAAACGTCTGGTGGCGCTGGATATCAAGCAGACCGGCGTATTGCAGGGACTACCGCTGCAGTTTAGCGGCAGCAACCTGGTGAAGAGTATTCGCGCCGGCACGCCGCAGGATACGCAGACGCTGCGTCTGCTGGTGGATCTGACGGAAGATGGCAAAACCCGGGCGGTGAAGCAACAGAACGGGGCGAATTACACGGTGGTCTTTACCATCAACGCCGACGCGCCGCCGCCGCCGCCTCCGCCGCCCGTGGTGGTGAAACGGGCCGACCCGCCGCCGGTGATGCCTTCCCGGACGACGACGTCAGGGCGTAACCCGTTCAGCTCGTCGGGTCATGAACGGCAGACGGTGATGACCTCCTCTCAGCCGGCGATGACCAACAATCAGACCGTGACTCGCCCGGCGGCCCGCACGGTGTCGGCGGATGATAAAGTCATTATCGCCATTGATGCCGGGCACGGCGGCCAGGATCCTGGCGCGATTGGCCCGAACGGCACCAAAGAGAAAAACGTGACTATCGCTATCGCGCGCAAGCTGCGGGCGTTACTGAACGCCGATCCGCAGTTTAAGCCGGTGCTGACCCGCGACGGGGATTACTTTATTTCGGTGATGGGCCGCTCTGACGTGGCGCGTAAGCAAAACGCCAATTTCCTCGTCTCTATCCATGCTGACGCCGCGCCAAACCGCGATGCCACCGGCGCCTCGGTGTGGGTGCTCTCGAACCGTCGCGCCAACAGCGAAATGGCCGGTTGGCTCGAGCAGCATGAGAAGCAGTCTGAACTGCTCGGCGGTGCGGGCGATGTGCTGGCAAACAGCCAGGCCGACCCCTACCTGAGCCAGGCGGTGCTGGATCTGCAGTTTGGTCATTCCCAGCGCGTCGGCTACGATGTGGCGACCAACGTGCTGAGCCAGCTGCAGCGTATTGGCAACCTGCACAAACGCCGCCCGGAGCATGCCAGCCTTGGAGTGCTGCGCTCGCCGGACATCCCGTCGATCCTCGTGGAAACGGGCTTTATCAGTAACAACGGCGAAGAGCGGCTGCTGGGTAGCGATGATTACCAGGAGCAGATTGCGGAGGCGATTTATAACGGCTTACGCAACTACTTTATGCAGCATCCGCTGCAGTCGGCGCCTCGCGGCGAGGCGGCGCAGACTGCCAGCGCCGCGGCGCCGGGCGGGATGTTGATTAACTAAGGAGCAGGGGATGCCGATTCAGGTTCTGCCGCCGCAGCTCGCCAACCAGATTGCCGCCGGCGAGGTGGTGGAGCGGCCCGCGTCGGTGGTGAAAGAGCTGGTTGAGAACAGTCTTGATGCGGGCGCCACGCGGATTGACATTGATATCGAACGCGGCGGCGCGAAGCTTATTCGCATCCGCGATAACGGCAGCGGCATCAAAAAAGACGAGCTGGCGCTGGCCCTGGCTCGTCATGCGACCAGCAAGATCGCCTCGCTTGACGATCTGGAGGCCATTATCAGCCTCGGCTTTCGCGGCGAAGCGCTGGCCAGTATCAGTTCGGTGGCGCGCTTAACGCTGACTTCGCGCACGGCGGAGCAGCAGGAAGCCTGGCAGGCGTATGCTGAAGGCCGCGATCAGGCGGTGACGGTGAAGCCGGCGGCGCACCCGGTCGGTACCACTCTGGAAGTCCTCGATCTGTTCTATAACACCCCGGCGCGGCGCAAATTTATGCGCACCGAAAAGACCGAGTTCGGCCACATTGACGAGGTGGTGCGCCGCATTGCGCTGGCGCGCTTCGACGTCACTATCAACCTCAGCCATAACGGCAAGGTGATGCGCCAGTATCGGGCCGTCGCTCAGGATGGCCAGCGCGAGCGCCGGCTGGGGACAATTTGCGGCGCCGCTTTTCTCGAACATGCGCTGGCGATCGAGTGGCAGCATGGCGATCTGACCCTGCGCGGCTGGGTCGCCGATCCGCTGCATACCACCCCGGCGCTGGCGGAAATTCAGTATTGCTACGTTAACGGGCGGATGATGCGCGATCGGCTGATCAACCATGCTATCCGCCAGGCCTGTGAAGACAAGCTAGGGGCCGATCAGCAACCGGCGTTTGTGCTGTATCTGGAGATCGATCCCCATCAGGTGGATGTAAACGTCCACCCGGCCAAGCATGAGGTGCGTTTCCATCAGTCGCGCCTGGTGCACGACTTTATCTACCAGGGCGTACTGAGCGTACTGCAGCAGCAGCTTGACGCGCCGCTGGCGGAAAAAGACGACCCGCCGGCGCCGCGCCAGATGCCGGAGAACCGCATCGCCGCGGGAGGCAACCAGTTTGCGCGGCCAGCGGAAGCGCGGGAACCTGCGGCCCGCTTCAGCATCACGCCATCGCGTGAGCCTGCGGCCTCCAGCGGCAAACCGGGCGGCGCGAGCTGGCCGCATGCGCAGCCGGGTTACCAGAAGCAGCAGGGAGCGCTTTATCGTCAACTGCTCGACACGCCAACGGCGCCAAAGCCAGCGTTGCAGCCTCCGGCGGCGGCAGAGTTGGCCGGTCACAGTCAGAGCTTTGGCAGAGTGCTGACGATTGTTGGCGGCGACTGCGCGCTGCTGGAGCGCGAGGGCGGTCTGGCGCTGCTGTCGTTGACCGTTGCCGAGCGCTGGCTGCGCCAGGCGCAGTTGACCCCGGGAGCGGAGGCGGTATGTGCTCAGCCGCTGCTGATCCCGCTGCGGTTAAAAGTTACGGAAGGGGAAAAGCAGGCGCTGGCCGCCGCTCAGCCGGCGCTGGCGCAGCTAGGGATCGATGTGCATACCGATGCCCTGCACGTGACGGTGCGCGCGGTCCCTTTACCCTTAAGACAACAAAATTTACAAATCTTGATTCCTGAACTGATAGGCTACCTGGCGCAGCAAAACGCATTCGACGTCGGCAATATCGCCCAATGGATGGCGCGTAATCTGACGAGCGAACAGACGTCATGGAATATGGCGCAGGCGATTGCGCTGCTGGCGGACGTTGAGCGTCTTTGCCCGCAGCTGGTGAGAACGCCGCCGGGTGGCCTGTTACAACCTGTAGATCTCCATTCGGCGATGAATGCCCTGAAAGATGAATGATGTAACCGAGGCGAGCCTGCCCAAGGCAATTTTTTTAATGGGCCCGACGGCCTCCGGCAAAACCGCGCTGGCGATAGCCTTACGTAAAGTTTTGCCAGTAGAGTTGATTAGCGTTGATTCCGCCCTCATTTATCGGGGAATGGATATTGGCACCGCCAAACCGGATGCTGCGGAGCTTAGCGCTGCGCCGCATCGGCTGCTGGATATTTTGGATCCTGCGGAGGCCTATTCCGCGGCGGATTTTCGCCGCGATGCGCTGGCGGCGATGGCGGATATTGTCGCCGCCGGGCGAATTCCGCTGTTAGTCGGCGGAACGATGTTGTATTTCAAAGCGTTGCTGGAAGGATTGTCGCCCTTACCGTCGGCTGACCCAGAGGTCAGAGCGCGGATTGAGCAGCAGGCCGCAGAGCAGGGGTGGAATGCGTTACATCAGCAATTACAGGAGATCGATCCCGTGGCTGCTGCGCGTATTCATCCAAATGATCCGCAAAGGCTTTCCCGGGCACTGGAAGTTTTTTTCATTTCGGGTAAAACTTTAACGGAACTGACGCAAACGTCAGGAGACGCTCTGCCATATCAGGTGCATCAGTTCGCCATCGCCCCGGCGAGCCGTGAACTGCTCCATCAACGCATAGAACAGCGTTTTCATCAGATGTTAGCTTCAGGTTTTGAAGCAGAAGTACGGGCGCTTTTTGCCCGCGGAGATTTGCATACGGACATGCCTTCCATCCGTTGTGTCGGATACCGCCAGATGTGGTCATATCTCAATGGCGAGATCCCGTATGATGAGATGGTTTATCGAGGTGTTTGCGCCACGAGACAGTTAGCCAAACGTCAGGTCACCTGGCTGCGCGGTTGGGAAGGTGTGCACTGGTTAGACAGTGAACAACCTGAACAAGCGCTCAACAAAGTATTACAGGTTGTTGGTGCGAGCCAGAACTGAACGTGTACAATTAAACGGTATCGTGCGTAATTTTTTTTGAGAATCGTAAGGTTCTGAGTACAAAACAAGCATACATATAAGGAAAAGAGAGAATGGCTAAGGGGCAATCTTTACAAGATCCGTTCCTGAACGCTTTGCGTCGGGAACGCGTTCCGGTTTCTATTTATTTGGTGAATGGTATCAAGCTGCAAGGGCAAATTGAGTCTTTCGATCAGTTCGTGATCCTGTTGAAGAACACGGTCAGCCAGATGGTCTATAAGCACGCAATTTCTACTGTTGTCCCGTCTCGCCCGGTGTCTCACCACAGCAACAATGCTGGCGGCGGTTCCAGTAACTATCACCACGGTGGTAGCGCGCAGGGTTCTTCTGCGCCGCAACAAGACAGCGACGACGCCGAATAAGGCCAGTGCTGTTTTTCCACGCCGGGGAGCCAGGTTTTCTGCGTTCCCCGCTGGTATTTTATAAGGGGTTTACGCTTGTTTGACCGTTATGACGCCGGTGAGCAGGCGGTACTGGTACACATCTATTTTTCGCAAGACAAAGATATGGAAGATCTCCAGGAGTTTGAAACTCTGGCCTCTTCCGCCGGTGTCGAAGCAATGCAGGTGATTACCGGTAGCCGTAAAGCACCGCACCCGAAGTATTTTGTTGGTGAAGGTAAGGCAGTCGAAATTGCGGAAGCCGTTAAAGCGACCGGCGCTTCGGTCGTGCTCTTCGATCATGCCCTGAGTCCGGCGCAAGAACGTAACCTGGAACGCCTGTGCGAATGCCGGGTTATCGATCGCACCGGTCTTATTTTAGATATTTTCGCCCAGCGCGCGCGCACCCATGAAGGGAAATTGCAGGTCGAGCTGGCGCAGCTGCGCCATATGGCGACTCGCCTTGTCCGCGGTTGGACCCACCTTGAAAGACAGAAGGGCGGGATTGGTTTGCGTGGCCCGGGTGAAACCCAGCTCGAAACCGACCGCCGTTTATTGCGTAACCGTATCATGCAGATCCTGTCGCGGCTGGAAAAAGTCGAGAAACAGCGCGAGCAGGGGCGGCGGTCGCGTGCGAAAGCCGATATTCCTACCGTGTCGCTGGTGGGCTATACCAACGCCGGAAAATCAACGCTCTTTAACCAGATCACTGCCGCCGAGGTCTATGCCGCGAACCAGCTGTTCGCCACCCTGGACCCGACGCTGCGCCGCATTGACGTCCCTGACGTCGGCGAAACGGTGCTGGCCGATACCGTCGGCTTTATTCGCCACCTGCCGCACGATCTGGTAGCCGCGTTTAAAGCGACGTTGCAGGAGACGCGTCAGGCGACGCTGCTGCTGCATGTGATTGATGCGGCGGATGTCCGCGTGCAGGAAAACATTGATGCGGTAAATACGGTTCTCGCTGAAATTGAGGCCGATGAGATCCCGGCGCTGCTGGTGATGAACAAAATCGACATGCTTGACGATTTTGAACCGCGCATCGATCGCGACGATGAAAATAAACCGATTCGGGTCTGGCTTTCAGCCCAGACCGGGGTTGGCGTACCACTGCTTTTTCAGGCATTAACGGAGCGTCTTTCCGGTGAAGTGGCCCAGCATACGCTTCGCTTACCGCCGAAAGAAGGGCGACTGAGAAGCCGTTTCTATCAGCTTCAGGCGATAGAAAAAGAGTGGATGGAGGATGACGGCAGCGTGAGTCTGCAGGTGCGCATGCCGATCGTTGACTGGCGGCGCCTCTGTAAGCAAGAGCCAACGCTTGTTGACTATGTGGTTTAACCTTGCAGCTTGCCTGAAGATATTGACCCCTGTGGGGATATCAAAAACAAATATGGAGCATATACATGGCGTGGAATCAGCCCGGTAATAACGGACAGGACCGCGACCCGTGGGGGAGCAGCAAACCTGGCGGCAACTCTGAGGGAAATGGCAATAAAGGCGGTCGCGAGCAGGGGCCGCCGGATCTGGATGATATCTTCCGCAAGTTAAGTAAAAAACTTGGCGGGCTCGGCGGCGGCAAGGGCGGACTGGGCGGCGGCAATAGCGCGCAGGGGCCTCGCGGACCGATGGGCGGGCGTATTGTCGGCATCGTTGCCGCGGCGGCAGTGATTATCTGGGCGGCCAGCGGTTTCTATACCATTAAAGAGGCCGAGCGCGGCGTGGTCACCCGTTTTGGTAAGTTCAGCCATCTGGTTGAGCCTGGCCTGAACTGGAAACCGACCTTTATCGATAACGTTCAGGCGGTGAACGTGGAGTCGGTGCGCGAACTTGCGGCTTCCGGCGTCATGCTGACCTCTGACGAAAACGTGGTGCGCGTTGAGATGAACGTGCAGTACCGCGTCACCGATCCGGAGCGCTATCTGTTTAGCGTGACCAGCGCGGACGACAGTCTGCGTCAGGCCACCGACAGCGCGCTGCGCGGCGTGATCGGCAAATACACCATGGATCGCATTCTGACCGAAGGTCGTACCGTGATCCGTAGCGATACCCAGCGTGAGCTGGAAGAGACGATTCGCCCGTACAACATGGGTATCACTCTGCTGGACGTCAACTTCCAGACGGCGCGTCCGCCGGAAGAGGTGAAGGCCGCGTTTGACGATGCCATTGCCGCGCGTGAGAACGAGCAGCAGTACATTCGTGAAGCGGAAGCGTATACCAACGAAGTCCAGCCGCGGGCGAATGGTCAGGCGCAGCGTATCCTCGAAGAGGCACGCGCCTATAAGACCCAGACCGTTCTGGAAGCCCAGGGTGAAGTGGCTCGCTTTGCGAAGATCCTGCCGGAATACAAAGCCGCGCCGGAAATTACCCGCGAGCGTCTGTATATCGAAACCATGGAAAAAGTGCTGAGCCACACCCGTAAAGTGCTGGTCAATGACAGCAAAAACGGCAATCTGATGGTTCTGCCGCTGGATCAGATGCTGAAAGGCGCCGCTGCGCCGGCAGCAAAGAGCGATAGTAGTGACGCCAGCGATCTGCTGCGCCTGCCGCCAGCATCCAGCTCAAGCAGCGCCAGCACCTCATCAACCTCGAGCTCAACCGGGGGTAGCATTATGGACCAACGCCGCGCTAACGCGCAGCGTAACGACTACCAGCGTCAGGGGGAATAACGATGCGTAAATCTGTTATCGCGATCATTGTCATCGTGCTGGTAGTGCTCTACATGTCTGTCTTTGTCGTAAAGGAAGGCGAGCGCGGTATCACGCTGCGTTTCGGTAAAGTTCTGCGCGACGACGAAAACAAGCCGCTGGTGTATGCGCCAGGCCTGCACTTCAAGATCCCGTTTATCGAATCGGTGAAGATGCTGGATGCGCGTATTCAGACCATGGACAACCAGGCTGACCGTTTCGTTACTAAAGAGAAGAAAGACCTGATCGTCGACTCCTATATCAAGTGGCGCATCAGCGACTTCAGCCGTTACTACCTGGCAACCGGCGGCGGCGACGTCTCCCAGGCCGAGGTACTGCTGAAGCGTAAATTCTCTGACCGTCTGCGTTCTGAAATTGGTCGTCTGGATGTGAAAGATATCGTCACCGACTCCCGTGGTCGCCTGACCCTGGAAGTGCGCGATGCGCTGAACTCGGGTTCGGCCGGTACGGAAGATGAGGTTAGCACCCCGGCGGCTGACGACGCGATTGCTAAAGCGGCAGAGCGTGTGGAAGCCGAAACCAACGGTAAAGTGCAGGTGATCAACCCGAACAGTATGGCGGCGCTGGGTATCGAAGTTGTCGACGTACGTATCAAACAGATCAACCTGCCGGCAGAAGTGTCGGAAGCGATTTATAACCGTATGCGCGCGGAGCGTGAAGCGGTTGCTCGTCGCCATCGTTCACAGGGTCAGGAAGAGGCGGAAAAACTGCGCGCGACAGCGGACTATGAAGTCACCAAGACGCTGGCGGAAGCCGAGCGCCAGGGCCGTATCCTGCGTGGTGAAGGTGATGCGGAATCAGCGAAACTGTTTGCCGACGCGTTCAGCCAGGATCCAGGCTTCTACTCCTTTATCCGTAGCCTGCGTGCCTATGAGAAGAGCTTCCAGAGCAATCAGGATGTGATGGTCCTCAGTCCGGACAGCGATTTCTTCCGCTATATGCGTTCACCGGATTCGGCGCGTAAATAAGCCGGAGAAGGTGTAAACCTGAAGTAATAATGCGAAAAGGCGCCTGAAACAGGCGCCTTTTTTCATGCTGCGAGGGCGGGAATTAGTTGCCGAGTAGCTTGTTCAGCAGGCCGCCGATCACCGGCAGGCTTGCCAGCGTACTTTCGATGGTGCCGCCGATAGTCGACCCAACGCTTTCGCCCAGGGTTTTGCCCAGGTCCGGCGCCAGGTCGGCCAGATTGAGGGTGCCAAGCAGTGGCAGGTTAATGCTCAGGGCATCTGTGCCCATCGTCCATGCGGCTGCGCCGACCTTGCTGCCTAAGGCCGCCAGACCATCCTGTAACCAGCCTGCGCCGCTCACATTTTCGATTTCAAATGCGGTTAATTCTCTCATCATAATCTTCCTGATTAAGTAGACGTACCGGGTTGTAGTACGCGATGGCATAGTTACAATTTAAAAAATATCCAGCAATACAATTAGTTGTGAATTTTGTTTCACCTTTCCGGTTCATAATGAAGCTGAAATACGGGACAATGTGAAATGAGGGAATGAATTCACCATGCTGGCCGAGACGCCCGCGAGGGCGGCAATGATACTTTTCAATTAGGGTTGACGATGAACTCCACCATTTGGCTGGCGCTGGCGCTGGTTTTAGTACTTGAAGGGCTTGGCCCGCTGCTTTATCCGCGCGCCTGGCGCAAGATGGTCGCCAGCCTGAGCCAGCTACCGGATAATTTATTGCGTCGTTTTGGCGGCGGACTTGTGGTTGCCGGGATTGTGATCTACTACATGTTGAGGAAATCGATTGGCTGATCAAAAAGTGGTCGGATTTGCCTTATTTTGGATGCAAAAAGTGCTGTAACTCTGAAAAAGCGATGGTAGAATCCATTTTTAAGCAAACGGTGATTTTGAAAAATGGGTAACAACGTCGTCGTACTGGGCACCCAATGGGGTGACGAAGGTAAAGGGAAGATCGTCGATCTCCTGACTGAACGGGCTAAATATGTTGTGCGCTACCAGGGTGGTCACAACGCCGGCCATACTCTCGTAATCAACGGTGAAAAAACCGTTCTCCATCTTATTCCATCAGGCATTCTGCGTGAAAACGTCACCAGCATCATCGGTAACGGCGTCGTGCTGTCTCCGGCCGCGCTGATGAAAGAGATGAAGGGCCTGGAAGACCGTGGTATCCCGGTTCGCGAGCGTCTGCTGCTCTCTGAAGCCTGCCCGCTTATCCTTGACTATCACGTGGCGCTTGACGTGGCGCGTGAAAAAGCGCGTGGCGCGAAAGCGATCGGCACTACCGGTCGCGGCATTGGCCCGGCTTACGAAGATAAAGTCGCTCGTCGCGGTCTGCGCGTTGGCGATCTGTTCGATAAAGCAACCTTCGCCGATAAACTGAAAGAAGTGATGGAATATCACAACTTCCAGTTGGTGAACTTCTACAAAGCAGAAGCGGTTGACTACCAGAAAGTGCTGGACGATGTGATGGCGATTGCCGACATCCTGACCAGCATGGTGGTGGACGTATCCGACCTGCTGGATCAGGCGCGTCAGCGCGGCGACTTCGTGATGTTCGAAGGCGCGCAGGGTACGCTGCTGGATATCGACCACGGTACCTACCCGTACGTTACGTCCTCTAACACCACCGCAGGTGGCGTGGCGACCGGCTCCGGCCTGGGCCCGCGTTATGTGGATTACGTACTGGGCATCATTAAAGCGTACTCGACTCGCGTCGGTGCAGGTCCGTTCCCGACCGAGCTGTTTGATGAAACTGGCGAGTTCCTCTGCAAGCAGGGTAACGAATTCGGCGCCACCACCGGCCGTCGTCGTCGTACCGGCTGGCTGGATGCGGTCGCAGTCCGTCGCGCGGTGCAGATTAACTCCCTGTCCGGCTTCTGCCTGACTAAACTGGACGTCCTCGACGGCCTGAAAGAAGTGAAAATCTGCGTTGGCTACCGTATGCCGGATGGCCGCGAAGTGACCACCACTCCGCTGGCTGCCGATAACTGGGAAGGTATCGAGCCTATCTACGAAACCATGCCGGGCTGGTCCGAAACCACCTTCGGCGTGAAAGAGCGCAGCGGCCTGCCGCAGGCAGCCCTGAACTACATCCAGCGTATTGAAGAGCTGACCGGCGTGCCGGTGGATATCATCTCTACCGGTCCAGACCGTACCGAGACTATGATTCTGCGCGATCCGTTCGACGCGTAATCACTCTCAAGGGGCGCCGTTCGGGCGCCCTTGTTTTTGCTGTTCGCCCGCCCCATTTCAAATAAATTAGCGGCCTGAGCGCTGGCTGGTTTATCATCAATAATAATGATGTCGCTCGACATACCCTGTTTTCTTTTCCCTGAGGTTTATGTGCAGTTAACGAGTTTCACCGATTACGGACTACGCGCGCTGATTTATATGGCGTCGCTGCCGGAAGGACGAATGACCAGTATCTCGGAAGTGACCGAGGTCTATGGCGTCTCCCGTAATCATATGGTTAAAATAATCAATCAGTTAAGTCGCATGGGCTACGTGACTGCCGTGCGGGGGAAGAACGGGGGCATTCGCCTCGGCAAACCAGCAGGACAGATCCGCGTCGGTGACGTGGTGCGTGACCTTGAACCCTTATCGCTGGTCAACTGCAGCAGCGAGTTTTGCCACATTACACCAGCCTGTCGTCTGAAACAGGCACTAGCTGAAGCCGCGCAGAGTTTTCTCAAGGAACTGGATAACTATACGCTGGCTGATTTGGTTGAGAAGAATCAACCGCTTTATAAATTATTGCTGGTGGAGTGACGCCACTCTGCCGGAGATGACAACGGAGGAACCGATATGTCACAAGATCCATTCCAGGAACGCGAAGCTGAGAAGTACGCGAACCCTATCCCGAGCCGGGAATTTATCCTCGAACATTTAACTAAACGGGAAAAGCCTGCCAGCCGCGATGAGCTGGCCATCGAGTTAAATATCGAGGGCGAAGAGCAAACCGAAGCGCTGCGCCGCCGCCTGCGCGCGATGGAGCGCGACGGTCAGCTGGTCTTCACCCGCCGCCAGTGCTATGCCCTGCCGGAACGCCTCGATCTCCTCAAAGGAACCGTTATTGGCCACCGCGATGGCTATGGTTTCCTGCGCGTTGAAGGGCGCAAAGACGATCTGTACCTGTCGTCAGAGCAGATGAAAACCTGTATTCACGGCGACCAGGTGCTGGCTCAGCCGCTGGGCGCGGACCGTAAGGGCCGCCGCGAAGCGCGCATCGTCCGCGTCCTCGTGCCGAAAACCAGCCAGATAGTTGGCCGTTACTTCACCGACGCTGGCGTCGGCTTTGTCGTCCCGGACGACAGCCGCCTGAGCTTCGATATCCTGATCCCGCCGGAAGAGATAATGGGCGCGCGGATGGGCTACGTGGTCGTGGTCGAGCTGACCCAGCGACCAACCCGCCGCACCAAAGCGGTGGGTAAAATCGTCGAAGTGCTGGGCGACAACATGGGCACCGGCATGGCCGTCGATATGGCGCTGCGTACCCATGAAATTCCTTATGTCTGGCCGCCGGCGGTGGAAAAACAGGTTTCCGGTCTCAAAGAACAGGTGCCGGAAGAGGCGAAGGCCGGACGCGTCGATTTACGCTCGCTGCCGCTGGTTACCATTGACGGCGAAGATGCCCGCGACTTCGATGACGCGGTGTACTGCGAGAAGAAACGCGGCGGCGGCTGGCGCCTGTGGGTAGCCATTGCCGACGTCAGCTACTACGTGCGCCCGGGGACGCCGCTGGATGCGGAAGCGCGCAGTCGTGGCACCTCGGTCTACTTCCCGTCGCAGGTAGTGCCGATGCTGCCGGAAGTGCTGTCTAACGGTCTATGCTCGCTGAACCCGCAGGTCGATCGCCTGTGTATGGTGTGCGAGATGACGATTTCGTCAAAAGGCCGTCTGACCGGTTATAAATTCTATGAAGCGGTGATGAGTTCACATGCTCGCCTGACCTACACCAAAGTGTGGCATATGCTGCAGGGTGACCAGGAACTGCGCGAACACTACGCGCCGCTGGTGAAGCACATTGAAGAGCTGCATAACCTCTACAAAGTGCTGGAGAGCGCCCGCGAAGAGCGCGGTGGTATCTCATTTGAAAGTGAAGAAGCTAAATTCATCTTCAATGCCGAACGCCGTATTGAGCGTATCGAACAGACTCAGCGTAACGATGCGCATAAGCTGATTGAAGAGTGCATGATCCTGGCGAACATCTCCGCCGCGCGCTTCGTTGAGAAGGCGCAGGAGCCGGCGCTGTTCCGTATCCATGATAAGCCAACCACCGAAGCGATTACCTCCTTCCGTACCGTGCTGGCTGAGCTGGGACTGGAGCTGCCTGGCGGCAACAAGCCGGAGCCGCGTGATTACGCAGAGCTGCTAACCTCCATCGCCGATCGCCCGGATGCGGAAATGCTGCAGACGATGCTCCTGCGCTCCATGAAGCAGGCGGTCTACGATCCGGAAAACCGCGGTCACTTTGGCCTGGCGCTGCAGTCATACGCCCACTTCACCTCGCCGATTCGTCGTTACCCGGACCTGTCGCTGCACCGCGCTATCAAGTATCTGCTGGCCAAAGAGCAGGGACATAAAGGCAACAGCACCGAGACCGGCGGCTGGCACTACAGCATGGAAGAGATGCTCCAGCTGGGTCAGCACTGTTCGATGACCGAGCGCCGCGCCGACGAAGCGACGCGCGAAGTGTCTGACTGGCTGAAGTGTGACTTCATGCAGGATCAGGTGGGCAACATCTTCTCCGGCGTGATCGCCAGCGTGACCGGCTTTGGCTTCTTCGTCCGCCTGAACGATCTGTTTATCGACGGTCTGGTGCATGTTTCCAGCCTGGATAACGACTATTATCGTTTCGATCAGGTGGGGCAGCGTCTCATTGGTGAGTCCGGCGGCCAGACCTATCGCCTGGGCGACCGCGTGGAAGTCCGTGTGGAAGCGGTCAACATGGACGAGCGGAAAATCGACTTTACCCTGATCTCCAGCGAGCGTGCGCCGCGTAATGTCGGCAAGACCGCCCGTGAGAAAGCGAAAAAGAGTACCTCTGGCAAGCCGGGCGGCCGTCGCCGCCAGGTGGGTAAGCAGGTAAACTTCGAGCCGGACAGCGCTTTCCGTAAAGAGAAAGAGACCGCCCGACCGAAGAAAGAGAAAAAAGCGAAAAAACCGTCGGCGAAAACACAGAAAATCGCCGCCGCGACGAAAGCCAAGCGCGCGGCAAAGAAGAAGATCGCCGAGTGATTGACCTCCCTTCACCCTGAAGTCTGCTGACGCAGGATGGGGTGAAGGGGGCAGATAACAGAACCTAAAACGAGTACATCAATGAGTGAAATGATTTACGGCATCCATGCGGTGCAGGCACTGCTGGAGCGCGCACCTGAGCGTTTTCAGGAAGTTTATATTCTGAAAGGCCGTGAGGATAAGCGCTTGCTGCCGCTGATCCATGCCCTGGAAGCGCAGGGCGTGGTGATTCAGCTGGCCAACCGTCAGTTTCTTGATGAGAAGAGCGAAGGCGCTGTGCACCAGGGGATCATTGCCCGCGTGAAGCCGGGGCGTCAGTATCAGGAGAACGATCTGCCGGATCTGCTGGCGCAGCTCGATCAACCGTTCCTGCTGATCCTCGACGGCGTAACCGATCCGCACAACCTCGGCGCCTGCCTGCGTAGCGCTGACGCCGCCGGCGTGCATGCGGTGATCGTGCCAAAAGATCGTTCCGCTCAGTTGAATGCGACGGCGAAGAAAGTGGCCTGCGGCGCGGCGGAGAACGTCCCGCTGATCCGCGTCACCAACCTGGCGCGCACCATGCGTCTGCTGCAGGAAGAGAACGTCTGGATCGTCGGAACTGCAGGGGAAGCCGACCATACGCTGTTCCAGAGCAAAATGACCGGCCCGATGGCGCTGGTGATGGGCGCGGAAGGCGAAGGCATGCGTCGTCTGACCCGCGAACACTGTGATGAATTGATCAGCATCCCGATGGCGGGCAGCGTCTCCTCGCTGAACGTCTCGGTGGCTACCGGCATCTGTCTGTTTGAAGCAGTACGCCAGCGCAGCTAAGCTGAACCATCGACGAATCAAAAAAAGCCATCCTCCGGGATGGCTTTTTTGTGACCGCTCTCGCGGGCGAGTATCCCTCCGGATAACCATACTTATGGCTATCGCCATTGATGGAGGGAGACACGATGCACTGGCAAACGCACACCGTTTTTAATCAACCCACCCCGCTGAATAACAGCAATCTGTTTCTGTCCGATACCGCTCTGCGTGAAGCAGTGGTCCGCGAAGGCGCCGGCTGGGATGGCGATCTGCTCGCCAGCATTGGCCAGCAGCTGGGGACAGCCGAATCGCTGGAGCTGGGACGCCTGGCCAACAGCAATCCGCCGGAGCTGCTGCGCTATGACGCCACCGGCGCCCGGCTGGACGACGTGCGCTTTCATCCCGCCTGGCACCTGCTGATGCAGGGGCTGTGCGCGAACCGGGTACATAACCTCGCCTGGCAGGAGGATGCCCGCGAAGGCGCGTTTGTTGCCCGCGCCGCCCGCTTTCTGCTCCATGCCCAGGTGGAGGCCGGGACGTTGTGCCCGATTACCATGACCTTCGCCGCGACGCCCCTGCTGCAGCACGCCCTGCCCGCGCCCTTTCGCGACTGGCTGTCGCCGCTGCTGAGCGACCGTTACGATCCGCACCTTGCGCCTGGCGGCCAGAAGCGCGGCCTGCTGATCGGCATGGGGATGACCGAGAAGCAAGGGGGGTCTGATGTGCTGAGCAATACCACTCGCGCGGAGAAAACGGCGGAAGGGTTTTACCGACTGGTGGGACACAAGTGGTTCTTCTCGGTGCCGCAGAGCGATGCTCACCTGGTGCTGGCTCAGGCTCCGGCGGGGCTCTCATGCTTCTTTGTGCCGCGTCTGCTGCCCGACGGGCAGCGTAACGGCGTGCGTCTTGAACGCTTAAAAGAGAAGCTCGGCAACCGCTCCAACGCCAGTAGCGAAGTGGAGTTTTATGAGGCCTGCGGCTGGCTGGTGGGCGACGAAGGCGACGGCGTGCGGCAGATCCTCAGGATGGGCGGCCTGACCCGCTTTGACTGCGCGCTGGGCAGCCATGCCCTGATGCGTCGCGCCTTCTCGGTGGCGCTGTATCACGCGCTACAGCGTCAGGCGTTTGGCAAAAACCTGGTCGAACAGCCGATGATGCGCCAGCTGCTGGGGCAAATGGCGCTTCGTCTGGAGGGGCAGACCGCGTTTCTGTTTCGCCTGGCGCGGGCCTGGGACCGTCGGGATGATGCCCGGGAAAGCGCCTGGGCGCGCCTGTTTACGCCTGCGGCCAAGTTTGCCATCTGTAAGGCCGGTATCCCGTTTGTCGCCGAGGCGATGGAAGTGCTGGGCGGCATCGGCTATTGCGAGGAGAGCGAACTCCCGCGCCTCTACCGTGAGATGCCGGTCAACAGCATCTGGGAAGGCTCCGGCAATATTATGTGCCTCGATGTGATGCGGGTGCTGAGCAAGCAGCCGGCGGCGATGGAGCTGCTGGCCGCGGAGTGTGCGGAGGTGAAAGGGCAGAACCGCCATCTCGACCGCGCATGGCGTCAGCTGCAGCAACTGCTGAAACGACCCGCCGAAGAGCAGGGGAGAGAGATTGCCCGGCTGGTCTATCGTCTTGGCGCGGGGGCGCAGATGCTGCGCCATGCTTCGCCGCCGCTGGCCGAAGCCTGGTGCCGGATGATGCTCGACACCCGCGGCGGCATACGTCTTGACGCGCCGACCCTCGACGACCTGCTGCTGCGGGCTATGGGGCGCGGGCGCCAGGCGCCTCAGGCGTAGAGAATGGCCTGCACGCGCCAGCTGTCCGGCTGTTGTTCCTCGTACATCTGAATAATGCGATACCAGGAGGCGCCTTGCTCGTCTGCTTTGCGGGCAATGGCGTGCTCTACATCCTGTTGGCTACCGGAAAGATTAGTGACGGAGATCAGACCGATTTCATTCAGGCCAGTGACGCAATCCGCGCTGGCGAATTCGGCTGACTGCGCGGACGTATTGGCCGTCGCAGCGGTTAACAGCAGGCTGGATAGGGTAAAAGATCGTTTCATCGTCAGCTCCATTTCACGTAGTCCCAAGGGCAGTCCGTTGCTAACGTCCTGCCAGGTGGCTGGCCGAACGTTATTATGCACAGGAGAACGTGAATGGACGCAAAGCTGTGTAAAGCAGATTTAAAGACGCCGCCTCGTTATCGACGATAGAGGATCGCCTGCGAATACCACTGGCCGGGTACCATGGTGTCATCGATCATGATGATGACGTAGTAATCGGCTTTGGCCGCTTCTGCTTTGGCCTTCAGCGCCGCTTCGACATCCATCGGCGAACCGTACATCAGTACACTCACCGTGGCCATTTTATGCAGGCCAGCCGTCTGGTAGCGCTGGATCTCCTGCGGATGGTCGGTGGCGGGCGGCGGGGCTTCCGGCGTTCCCTGCAGGGCGCTACACCCGCTGAGGACGATAGCCAGTAACCACGGTGAAAACCTGCGCATAACCATATCTCGTTTCCTGATAGTGATAGTGTAGTGGTAGCCTTAACAGGATTGCCGGGGAATGTTCCCGAACTGTTATCTCTGACGCGATTTTCGAATGAAAATGTTGTGAAAGCGTAACCGGGTTCTCAACATTATGAATCGTAGCAAACTGGGTTGCCTGGTGAATGAATTTTCCCATGACGCCTAACCACGATAGAGAAGGAAGACGATAAATGATTGCACTAGAAATGCGCAACCTCGGCGGTGGTGAAATTTTACATGCCTGTCCGCAGGAGAGTCTAGATAAGCCCTTGCCCTGTATCGTCTTTTATCATGGCTTTACCTCGTCGAAGCTGGTCTATAGCTACTTTGCGGTGGCGCTGGCCGAGGCCGGATTCCGGGTGATCATGCCCGACGCGCCGGAGCATGGGGCGCGCTATCAGGGCGATGAGGCCGGGCGGATGCAGCGCTTCTGGCCGATTCTGCAGCAGAATTTCAGGGAGTTTCCTGCGCTGCGCGAGGCGATAATCGCTGAAGGATGGCTGGAAGGGGAGCGGCTGGCGGTGGCGGGCGCTTCGATGGGTGGAATGACGGCGTTGGGCATCATGACGCATCACCCCGAGCTGAACAGCGTCGCCTGTCTGATGGGGTCGGGCTATTTTCGTTCCCTGTCGCAAACCCTGTTCCCCTCGCCTGATTTTGATGTCGATAGCCTCAACGAATGGGATGTCAGCCATCAGCTGGCGTCCCTTGCCCGGCGGCCGCTGTTGCTCTGGCATGGCGATGCCGATGACGTGGTGCCGCCGGAAGAAACCTTTCGACTAGAGCAGGCGCTCCGGCAGGCTGACCTTGCCGCCAGGCTGACCTGTGTCTGGCAGAAAGGCGTCCGCCATCGCATTACGCCAGAGGCGCTGGCTACCACGGTCGCCTTTTTTCAGCAGCACCTTTAAACGCGGATTACGCTGACGCCTTGATCCTCAAGCTGTTTGAGGATCGCGGCATCGGCCTGTTTGCCGGTGATCACCACGTCTATTTGTCCGGCCTGGCTGAATAGCATCCCGGCGCGCTCGCCGATCTTGCTGCTGTCGACCAGCACCGCCAGTTTGCCGACCACGTTAAGCATTTTTTGCTCGGCCATGGCGGTCAACATATCCGTTTTGTAGAGGCCTTCGGCGGTGAGCCCTTTGCCGCTGGTAAACATCCAGTGTCCGGCATAGAGGCTGTTCTCGCTACCGTGGGGGCTGAGGGTGATGGCGTGGCTGCGGTTGTACTGGCCGCCCATGATAATCACGCTGTCATGCTCCTGGTCGATCAGGTAGTTAGCCAGCGGCAGATAGTTGGTGATGATCTGCACCGGTTTGCCGCACAGTTCCCGACCCAACAGAAAGGCGGTGGAGCCGCAGTTAATGACGATGCTCTCACCCGGCGCGATCAGTTGCGAAGCGGCGCGTGCAATACGCACTTTTTCATCCAGATTTTGCGCCTGGTGGATGTTCATCGGCGTCCAGCGGGGGCGCTGTTCGCTAATGGCTTCCGCGCCATTACGAACCTTTTTCAGTTTGCCGCTTTCATCCAGCTTGTTGATATCACGTCGGGCGGTAGCGGGTGAGATCCCGAGCCGCGACATCACCTGCTCCACGGTAACAAACCCCGTTTGGGCGAGCAGATCCAGCAGAATTTGGTGCCTTTGCGCTTCCGTCATGAGCGAATCCGATTAAAAGTGAACGGCAAAGATGATATTTGAAATCATGTGAAAATACTAACCCTGCGGCGGGGTATTTCCGGCAGGCAGGGCCTGCCGGCGGCGACTTACAGGAAGGATTTGAAAGGCAGATCCGGCTCAATGGTGAAGCAATCGTCGAAACCGCGCGGGTAGTGATATTCGAAATTGTCTTTATCCAGCGGCCAGGTAAATTTGCCGCCGACCTGCCAGATAAACGGCTTGAAGCCGTACTTCAGACGCTCCTTTTTCATCTCCCACAGAACGCGGATCTCCTGCGGATCGGCCTGAAAGTTTGACCAGATATCATGGTGGAACGGGATCACAACTTTGGCGTTGAGCGACTCTGCCATGCGCAGGATATCGGCGCTGGTCATTTTGTCGGTGATCCCGCGCGGGTTCTCGCCATACGAGCCGAGGGCGACGTCAATCCGATGCTCGTTGCCATGCTTCGCGTAGTAGTTGGAGTAGTGGGAATCGCCGCTGTGGTACAGGTTGCCGCCCGGTGTTTTAAACAGGTAGTTGACCGCGCGCTGGTCCATGCCGTCCGGCAGTACGCCAGCGGCTTTTTGGTCCGCCGGGAGGGTGATCAGCGCGGTGCGATCGAACGCATCGAGCGCATGGATCTCAATGTCTTTGATCTTCACGACATCGCCAGGTTTCATGACGATACAGCGCGCTTTCGGCACGCCCCAACCGATCCACAGGTCGACGCAGGTTTTCGGGCCGATAAACGGCACATCGGCCGGGCAGTTCTGCATGACGGCGGCGGCGACGTTGACGTCAATATGATCGTTGTGATCGTGGGTCGCGAGGACCGCGTCAATCTGGCGAATGGCGAACGGATCCAGAACGAACGGCGTGGTGCGCAGGTTCGGCTGTAATTTTTTCACACCTGCCATCCGCTGCATCTGGTGGCCGGTTTTCATCAGCGGATTGCCGTGGCTCTGTTTGCCAGTGCCGCACCAGAAATCGACGCAGACGTTAGCCCCGCCTTCGGATTTTAACCAGATACCGGTACAGCCGAGCCACCACATGGCGAAGGTGCCGGGCGCAACTTGCTCCTGCTCAATCTCTTCATTCAGCCAGCTGCCCCATTCCGGAAAGGTGTTCAGGATCCATGATTCACGGGTGATGGTCTGTACTTTACTCATTGTGCTCTTCCTCGTATTTTCAATAGTAATCAAATTTTGATTGG
Source organism: Klebsiella sp. HMSC16A12 (assembly GCF_001808265.1). NCBI lineage: Bacteria > Pseudomonadati > Pseudomonadota > Gammaproteobacteria > Enterobacterales > Enterobacteriaceae > Klebsiella > Klebsiella sp. HMSC16A12. The sequence continues at coordinate 42,359 of NZ_KV792628.1, forward strand.
TTTTGATTTATGTTGTCACTGGATTTTCAAGATTGCAATCTTGTTTTCCATCAATTTTACGAAGAGATGCGCATCACCTCTCAGGGGCTCCAGCATCCATAAAGGTTGTGCTTTGTTTTATCTATATGATTTGAAAATGTTTAATTATGTTTCGGTGCTACTGCTCGGCAATAGTCACAATGAAATAGAGGATTATTGCGGCGCGCGTCACATTTAATCAAATTCAATCTTGTTGTGATTATTTTTGATTATTAGAGTGGGCAGCGAGAAATGCTGAGCGTAAGGCGCGTTCAGCGCCTTCACCATCGGGAGTGTGTTATGGCAATCCTCTACAACATCTTTACCGTTTTCTTTAATCAGGTGATGACCAATGCCCCGCTGCTGCTGGGTATCGTCACCTGTCTGGGCTATATCCTGCTGCGCAAAAGCGTCAGTGTGATTATTAAAGGCACGATCAAAACCATTATCGGCTTCATGCTGTTACAGGCCGGCTCCGGCATCCTCACCAGCACTTTTAAACCGGTGGTGGCGAAAATGTCAGAGGTGTACGGCATCAACGGCGCGATCTCTGACACCTATGCCTCGATGATGGCGACCATCGACCGGATGGGCGAGGCCTATAGCTGGGTGGGCTACGCGGTGCTGCTGGCGCTGGCGCTCAACATCTGTTACGTCCTGCTGCGCCGTCTAACCGGCATCCGCACCATCATGCTGACTGGCCATATCATGTTTCAGCAGGCGGGGCTGATCGCCGTCTCGTTCTTTATCTTTGGTTGCGGAATGTGGACGACCATCATCTGTACCGCCGTGCTGGTCTCCCTGTACTGGGGTATCACCTCCAACATGATGTTCAAGCCGACTCAGCTGGTCACCGACGGCTGCGGCTTCTCCATCGGTCACCAGCAGCAGTTTGCCTCGTGGATTGCCTACAAAGTGGCGCCGTATCTGGGGAAAAAAGAGGAGAGTGTGGAAGACCTCAAGCTGCCAGGCTGGCTCAATATCTTCCACGACAACATCGTTTCCACCGCGATTGTCATGACCATTTTCTTTGGCGCGATCCTGCTTTCCTTTGGTATTGACGTCGTGCAGGCGATGGCGGGGAAAACCCACTGGACGGTCTATATCCTGCAGACCGGTTTCTCCTTCGCGGTGGCCATTTTCATCATTACCCAGGGCGTGCGGATGTTCGTCGCCGAACTGTCCGAAGCCTTCAACGGTATCTCGCAACGCCTGATCCCCGGCGCGGTGCTGGCGATTGACTGCGCCGCGATCTATAGCTTTGCGCCGAATGCGGTGGTGTGGGGCTTTATGTGGGGCACCATCGGCCAGCTGATTGCCGTCGGCATTCTGGTTGGCATCGGCTCTTCAATTCTGATTATTCCGGGCTTTATCCCGATGTTCTTCTCCAACGCGACGATTGGCGTCTTTGCCAACCACTTCGGCGGCTGGCGCGCGGCGCTCAAGATCTGCCTGGTGATGGGCATGGTTGAAATTTTCGGCTGCGTGTGGGCGGTGAAGCTCACCGGTATGAGCGCCTGGATGGGAATGGCGGACTGGTCGATTCTGGCGCCGCCGATGATGCAGGGCTTCGCCTCCATCGGGCTGGCGTTTATGGCCGTCATCATCCTGATTGCTCTCGCTTATATGTTCTTCGCTGGCCGCGCGCTGCGCGCCGAAGAAGACGCGGAAAAACAACTGGCAGAGGCCTCTGCCCAATAAGGAGTTCTGATTATGACCGTACGTATTCTGGCTGTGTGTGGTAACGGGCAAGGCAGTTCTATGATCATGAAAATGAAAGTGGATCAGTTCCTGACGCAATCCAATATCGACCACACGGTGAACAGCTGCGCGGTGGGTGAATACAAAAGCGAACTAAACGGCGCGGATATCATCATCGCTTCAACCCATATCGCGGGGGAGATTACCGTCTCCGGCAATAAACACGTGGTGGGGGTGCGTAATATGCTTTCCCCCGCGGATTTCGGGCCAAAGCTGCTGGAGGTGATTAAAGCTCATTTCCCGCAGGACGTGAAATAAGGAGCGGCCATGAAACTCCATGAATCACTGGCGCAGAATCACTCCATTCGCCTGCAGGCGGAAGCGGAAACCTGGCAGGAGGCGGTGAAAATCGGCGTCGATCTGCTGGTGGCCGCCGACGTGGTGGAACCGCGCTACTACCAGGCAATTCTCGACGGCGTCGCGCAGCACGGCCCCTATTTTGTGATCGCTCCGGGATTAGCCATGCCGCACGGGCGGCCGGAAGAGGGCGTCAAAAAAACCGGCTTTGCGCTGGTCACGCTAAAGAAACCGCTGATTTTCAACCACGAAGATAACGACCCGGTCGACATCCTGATCACCATGGCGGCGGTTGACGCCACCACCCACCAGGAAGTGGGCATCATGCAGATCGTTAACCTGTTTGATGACGAAGCCAATTTCGACCGTTTACGCGCCTGCCGCAGCGAGCAGGAAGTGCTGGATTTAATCAAAAACGCCACCGCGGCGGCTGTTTAAAAGGAACACTATCATGTCATTACCTATGTTACAGGTCGCCCTGGACAACCAAACGCTGGCCAGCGCTTATGAAACAACCCGTCTGATCGCCGAAGAGGTAGATATCATTGAAGTCGGCACTATCCTCTGCGTCGGTGAAGGTGTACGCGCGGTGCGCGATCTGAAAGCGCTGTATCCGCATAAAATCGTGCTGGCGGACGCCAAAATTGCCGATGCCGGCAAGATCCTGTCGCGGATGTGCTTCGAAGCCAACGCCGACTGGGTCACAGTGATCTGCTGCGCCGATATCAACACCGCCAAAGGGGCGCTGGACGTCGCCAAAGAGTTCAACGGCGATGTGCAAATTGAGCTGACCGGCTTCTGGACCTGGGAGCAGGCGCAGGCGTGGCGCGAGGCGGGTATTCAGCAGGTGGTCTATCACCGCAGCCGCGACGCGCAGGCGGCAGGCGTGGCGTGGAGTGAGGCGGATATCAGCGCGATTAAGCGTCTGTCTGATATGGGCTTCAAAGTGACCGTCACCGGCGGGCTGGCGCTGGAAGACCTGCCGCTGTTTGCCGGGATCCCTGTTCACGTCTTTATTGCCGGACGCAGCATCCGCGATGCCGCCTCGCCGGTGGAAGCGGCGCGCCAGTTTAAACGCTCTATCGCCCAGCTGTGGGGTTAAGGAGCGACTATGTTGGCGAAATCCATTCCGCTCGGCATCTATGAAAAAGCGCTCCCCGCCGGGGAGTGCTGGCTGGAGCGGCTAAAGCTTGCAAAAGCGCTGGGCTTTGATTTCGTTGAGATGTCTCTCGATGAAACGGACGCCCGCCTTGCGCGGCTGGACTGGAGCCCGGAGCAGCGTCTGGCGCTGGTCAAGGCGGTGGCTGAAACCGGCGTCCGGGTGCCGTCGATGTGCCTTAGCGCCCATCGCCGTTTTCCGCTGGGTAGTGAAGACGACGCGGTGCGGCATCAGGGGCTGGAGATCATGCGTAAAGCCATCCGCCTGGCGCAGGATGTGGGGATTCGGGTGATCCAGCTGGCAGGCTACGACGTCTATTACCAGCAGGCGAACGATGAGACGCGCCGCCGCTTTCGCGACGGCCTGAAACAGAGCGTCGAGATGGCCAGCCGAGCCCAGGTAACCCTGGCGATGGAGATCATGGACTACCCGCTGATGAACTCGATCAGTAAAGCGCTGGGCTATGCCCATTACCTGAATAATCCGTGGTTCCAGCTTTACCCGGATATCGGCAATCTGTCGGCGTGGGATAACGACGTCCAGATGGAGCTGAAGGCGGGGAGCGGGCATATCGTGGCGGTACACGTCAAAGACACGAAGCCCGGCGTCTTTAAAAACGTGCCGTTCGGCGAAGGGGTGGTCGATTTTGAACGCTGCTTCGAAACGCTCAAGCAGACCGGCTACTGCGGCCCGTACCTGATTGAGATGTGGAGCGAAACCAGCGCTGACCCGCTGGCGGAGGTGGCGAAGGCACGTGACTGGGTGAAGGCGCGGATGGCCCGCGCGGGCCTGATGGAGGCGGCATAATGCAACAGCTGAAACAGCAGGTGTTCGAGGCCAATATGGATCTGCCGCGCTACGGCCTGGTGACCTTTACCTGGGGTAACGTTAGCGCCATTGATCGGCAGCGTGGGCTGGTGGTGATTAAGCCCAGCGGCATCGCCTACGAGTCAATGACCGTCGATGACATGTCGGTGGTTGATCTGCAGGGGCACGTGGTGGAAGGGCGCTGGCGTCCCTCCTCTGATACCGCCACCCATCTGGCGCTCTATCGCCGTTATCCCGACCTTGGCGGGGTGGTGCATACCCATTCGACGCACGCCACCGCCTGGGCGCAGGCGGGGCTGGCGATCCCGGCGCTCGGCACCACCCATGCGGACTACTTCTTCGGCGATATTCCCTGCACCCGGGCGCTTAGCGCACAGGAGGTGGACGAGGCCTACGAGCTGAACACCGGGCAGGTGATTATCGAAACGCTGGGTGAGGCCAATCCGCTGCATACGCCGGGGATCGTCGTCTATCAGCACGGGCCATTTGCCTGGGGCAAAGACGCCCACGAGGCGGTACACAACGCGGTGGTGATGGAAGAGGTGGCGCGCATGGCGTGGATTGCCCGCGGCATTAATCCGCAGTTGCAGCCCATCGATAGCTGGCTGATGAATAAGCATTTTCAGCGTAAGCATGGGCCAAACGCCTACTATGGGCAAAAGTAGATAGCGCGCTCCGGGGCTTTCACCCCTCACGGTGAAGCAACTGGTCTGGCCCCGGAGCCGTTTTTAATCCTGACGATAGGCCGACGGCATCACGCGCATGCCGATGAGCGTGACCACGCAAATTATCGCCCCGGCGTAAAACGTCGAGGCGGCGCCGAAGGTTTCCCACAGTACCCCCGCGCCGGTGCTGGCCAGCAGCAGAGCCAGGCCACTCATCAGATTAAACATACCGAACGCCGTGCCGCGTAGCTCCGGTGGCGCCGTATGGGCGACCATCGCCGCCAGCAGGCCCTGGGTCATTCCCATATGAATCCCCCACAGCGCGACGCCGATCAGCAGCGTGCTCCAGTGGCCGCTGAGCGCCAGCACGATATCGGCGAGGATCAGCACCAGCAGCCCCCACTGCAGCAGTTTGCTGTGGCTCATGCTGTCTGAGAGTTTACCGAACGGGTAAGCCGTGAGGCTGTAGACCAGGTTCATCGCCACCATCACCAGCGGGATGGTATAGAGCGGGATCTCCATCTGCTGGGCGCGCAGCACCAGAAAGGCTTCGCTGAAGCGGGCGAGGGTGAAAATGCTGCCGATCGCGACCACCCACCAGTAGGCGGCGGAGAGCTTTTTCAGGTTTTCGCGCTTCAGCGGATTGCTGCGTTTGTGCGCGATGGCGGATTTTGGCTCCTGTAGGCCGAATCCGAGCAGGAGAATGGAGAGCACGGCGGGAATGACCGCCACCCAGAAAATAGCGTGAAAATCGTTGGCCCAGATAAACATCAGCAGCACCGCCAGCAGCGGGCCGAGAAAGGCGCCGACGGTATCCAGCGCCTGGCGTAGTCCGTAGGCGGCGCCGCGGATCTCCGGCGGGGTGACATCGGCGACCAGCGCATCGCGCGGCGCGCCGCGAATACCTTTGCCTACGCGGTCAATCATGCGGGCGCTAAACACCACCCCGGCGGTAGGGGCGATGGCAAACAGCGGCTTACTGAGCGCGCCCAGGCCGTAGCCCAGCAGCGCCAGTCCTTTACGCTTGCCGACATAGTCGCTGATTGCGCCGGAGAAGACCTTCAGGATCAGGGCGGTGGCTTCCGCCAGTCCCTCGATAAGACCGATAATTATCACGCTGGCGCCGAGGGTAGTGGCCATAAACAGCGGTAAGAGGCTATGGATCATCTCGGAGGAGACATCCATCAGCAGGCTGACGCCGCCGAGTACCCAAACGCCTTTGGGGATACGGCCTAAGGTGGCGAAACGCGGAACCATCAATCACTCCTGATTATCAAATGGCGAGTGGCTGATTAAATCAGGTTGCGATGACGCTGGTAAGTCGGTTTGTAAAATAATTCTCAATTGCGTTTGGGCGCAGACCTCGCTTCGCCCCTCGCGAGGAGAGGCGAAGAATCGGACAGGCGTTAGCGGTATATCACCGCGCTGGCGCGAAGCGGGCCGTTGGTTTCTGGTTCGTGCATCAGGATAGGCTGAAAGTATTTCGCCCCCTGCGCATCGCTCATCTGGCTAAGGGCCTGTTCGGCCTCGTGCTCAGTGGCCATATTGTGATTGATATAGATAACGCCGAGGCTCTGCACGTCGTCCATGTTGCGGGCCTGACGTTCGGTGATTTGGATAGCTGCCAGCGCGTTGGCGCTGAAGAAAAGCGCAGCCATCATGGCGATGATTTTCAGTTTCATATACTACGCTCCTGACTGACAGTCCTGACGCTGACTCGGGGTTCTCCTGTGGTCGTTGGGCTTTGATATAAGTGTAATCGCTGCGCGTTCATCGCATGGCGACCTTTTCTGATGCAGTTGTTCAAAAAAATGCCGCTTCCTTTATTGGTTAATTTTAAATCACCCACTTAGCCCAGCTTGGCGCTTAGTGCGAATTATTTGTGCAAATGCGCTTGTGTTCCTGAGGGGCCGCCATTAGAATGACGCGTCAATTTTTCAGCCGCCCTTTAACACGTTCCTTGCCTCCATGGGCCGCGGCTGACCCAGACAGGAGGCTGAATAATCCGTAAGGAGCAATTCGATGCGTCATTACGAAATCGTTTTTATGGTCCATCCTGACCAGAGCGAACAGGTTCCGGGCATGATCGAACGTTACACTGGTGCAATTACTGCAGCAGCAGGTACGATCCACCGTCTGGAAGACTGGGGCCGCCGTCAGCTGGCTTATCCGATCAACAAACTGCACAAAGCTCACTACGTTCTGATGAACGTTGAAGCGCCGCAGGAAGCGATCGATGAGCTGGAAACTAACTTCCGCTTCAACGACGCCGTTATCCGCAGCATGGTAATGCGTACTAAGCACGCTGTTACCGAAGCATCTCCGATGGTTAAAGCGAAAGACGAGCGCCGTGAGCGTCGCGAAGATTTCGCCAACGAAACCGCAGATGATTCTGAAGCTGGGGATTCTGAAGAGTAATCCTGATGACCAACCGTCTGGAGCTGTCCGGCATTATTTGCAGGACTCCACTTCGTAAGGTCAGCCCGTCAGGAATTCCTCACTGCCAGTTCGTGCTTGAGCATCGTTCAGTGCAGGAGGAAGCCGGTTTTCACCGGCAGGCATGGTGTCAGATGCCCGTTATTATTAGCGGTCATGAGAACCAGGCCATTACTCACAGTATAACGGTCGGTAGCGCAGTAACCGTTCGAGGGTTCATCTCTTGCCATAAGGCAAAGAACGGCTTGAGCAAAATGGTTCTGCATGCCGAGCAGATTGAATTGATAGATTCTGGAGACTAGCCATATGGCACGTTATTTCCGTCGTCGCAAGTTCTGCCGTTTCACCGCGGAAGGCGTTCAAGAGATCGACTATAAAGATATCGCTACGCTGAAAAACTACATCACCGAAAGCGGTAAGATTGTCCCGAGCCGTATCACCGGTACCCGTGCAAAATACCAGCGTCAGCTGGCTCGCGCTATCAAACGCGCTCGCTACCTGTCCCTGCTGCCGTACACTGATCGTCATCAGTAATCGGTCACGGTCCATTAATACGACTTTGAGAGGATAAGGTAATGCAAGTTATTCTGCTTGATAAAGTAGCAAACCTGGGTAGCCTGGGTGATCAGGTTAACGTTAAAGCGGGCTACGCTCGTAACTTCCTGGTCCCGCAGGGTAAAGCTGTTCCTGCTACCAAGAAAAACGTTGAATTCTTCGAAGCACGTCGTGCTGAACTGGAAGCCAAACTGGCTGACGTTCTGGCAGCAGCTGAAGCTCGTGCTGAGCAGATCAACGCCCTGGAATCCGTAACCATCGCGTCTAAAGCTGGCGACGAAGGTAAACTGTTCGGTTCCATCGGTACTCGCGACATCGCTGACGCTGTTACTGCAGCAGGCGTTAAAGTTGCTAAGAGCGAAGTTCGCCTGCCGAACGGCGTTCTGCGTAACGTTGGCGAGCACGAAGTGAACTTCCAGGTTCACAGCGAAGTATTCGCTAAAGTTATCATCAACGTGGTTGCTGAGTAATCGGCCTCTGACGTTCTGGTAACAACAAATCGCCGGCCTTGTGCCGGCGTTTTGCTTTTTAGCGCCTTTCATTGTTATTCTGTTTTTTCTTACCCTGTTCCGGGGAATCATTCAACACGTATAGAGCAAGAAGTCGCAGCAGACAGCGCTGTGGTAACCCCTGTTCAGATGAAAGTCTGTATCAGGAGATGATGTATGGCTCTGGCGTGTTTCGTCCCGGCATGGCGCCGGAACGATTTACGTCAGGTGGTGAGTATTGGCTCTCTGACGGCGCGCTGCGGATCGATAACCGTTAGCCAGATAATAGCCGCCGCAATAAGGTCGAGAATACTGAGCGCAATAAAGAAGGGCGTGTAGCCAATCTGATGCACCAGCAGCCCCATCACCATGGTGAAGAGCAGCTGTCCCAGCCAGGCGGCAGAGCCTGCCATACCGCTGACGGTAGCAACCTGGTTCTTTTTAAACAGATCGGAAGCTAAGGTCATCGCCATGGTCGACAGCATCTGATGGGCAAAACCGCCAAGGCTAATCAATGCGATGGCAAAGTAGACGTTTCCCACAAAGCCGACGGCGGACAACGAGGTCATCAGTAGCGCGCCAATCGTAAAACCTATCCGTCGGGAATTGACCGTCGTGACGTTAAATTTTGTGATTAGCAGATTAGAAAGCACGCCTCCCGCCACGCAGCCGATATCCGCTGCCAGGAAGGGGAGCCAGGCAAACATCGCGATTTCTTTTAATGGCAGGTGGCGGACCTGGATTAAATATAACGGCAACCAGAAACTCAAAGTTCCCCAGACGGGATCCGACAGAAAGCGGGTCATGGCAATGCCCCAGAAATTACGCTGTTTTAGCAGCGCTCTCAGCGGTGGACGTTTATCGCCATCAGACTGTAATTCCTTTTCCTGACCGGCGGCAATATATTGCTTTTCTTCTTCGGATATCCATTTATGTTTTTCTGGTGGGCGATATAAAAACAGCCATAAAAAGGCAAAGATAAGTCCGAATGAACCTGTGAAAATAAAGGCGAACTGCCAGTGCATATAGATAATCGCCCATACCACAATCGGTGGCGCCAGCATCGCGCCGAGGGATGTCCCAATATTGAATAAACCGCCGGCGATGCCGCGCTCTTTCGAAGGAAACCATTCCGATGTGGCTTTGATACCCGCCGGGATCGCGGCTGATTCACTCAGGCCAAGCAGACCGCGGCAGAACGCCAATGACTGCCAGTTAATCGCCAGCGCATGCGCCATGTTAGCGAATGACCAGGCGAGGGCAAAAATAAAGAAACCAATACGTAAACCAATCGAGTCTAAAATATATCCGCAGACCGATTGCGCTAAGGTATAGGCCATCTGGAATGACATTATGACCCATGAATATTGCTGTTCAGTAATATGTAACTCAGTAAATAATGTCGATGCAGCGACGCTAAGAGAACTTCTTGCCAGATAGTTAATGGCAGTGCCCAGCGCGACCAAACCGATTATCCACCATCGGAGTCCTTTTATTTTCATATTAGTCACCTTAACAGGTAGGGTACAAGAAAGATTAAATACTTTATAAGTTACTGCTTGCGGTATATTTCTCCACAGAGAAAATCAGGCCAGTTCTTTTCAAAATAATTACCTTTTAAATCCGGTAATTTTCTTAATGATTGTTGCTGGAAAATAAATTTATTTTCCCGATACTGAATGGTGAGCTTCGTCTTTTTGTCGGCCTGTTGTTCTGGCCGAAAACGCCATTGCGCCAAGGGGCCGTGGCGGGTTAACGGCAGGCAGTCACCTTGCGGGTCAAGAATAATTCGCGCGCCCCGGCTTCCGCCGCCTGCGGCGACATACTCCTCCAGCATGGTCAGGATAGCCGCCGAGGCCAGCGTCAGTTGACGCCACATGAAAAGCCCCGGGATCTCAGCCAGGTGCTGAATTGAGAGGGCGTCATGGGCGAGGCTTGCCAGCAGCTGCCGGGCCTCCTGCGCGGCCGGGCAGATGGTGTCCACATGACAGATAAATCCGGCGTAATCAGACATCCGCGCCTGTATTTCCTCTCTCAGACTTGATAACGAGCGCCCTGAGGCGTTATCCAACGCCTGTTGGATCACCGCGTTAATCTGCTTGAGGGGGCCGGTAGCGAGCGCTTCCACCGCGTCGCTTTCCCCTCGCCAGCCCGCTTCGGCGATATAGCGCGCCAGACGCACGGCAAAGACCTGTCCGGCGTTCAACGCGGCCCCGCCGGGGCGGGTCACGCCGTGCGTACCGGCCACTTCGCCGACCGCAAAGCAGCCGGGCAGCGAAGTCTGTCCCCAGATATCGACCTCAATACCGCCATTCATATGCTGATTATTCATGGCAAACTGCAGCGGCGCCTGGGTGAGATCGTGGCCATGCATGCTGTACAGGCCGATGGATAAGGGATTCATCCGCTGCAGGCGTTCGATGGGCAGCGCGGCCAGCGCGTCGTTGTTCTCCAGATAGGCGCGAACGTCGTTGTCGAGCCGGTCGAGCGAGAAAGGCAGGTCGCCCGGTACCGGCTGCGGGTTGCGCAGAAAATCCATATAGATTTTGCGGCCCAATTGCTGCTCGTGCGCGACGGCCATATCCAGCAGACTGGAGCCAAAGTCCAGCACTCTGGTGGCATGGAATGGCCACTGGTATCCCTTGCGAAAGATGTTCGACGCCAGCTCCTGGGTGGTACGGTAGTAGTCAGCCAGAAAGTTATGTTCGTTACCTTCGTTATCCACGGAGTAGATATATGGGATCACTTGCACATAGGTGCCGGATAAATTCCACGGAAAAGCGCTGCGCGGCGTACCGATGCCGAACTGGCTTTCCGTCAGATTAGCGAGCGTGATCCCTTCTTCCAGCGCCAGTCCCAGCGAGCCAAAACATTTATGTGGGTAAACGCTGTCGCGATACAGCTCCCCCGGGCCGCCGGTAGCCAGGACGACATTCGGCGCGGTGACAATCGCCAGGCCGGATGTATTCCAGGCCCGTGAACCGGTCGCCAGAATTGCGCCAGCCACACGGTCAACGCCAGAGGCATCGCGCTGGTGCAGCAGCTTAATGATGGTTGCGCTGGTTAACAGCGGGATCCCCAGTCGTTTCACCTCACCGAGCAGTACCTTCACCATCAGACGCGAGGTACGCGGCCCGCAGGAGGTGGCCCGACCGGCCTCGTCGTGGTCCGTCTGGTAACGCAGAATGGCGCCGTAGCGATCTTCCGGCAGCTCCAGACCGAGATATTGTAATCCCCCCAATGTATGTAACGAGCCGACGGCTTCCACATAGGCAGTATCGAGATCCATCGCTCCGCCGCTGGCTAACGCCTCCGCCAGCGCAACGAAGTTATCGCCATTGCCCGCGGTGGCTGCGGTGAACAACGTCTGCTTATCCGAACCGGAGCAGGCGGAGGTGCCCATATAGAGGCCCGCCGTCGCCAGCAGGACGTTTTGCTGGCGACGCTGAAGCTCCACCGCCGCGCGCAGCCCGGACGCACCGCTGCCGACGACCAGCGCATCGGCCCGCCAGACGGGATAGGTCACGTTATCAATGGTCACTACCGAGGAGGGCTCTGCCTGGGCGAAGCCTTTCGGAAAAGCAACGTGCGTCAGCGCATCAAGGATGGCGTCACTCACCTGGCTCATGCTTCCTCCATTGGCGTAAACAGGTTGCTGTCCATCAGACGCGGGTGCCTGATAATCGGCCGGAACGCCATATACGGCAGAATATCGCGCTCAATGTTGACCCCAGGGGCGACTTCGGTAAGCTCCACACCTTCAGCCGTTAGCTGGAATACTGCGCGTTCGGTGATATACAGCACTTCCTGTCCGCTCTTACGGGCGTAATCGGCACTAAAGGTGATCTTTTCCACGTTGGCGACCAGCTTGGGAATTTGCCCGGACTGCGCGATATGCAGGCCGTCTGGAGTAACGTCAATTTTGCTGCCTTTGGCGTCGAAAGTGCCGCAGAACACTACCTTGCGGGCGTTCTGAGCGATCTCCAGAAAGCCGCCGGGGCCAATCAGATTGCCGTTGATGTGGGAGACATTGACGTTGCCGCACTGATCCATCTCGCCCATGCCGAGGAAGGTGATGTCGATCCCACCGCCGCTGTAGAATTCAAACTGATCCAGTGAAGGAAGAATGGCGTCGGCGTTGCGTGCGCAACCGAATAACGCATCGTCCAGCATCATGCCGTTATGGACGCCTTGCTCCACGCTGAGCCATAAACTCTGGTACGGTACGCCTTCGCGCAGCGCGATGCCGGGGATGCCGCCGGGAATACCAAAGCCGAAGTTGGTGGACGCGCCGGCAACCAGTTCGCGGGCCGCGCGGCGGGCGATCAGGCGGCGTACCGGATGGCAGACCAGCTCAATGGCGTCGCTGGAGCAGAGGCGGCGGTGTTGGCCGCTGATGGTCAGGTCGTAGCCGCCGAGATAGGTCTGCGGCTGTTCGCGATATTCCACAATGCCGTCTACCAGGATCCCCGGCAGGGTGACGTTACGCGGGGCAATTGCGCCCGCTTCCAGCACGTCGCGCACCTGAACAAAGACCTTGCCGCCGCTGTTATGCGCTGCCAGCGCCATCGAGTAGCTATCCATGTTGATGGCTTCTTCTTCGAGGCTGATGTTGCCGCGCGCGTCGGCATAGGTCCCGCGCACAATGGCGTAATCGACGGCAAACGGGCGATAGCGCAGTTTGGTTTCGCCATCGATCTCGATAAGCTCCACCAGATCTTCGCGGGTGATGGCATTGGATTTGCCGCCGTCGTGACGCGGGTCAACGAACGAGCCGAGGCCAACGTGGGTGATAAGCCCCGGACGTCCGGCGCCGATCTCGCGCAGCAGCGCCTGGATGACCCCGCCGGGGAAGCAATAGGCTTCAATCTCTTCGTTCTTCACCAGCGCCTGCATCTTGGGCGACCAGGTAAAATGGCCGGCAATCACCCGTTTCAACATTTTCGCGTGAGCGAAACGGTTCGAGCCTTTGCCGTCGCGATCGCCGATACCCAGGGAATGCACCAGCGTCAGATCGCAGGGATGGCCGGTTTCCAGAAAGCGTTTTTCGATCGCCGCCAGCAGATAATCGGCCTCCACCATGCCGCCGCCGTTACCGCTGATAGCGATCGTCGCGCCATCCTCAATCTGGGCGGCCAGCGCGTCAGCCGTTGTCATTTTATTCATCGTTTATTCCTTACTGGTTGCGGAAGGTCACGTTGCCTTTTTCCGCGAACGCGCGCGTTGCCTGCTGGCAGTCCTCGGTGGCGGACATCAATCCGGCCAGCAGCTGGTGCGGATAATCCGCATGTTTATTCTCGAGGGCCAGAATGAGCTGTTTAATATGCGCCAGCGCCACCGGGCCACATTTCTCCACGGTAGTGAGCTGATTTGCCATCCAGCTCTCCACCTGCGCTTTTTCGACCACCTCGTTAATTAAGCCTGCCGCCTGTGCCTGCTGGGCGGTAAGGCGTTTGCCGAGCATCAGCATCTGGCGGCCCACCGTGGGGCCCACCTGGTTAAGCACGCGTTCAATGCCCATCCAGCCGGGGATCATGCCGAGCGTCACTTCCGGTGTGGAGAACTTGGCCGCCGGGCTCGCGATGCGAATATCGCAGCACAGCGCCAGTTCGATGCCGCCGCCGATGGTATGGCCGTTAATATTGGCGACGGTCAGCTGTGGCAGATTGCGCAGGCGGGAAAAAACTTCGTTACCGCGTTTAATCCACTTTCTGCCCATATCCAGCGGCGAGTAAGCGGACCAGGATTTAATATCGCCGCCTGCGCAGAAGAATTTGTCGCCGGTGGCGGTTAATTCCACCAGCCGTAATGTGGTGTCATTTTCTATTTCGCTTAAATAACGATCGAGTAATTCGATCATCTCTTCATTAATCGCGTGACATTTATCTTCGCGGTTCAGCGTCAGGCGGCAGGAAGCCGCCGTTCTGCTGAACAGAACGGGGTAAGCATTCATGGTTAATCCTTAGCAATAATGCGCGATGCGATCGACGCTAATATCCAGGGTGCTAGTAATGCCTTTTTGCCACCAGTTATGCGGCGAGAATATTTCTAATTCCACCGCTCCGTTGAAACCAGCGCTTTCCACCAGACGGCGAATCGAGGGGATATTTATCACGCCATCGCCCGGCATGCCGCGGTCGTTGACCAGGTCGGTCGTGGGCACCAGCCAGTCGGAAACGTGAAACGCCAGAATCCGTTTTCCCGCCCGCTGGATCTGGCTGGCGAGATCGGGGTCCCACCAGACGTGGTAAACATCCACCGCGACGCCGAGACCATATTCACCGTCGGGGTCAAGTTCATCACACCAGTCCAGCGCCTGGCGCAGCGTACACAGACAGGAACGATCGGCGGCGGTCATGGGATGCAACGGCTCCAGGGCAATAGGCACCCCGACCTCCCGGGAGTGCGGCAGCAGCTGACGGATACCGTGTTTCACCTGCTCACGCGCGTCATACAGATCTTTGCTGCCCTGCGGCAACCCGCCGACCACCTGCATATAGCAGGCGGCGTTGAGCGTCGCGGCATCGTCCAGCGCCCGGCGGTTTTCGTCTATTGCGCGCTTACGTTCTGCCAGCGTAGGGGCGGTGTAATAGGTGCTGCGACAATATCCCGATACGGCCATATGATTCGCCGCCAGCTGGCGGGCAATCGCCGATACGTTCTCGCCGTCCAGCTCCCTTCTCCAGGGGGCGATGGCGCCAATGCCGCGAGCCGCACAGGCATCAATAATGGCGGGGAGCGGCGTTTTATAGCCAAGCGTCGCGGTATTGATGCTGAACAGATCGGGGCGCTGTAACAGATTTCTCATTTTCGGGCCTCAGAAGCGCGGCATGCTCAGGCCGCCGTCGATGGCAACCGCCTGGCCGCAGGTGTAGATCAGCTTGCCTTCCGCCATGGCGCGCACGGTAGAGGCGATATCCGCCGGAAAGCCCCAGCGACCCCATGGCACCAGGCCTTTGGCGATCAGTTCGTCATAGTAGGCGGTAGCCGGGATCGTCATTTCCGTTTTGATAAGACCTGGACGGATTTCATATACGCCGATCTGCTCTTCGCACAGACGGGCGGCGAACAGGCGGGCGGCCGCGGACACCGCGGTTTTGGCAATGGTGTATTCCCCGCGGTTCATCGCCAGCATGATGGCGTTGATGGAGCTGACAAAAATAATCGAGCGATGCGGTAATTCGTGTTCCGGTTTAGGCTGCGCCAGCAGGCGTTTGCTGAACGACTGCGCGAGGAAGAAGGGCGCGCGGGTGTTGATGGTAATATTTTCATCAAAACTGTCCGGCTGCAGATCAAGAATATCGCCGCGTTTTTTCACCGAGATCCCGGCGTTATTGAGCAGGCAATCCAGACGCCCCCACTGATTTTGCGCAGCATCGAGCATCTCTTCATGCAGGGACAGATCGCCGATATCGGCAGGGAAACAGATCACCTCAGCGCCTTCGGCAATGCATTCCTGCTGGGTTGCCTTGAGCTTTTGCATACTTTCCGCATCGGGGCGGTCGTTAATCAGCAGATTGAACCCGCCGCGGGCCAGCTCAAGCGCGCAACCTTTACCAATACCGCGAGCCGCACCGGTGATAACGGCAACTGGATTATTTGTTTTCATCGTAAACCTCATCTTGTTTATGGTTTTTGTGTGGTGGCTAACAAGATGCGGTTAGATGATTTAAAGATCAACCATCTGGTTGGTTGATCTGTGATGCCGATCACCGGTAACTTTATAACTTAATGAAAAACAAGTGTTTTTGCTTTTTACTGAAGCATCGACTAAATCGGGTTATGATAGGCATAGCGAAGGGACGATGGGGACGCGGCATGTATATTGATACCAGCAACGCGCAAAATCTGAAGGAAAAACTCCTTCTCAGCGCGGTAAATGAATTCGCAGAATATGGCTATGAAGGCGCCAGGGTAGATAATATCGTCAAGGCGGCGGATTGCAGTAAACAGACGGTCTATCACCACTTCGGTAATAAAGAGAATTTATTTATTGAAGTGCTCGAATATACCTGGAACGATATCCGCCAGAAAGAAAAATCACTGGATGTTTCAGGTTTATCTCCAGCGCAGGCGATTGAGAAGATTATTGATTTTACCTGGGATTATTATATCGATAATCCGTGGTTTTTAAAAATCGTGCATAATGAAAACCAGAGTAAAGGCATCCATTACCAGAAATCAAAGCGTCTGCCTGAAATTAACCATTCGCACCTTGAACTGATGGCCTCATTGCTGGATGAAGGAAAGAAATTAAATATTTTCAAACCGGATATTGACCCGTTGCAGGTGAATATTAATATTGCTGCGCTTGGTGGGTATTATTTAATTAATCAACACACGCTGGGACTGGTTTATCACATCAGTATGGTATCGCCACAGGCATTAGAAGCCAGACGCCAGGTCATCAAAGAGACGATCCTGAGCTGGCTGCTAATTGATAAGACTGCGATTTGAGAAGGTCACTATCGCGCACGGACGAAGCTGCCGTTCGACTGGCGGGTAAACAGCACCTGCTGGCCGTTGCCGGTATCGATAGTGAGGCCGGTGACTACGCCGTTGGCGTTCTGCCGAATTTGCACCGTCTGTCCGCTCTGCAACGTGCTTAATGGTTTGCCAGCGCCTTCAACCTGCGCCATGGCGTAGACGTCAGTGGCCGGCAGCCCATGATCGCGGAACAGCTGGGCCAGGGTTTTGCCTGACTCGATGCGATAGGTCCGCCACTGCTGCTCAATGCCCGGTGCGGACTGCTGCTGCGAGGATTGATACGGTTGGGAAGCAGGCTGCTGCGTCTGCGCCTGATCTGGCTGCTCGTCCTGAATCGGCTCCGGGGCGACCGGCGCCATCTGATCGGCATCGCTCACGGTCGGCGTATTGGTGATCGGCGGGAGCGGAACGGCCTGATTGCCGCCAGCTTGCGGCTGGGACTGCGACTGAAGATTCAGGTTCGCTTCGCGGCTGTTTGTCGCCGGGCTTTGGCTATCGTCGGAAGGAAGAAGGATACCGATAATGACCAACAGGAAGCCTGCGATGATACCCCGGCGGTGCATCGGGGGCAGCGGGTCCAGGAGGCGAAAATCATCCGGAGCGTGCCAGATTTTCGCCAGAATAGATGTCAGTTCAACGCGCCCGGGCATGGCTTTCCTCCTGCTCCGCATATTTTTATCCTGCCTATGAGTATAGATGGCTAACGTCCTGATGACCGGAACAAAGTAAAGTTAACCTGCTGCCGCCTATTGTTTCTGTTTCGCTGAGATTTGTCATCATCCGCCGACAAAGTTTTACCCATTTCGCTATGGCTGTTATGCTTTCGCACGCTTTTATCTTGATGTTTATCACCCAAAAAGGAACAACGATGGCAACCCCAACTTTTGACACTATCGAAGCGCAGGCAAGTTACGGTATCGGCTTGCAGGTTGGACAACAGCTGAGCGAATCCGGCCTGCAGGGGCTGCTGCCGGAAGCGCTGGTGGCGGGTATCGCCGATGCGCTGGAAGGTAACCAGCCGCAGGTGCCGGTGGAAGCCGTTCACCGCGCGCTGCGTGAAATCCACGAGCGTGCTGACGCTGTGCGTCGCGAGCGTTTTCAGGCCATGGCCGCTGACGGCCAAAAATACCTTGATGAAAACCGCGAGAAAGAGGGTGTGAACAGCACCGAGTCTGGTCTGCAGTTCCGCGTACTGACCCAGGGCGAAGGCCCGATCCCGGCGCGTACTGACCGCGTTCGCGTGCACTACACTGGCAAACTGATCGACGGCACCGTCTTCGACAGCTCCGTTGCTCGCGGTGAACCGGCTGAATTCCCGGTGACCGGCGTGATCGGCGGCTGGATTGAAGCGCTGACTCTGATGCCGGTAGGTTCCAAATGGGAACTGACGATCCCGCACAACCTCGCCTACGGTGAGCGCGGCGCTGGCGCATCGATTCCTCCGTTCAGCACCCTGATCTTCGAAGTTGAACTGCTGGACATTATCTAAACAGCAGCGGCTTCCTCTTCCCCGCGGCAGGGGAAGCCATAAAAAAAGCGTAAAATCCTTAAGTTAAAAATTAATTGGAATTATGTTTTGCATTCATCACTTATGGGTGTATTTTTGTGAGCTATTTCGCGTTAGATGAGTGATATAACACTCACTTTAAACATAAAATTAACATTATATCTAAATCATAGTATTCATCCCTCCGATTCTTACCTAATATCGACTAGCCCTTGCTGGGGTTAATGACAGACGACGGGCCATCAGAGCCTGAACAACACAGACAGGTACAACAGGAAGAAATCACATGGTAGATCAGGTTAAAGTCGCTGCTGTCGAGCAGGAGCCGACTGAACAATCGCTACGGCGAAATCTCACAAACCGACATATTCAGCTGATCGCGATTGGCGGAGCGATCGGCACCGGGTTATTTATGGGTTCTGGCAAAACCATCAGCCTTTCCGGACCATCCATTATCTTTGTTTATATGATTATCGGTTTTATGCTGTTTTTCGTGATGCGTGCCATGGGCGAATTACTGCTGTCGAACCTCGAATATAAATCCTTTAGCGACTTCGCGGCCGATCTGCTGGGGCCGTGGGCGGGCTACTTTACCGGCTGGACCTACTGGTTCTGCTGGGTAGTGACCGGGATGGCGGACGTTGTCGCCATCACCGCCTACGCGCAGTTCTGGTTTCCCGGACTCTCCGACTGGGTCGCCTCGCTGGCGGTGATCCTGCTGCTGCTGGGCCTGAACCTGGCCACCGTCAAGATGTTTGGCGAAATGGAGTTCTGGTTCGCGATGATCAAAATTGTCGCCATCGTGGCGCTGATCGTGGTCGGCCTGGTAATGGTGATGATGCATTTCAAATCGCCGACCGGGGTCGAAGCCTCTTTTGCCCACCTGTGGAATGACGGCGGCTGGTTCCCGAAAGGGCTGAGCGGCTTCTTCGCCGGCTTCCAGATTGCGGTGTTTGCCTTCGTGGGGATTGAGCTGGTGGGTACCACCGCCGCCGAAACCAAAGACCCGGAAAAATCCCTGCCACGGGCGATTAACTCCATCCCGCTGCGTATCATTATGTTCTACGTCTTCGCGCTGATTGTGATTATGTCGGTGACGCCGTGGAGCTCCGTGGTGCCGAGCAAGAGCCCGTTCGTTGAGCTGTTCGTGCTGGTCGGCCTGCCGGCGGCGGCGAGCCTGATTAACTTTGTGGTGTTGACCTCCGCGGCCTCCTCGGCCAACAGCGGCGTGTTCTCTACCAGCCGTATGCTGTTCGGTCTGGCGCAGGATGGTCAGGCGCCGAAGATGTTCGCCAAGCTGTCGAAGCGTGCGGTGCCGGCGAAGGGCTTAACCTTCTCCTGCATGTGCCTGCTGGGCGGGGTGGTGATGCTGATGGTCAACCCGAGCGTGATTGCTGCGTTCACCATGATCACCACGGTGTCGGCGATCCTGTTTATGTTCGTCTGGACCATCATCCTTTGCTCTTACCTGGCGTATCGTAAAAACCGCCCTCAGCTGCATGAAAAATCGAGCTACAAGATGCCGTTGGGTAAAGTGATGTGCTGGGTGTGCATGGCCTTCTTCGTCTTTGTGCTGGTGCTGTTGACCCTGGAAGACGATACCCGTGAAGCGCTGATGGTCACCCCGCTGTGGTTTGTGCTGCTGGGCGCGGGCTGGCTGTTTGCCGGCAAAAAACGGCTGGCGAAATAAACGAAAATTTTAACGTTGCTTGCAACGGCCCGTCATAAAAAAGGCCACCCGGAGTGGCCAAATAAGACGGACAATGTCGAGGGCGCCTGCGGGCGCCTTTTTTTACTTCCCGCCGAGGGCGCGCGGAAACAGTACGTTATTTTCCAGACTGATGTGCTCCATCAGATCGTCAATCATCGCGTTGATACCGTTATACATCGCCTTCCAGGTGGTGCAGGCTTCCGGCGGCGGCGTCACGTTATGGGTGATGTGCTTAATGACTTCCAGCAGTTCGCCCGCTTCATCATGCTCGCTTTCCATCACGCTGATCGGGCCTCCGGCCTGGGCGCCCATTCCCTGTTTGATCATCGGGAACAGGATCTGTTCCTCTTTCATCATGTGGCTGGAGAGTTCCTGATGCAGCATGGTCAGGTATTTGGTCAGCCCTTTTGGCACGTTCGGTTTATCGGCATGCACACGTTCAACCTTGGTGGCCTGCAGGATCAGCTCCGGCAGCTGTTCACGGTGCCGCTCGTGATAGCGAACAATAATATGGTCGATAATCTCCGCGAGGGGCGCCGCGCGCCAGTCGCGGGAGAGAGGCTGCTCGGCCAGTTTCGCCAGCTCGGCTTCAATCACCGCGACATCCAGCGCTTTGCGCGACGCGGCGCGCGCCAGGGTCTGTTTGCCGCCGCAGCAGTAATCCATATCGTATTGACGGAACAGGGCGGAGGCGCGCGGGATGGTCAACGCCAGCTCGCCTAAAGGTTGGTCACGGAAAGCCATAGCAGTTACCTCGTCATCAGGAATATAAGATGTATTTTAAATGCATCTTTTTGGCGAGGGAATACCCCTTAAGGAGGCGAGGCTACTTTTTTTCGTCCGCCAGCGGCTGCAGCATCGGTTTTTCCGGTCTGGCGCGTACGGCGGAGACCACGCCGAGCACCAGCAGCAGGATGCCGCTCAGGGTCAGCAGCGGCGGTAAGCTTTGCCGCAGCAGGAAGGTATACAGCAGTCCGGCCAGGGTTTCGAAGACGATAAGCGGGCCGAGGATCACCGTCGGCAGCCGCTGGCTGGCAATATTCCAGCATAGCGCGCCGACCCATGAGCAGAGCACCGCGATGGCCAGCATCAGCATAATAAACACCGCCGGACGCGGGCCGAAGGGCAGGGGAAACCCGGCCTGCTGACCGTGCAGCCAGGCGCAGGCGGCGAGATAGCCGGCCAGCGAAACCGGAAGCGTCACCAGCGCCTGAGCGGTAGCCCACATCATTGGCGGTTGATGCGGGTTCTCCCGCAGCCAGCGGGCGTTGCGCAGGGCATACCAGGCCCAGCAGACCACCGATCCCAGCGCCAGCGCAATGCCGGAGCCGTAGCGCCACGGGCTAAAATTCGGCAGCCCCTGACGCAGCTCCGCGACGTTAACGCAGATCAGGCCCACGGCGATGCAGATTAGCGCCGGAAACAGGCGCCGCCACGGCAGCTTCCCGTCGCGCTGGCTGTAGAGCAGATTGGCGAACACCGGCAGTACCACCGGCAGCGTGCCGATAATCATGGTGGAGACCGGCGCCCCGGTGCGCTGAATGGCGCTGGCCAGGCAGACGTAATAGATAAGGTTCCCCATCATTGTCAGGCCCAGCGCGGTCCACCAGTCGTGCCGGCTCAACTGGCGCAGTCGCGCGCGCCCGAGCCACGCCAGCGGCAGGGCGATCAGGCCCAGCGCCAGATAGCGTCCCATCGACTGCAGCATCGCCGGATACTCTGGCACCAGCAAAGGCCCGACGAAAATTAAACCCCACATCAGCCCCGCCAGCAGGGCGTATAACACACCACTAATCATCATTGCATCCGTTGTCATTACCGTTGTCTGCAGTGTAGAAGGGGGCCGGGCAGGAATATTGTATGAGATTGCGCATTAGCGCCTGGCGACCTGCTTCTGATAGCGCACCGGCGTAATGCCGTAACGCTGGGTGAAGGCGCGGGTCAGGTGGGACTGGTCGGTGAGGCCGACGGCTATCGCCACTTCGGCGGCGGGCATGCCGTGGGTGAGGAACGCTTTGGCGCGCCACAGACGGATGGCCATCAGCATCTGATGGGGCGTTACGTGATAGTGGGCTTTAAACTGGCGCTGAAAGTGGTACGGGCTCAGCGCCGCCACCTGCGCCAGCTCGTCGAGGGTGATGGGACGCATATAGTTATCGTGCAGGTAGTCGCGCACGCGGTCAAAGCGATGCCCGGCCTCACCTTGCGCAGAGGCATGGTGGGCCAGAGGGCGGAAGGCGTCGATGAGGTCGAGCAGCAGTCCCTGCTGGGCCAGCGGATCGTCGCTATGCCACAGGCCATAAATCAGCTGGCCAATTTGTCGGGAACGCAGGGGATCCTCGCGGACCACCTCGCTGAACCACCAGTCTCGCACCCCGGTGATGGCTTCCAGACGGTCCGGCTCCAGATAAATCATCCGGTAGCGCCAGCCGTCGGCGGTTTCCGCTTCGCCGGTGTGCAGCTCGTCGGGATTCATGGTGACAATGGAGTTTGCGGCGGCAATATGCTGACTGCCGCGGTAGCGAAAGCGCTCCGCGCCTTGCTCAATCACGCCGATGCCGAAGGCTTCGTGGGTATGGGGTTCAAAGGCGTAGCGGGATATATGGGCGTGGTAAAGCTCCACCCCGGGCAACTGTTCGAGATGGCGAAAGCGCGCGCGGTCTTTTTCATCACTAAATTGGAGTGGTACGCCCTGCATGCCTGCCTCCCGACGGTTATCCCTTCAATATGGGAGAGGAACCGCCGGGACGCAACCGCAAAAGCTGAGAGGGGCGGTTACAGAATGCCTTTCACGCTTTCAGCAAGGGAGGTGGTCGGGCGGCCGATCAGCGTACTCAGGGTGCGGCTGTCGTCAAACAGTCCGCCTTTCGACGCGCCGACATCGGAATCCGCCAGCATATCGGCAAGCCCGGCCGGCAGGCCGACGCTTTTCAGCGCGGCGGCGAAATCGGCTTCGCTGAGGTTCTGGTAGACCACGTTTTTCCCGCTTTGCTTGCTCAGCTCGGCAGCCAGGTCGCTCAGCGTCCAGGCGTTATCACCCGCCAGTTCGTAAATTTTGCCTTCATGACCCTCACTGGCGATAACGCGGGCGGCAGCGGTGGCATAATCCGCGCGGGTGGCGGAGGCGATTTTACCCTCGCCGGCGGCGCCGATAAACACGCCATGCTCCAGCGCCGGCGGCGCGCTGGCCAGATAGTTTTCGGTATACCAGCCGTTACGCAGCAGGGCGTAAGCGATACCAGAGTCGGCCAGCATCTGCTCGGTTTCGATATGCTCTGCGGCCAGACCCAGCGGCGAAGTGTCGGCATGCAGCAGGCTGGTATAGGCGATGAATTTCACCCCGGCGGCTTTGGCGGCGTTAATGACGTTGCGGTGCTGTACAGCACGCTGGCCGACTTCGCTGGAGGAGATTAACAGCAGTTTATCCACGCCCTGCAGCGCGGCGGTCAGCGCCGCTTCGTCGTTGTAGTCGGCCTGGCGGACAACCGCGCCCTGCTGGCTGAGCGCCTGGGCTTTGGCCGGGTTGCGGACAATCGCCACAATCTGGCTGGCAGGGACGGTGTTAAGCAGGTCTTGCAGAACGTAGTGGCCAAGCTGGCCGGTGGCACCGGTAAGAGCGATCATGGGTCTTCTCCTTCGTGTTTATTGGCAGTTGTGGTAAGCTACCACCTTAACTAACTTTTAGTAAGTACGTACAAAAAGGTAAGTGTGAAATGGCCGAACCGACGCTGAGCGAGAAACTGCGCACCGGCAATTTGTTTGCGGAACAGTGCCCGTCGCGCGATGTGCTTAAACATGTCACCAGCCGCTGGGGCGTGTTGATTCTGGTGGCGCTGCGCGAGGGAACCCACCGTTTCAGCGATCTGCGCCGTAAGATGGGCGGGGTCAGCGAAAAGATGCTGGCGCAGTCGCTGCAGGCGCTGGAGCAGGATGGTTTTATCGATCGCGTCTCTTATCCGGTGGTGCCCCCGCACGTTGAATATAGCCTGACGCCGCTCGGCCTGCAGGTGAGCGAGAAGGTGGCCGCCCTGGCGGACTGGATCGAGGTTAATCTGCCCTCGGTGCTGGCTAACCACGGGGAGTGAAAATGTATCACTCCCTGTAGCCCCGGTAAGCGCAACGCCACCGGGGAACAGGCATTACTTGCTCAAATCCAGCTGATAAATGGCGAAGCCGATATCATCGGTGGCCACCTGGCGCATTGGATACTGCGCTTTCTCTTTGATAAACGCCGCGGCTTTGTCGCCAGGCGAGGTCTCAAAACGAATATCCAACGGCGTGTTGCTGTGGATCGGCGCCAGACGCCAGTTGTTATCCGCCGCCGGATGGATCGCGCCTTCCTTCTTCGATTGCGCGCCAATCCATGCCGCCAGCACCGAACGGTTTTCATCCGGTGAGGCGAAGGCGATATGGCTCTCACCGGTGCCGGCGAATTTGCCGCCGTAAGCGCGATAGTTATTGGTCGCGACCAGGAAAGTAGCCTGCGGATCAACCGGTTTTCCATTGAAGGTCAGGTGCTTAATACGCTCTGCCTGCGGATGGATCATCTGACATTCGCCGTCGTAGCGGGCCGGCTGAGTGACGTCGATCTGGTAGTTCACCCCGTCAATGACGTCGAAGTTGTAGGTGCGGAAGCCGTCCCAGTTGATCAGCGACTGCGGCTTGCTGCTGGCGGGATCGATCTGGTTAAACTGTCCGGCAGAGCATTCCAGCCACTCCTTAACCTCTTTCCCGCTGACCTTCATCACCACCAGGGTGTTGGGGTAGAGATAGAGGTCGGCGGCATTGCGGAAGGTGAGCTGGCCTTTCTCCACTTCGACAAAGCTCGCCGGATCGTTTTTACGCCCGCCGACTTTAAACGGCGCGGCGGCGGAGAGCACCGGCAGCTTCGCCAGATCCGGGTCGCCCTGAATATAGTGTTCTACGTAGGCTTTCTGCGCCATGTTGACCACCTGCACCGTCGGGTCGTCCTGCACCAGCGCCAGATAGCTGTACATGTTGTCGGCGGACTTGCCGATCGGCTTGCTGACGAATTCGCGAGTGGCGTCATGATCGGCTTTCAGCACCGCCACCAGCTTGGCATCTTCGGCCGCCAGTGATTTCTTCGCCACCGCGTCATAGATTGGCCGCGCTTCCGCTTTACTCTGAGTTACCTGCCATTTACCGCTGTCGTTATTTAGCACCAGATCGACCACCCCGAGATGATCGCCCCACATTCCCGGCATCACCGCCGGTACGCCGTTTAGCGTCCCTTTGGCGATATCCGCGCCTTTGATGTTGGCGAAGTCTTTACCCGGGAACACCGCGTGGGCATGGCCGAACATAATGGCGTCCACGCCGGGCTCCTGGCTTAAGTAGTAAACCGAATTCTCGGCCATCGCCTGATACGGGTCGGCGGAGAGGCCGGAGTGAGCGACCACTACCACCACATCAGCCCCTTTCGCCCGCATCTCCGGGATATATTTGCGCGCGGTTTCGGTAATGTCATTGACCGTCACCTTGCCGTTAAGATTGGCTTTATCCCAGGTCATGATCTGCGGCGGCACAAAGCCGATATAGCCGATGCGCAGGGTGTGGATTTGACCGTCGCTGTCCACGACCCGGGTATCCTGGATCAGGTACGGCGTAAACATCGGTTTGCCGGTTTTGGCATCGATGATATTGGCGTTCACGTAGGGGAACTTCGCCCCGGCCAGCGCCTTGTGCAGGAAGTCGAGACCGTAATTGAACTCATGGTTGCCCAGGTTGCCGACGGCGTAATTCAGGGTGTTCATCGCCTTATATACCGGATGTACATCGCCCTCTTTGAGCCCTTTTGCCGCCATATAGTCGCCTAACGGGCTCCCCTGGATCACATCCCCGTTATCCACCAGCACGCTGTTTTTAACTTCTGCTCGCGCCTGTTCGATCAGGGTGGCGGTACGCACCAGGCCGAATTTCTCCGTGGCGGCATCTTTGTAATAGTCGAAGTCCATCATATTGCTGTGCAGATCGGTGGTTTCCATGATCCGCAGGTCGACCGTCGCGGCGTTGACGCTGGCGGCGATCAGCGTGGCCAGGAGCGTTGCGCTAAACTTAATCATCAGAGGCGTCCTTTTTTATGAGCGATAGCACAGAAGAAAATGTATTTATATTCTGTAGCTTACAGAAATGTGAATCTTGCCAGAAAAGCGGGCAGAGAAACCGCCATCGTTATCACAGATAGCGGAACTCGCGGTGATGCGATATAAATAAAACAACGAGTTAACGCCACTGTAACCAGACGAGGTGGAGAATGTTAGAACAAGTATGTCAGCTTGCACGGAATGCGGGCGATGCCATCATGGAAGTCTACGATGGAAACCAGCCGATCAACGTCGCCAGCAAGAAAGATGATTCTCCGGTCACGGCGGCGGATATCGCAGCGCATAAAGTCATTGTCAGCGGCCTGCAGGCGCTGGATCCGGATACCCCGATCCTCTCCGAGGAGGACCCGCCGGCGTGGGAAGTGCGCCAGCACTGGCAGCGCTACTGGCTGGTCGACCCGCTGGACGGCACCAAAGAGTTTATTAAGCGTAACGGCGAATTCACCGTCAATATCGCGCTGATTGAAAACGGCAAGCCGACGCTGGGCGTTGTCTATGCGCCGGTGATGAAGGTGATGTACAGCGCGCAAAATGGCAAAGCCTGGAAAGAAGAGTGCGGCGTACGCAAGCAGATCCAGGTCCGCGATGCCCGTCCGCCGCTGGTGGTGATTAGCCGCTCCCATAGCAACGATCCGGAGCTGCAGGAGTATCTTGAGCAACTTGGCGAACACCAGACCACCTCAATCGGTTCGTCGCTGAAATTCTGCCTGGTGGCGGAAGGTCAGGCCCAGCTCTATCCGCGCTTCGGGCCGACCAGCACCTGGGACACCGCCGCCGGCCATGCGGTCGCGGTGGCCGCCGGGGCGCATGTTCACGACTGGCAGGGGAAAACCCTCGACTACACGCCGCGTGAATCCTTCCTTAACCCCGGCTTCCGGGTCTCTATTTATTAAGCAATTTATGCAGCAGGTCGATCACCTGCTGCACCTCTTGTTGGGTGAGGGCGCCGTCTTTAGCCCACTGCACACGCCCGTTCTTATCCAGCACCACGATCGCTGAGCTCTTCTCGTCCAGCTGCCAGGCCTTCCGCACCAGGCCATTGCTGTCGACGATAAATTGCGACCATGGGAAGAGCTTTTTATTACTTTCAATGCTGTTGCGTACAAACATCCCGGTGCCCGGGATGGCGTCGTCAGTGTTTACAATGGTGGTGGTCTGATAGCGATCGTGCGGGAAGCCCGCCGCTTTAATCGCCTCGATCAGGTTGGCATTTTTCTCTTTTGCTGACGAGCGTCCGGCGATGTGCTGGACCACGCGCACTTTTCCCGCCAGCTGGGCGCTATTCCAGTTTTTATAGCTAAACTTATCCTTATCCAGAATAAGCTCTCCCCGATCCGCGACGCCAACGGGCGCCACGCGCTGGCCGTCGACGAAGTTATGCGCTGTGGCCAGCAGCGGGAGAAGCAGTAACGAGGCGGCCAGTATGCTACGTAGGGTCATGCGCAATCCTTAATCATTTTTATGCAGGTGATCCGACCACTTGGTCTCGTTTAATCATAAGTGCGATTGACGGTGATTACCCGCAATGAGGATGCCAGTTTGCGTGTTGACGCACAAATTAGTCGTAAAACGGCGACTTATACTTACTTCATCGTATGTCTGAAACGAAAATTCTGAATTATTGTCATCAAAGGGTAAATAAACTTATACATACTGGGTCCCTCTGAGATTCTGGACTATAGTTTTAGGGCATTAAAATTTGCGCTCCCAAGACGTGGGCTAACTGTGGCACCACAAGAGCGTAACCCTGGCAGGAGAGAAGAATGAAAATTTTCCAACGCTACAATCCGCTGCAAGTGGCGAAGTACGTGAAGATCCTGTTTCGTGGACGGTTGTACATCAAGGACGTTGGCGCATTTGAATTTGATAAGGGCAAAATCCTTATCCCGAAGGTCAAGGACAAGCTGCATCTGTCAGTGATGTCCGAAGTCAATCGTCAGGTGTTGCGTCTGCAAACTGAGATGGCATAGCCTGGCACGTAGCAGTACGTAGTAGGTAAAAGACGGCTCCCGATGGGAGCCGTTGATGTTTTTAGCCCTTCATTTCCGCATAGCGTTTGCGATATTCACCCGGCGTGATGCCGTTATGTTTACGAAACAAGCGGGTGAAATAGACCGGATCGCTGTAGCCCACCGATAAAGCAATTTTGTTAAGTGGGAGTGTGGGATAACCATTTGGGCCATAAAAAAGGGCGGATGGTCATCCGCCCTTAGGAGAGAGAAAAGATTACGCTCAGGCGTTCTGGCTTTCCGCCGTTTCCGCCTGCTTCGGCACCAGCACCGTTGGCTTGTTATCGATGCGGGTCACCAGCAACTGGTCGATACGGTAGTTATCGATATCCACGACCTCAAACTTATAGCCGGAGAACTTCACCGCGTCGGTGCGTTTGGGGATTTTACGCAGCATAAACATCATAAAGCCGCCGATGGTCTCGTAATTCCCGGACTGCGGGAACTCGTCGATATCCAGCACGCGCATCACGTCATCAATCGGCGTACCGCCATCGATCAGCCACGAGTTTTCATCGCGGGCGACAATCTGCTCTTCCAACCCCTGGCCGACGAGGTCGCCCATCAGGGTGGTCATTACGTCGTTGAGAGTGATGATCCCGACCACCAGCGCGTATTCATTCATGATCACCGCGAAGTCTTCCCCGGCGGTTTTGAAGCTTTCCAGCGCTTCCGACAGGGTCAGGGTGTCCGGCACGATCAACGTGTTGCGGATCTGTACGCCGCCGGTCAGCACCAGGCTCTGGTTCGCCAGCACGCGGTTCAGCAGATCTTTTGAATCGACGTAACCGATAATGTGGTCGATATCTTCATTACAGACGAGGAACTTCGAGTGCGGATGTTCGGCCACTTTATTCTTCAGGCTCTGCTCATCTTCGTGCAAATCAAACCAAATGACGCTTTCACGCGGGGTCATGGAGGAAGGAACGGTGCGGGACTCCAGCTCGAACACGTTCTCAATTAGCTCATGCTCCTGCTTGCGCAGCACCCCGGCCAGCGCGCCGGCCTCGACCACGGCATAGATATCATCGGAAGTGATATCGTCTTTCCGCACCATCGGCAGTTTGAAGATGCGGAAGATCATGTTGGCCATGCCGTTAAACAACCACACCAGCGGGCGGAAGACTAACAGGCAGAAGCGCATCGGGTTGATGATGCGCAGGGCCACTGTTTCGGGCGCAATCATACCGATGCGTTTCGGAGTCAGGTCAGCAAACAGGATGAACAAGCTGGTGACCAGGGTAAAAGAGATGATGAAGCTCAGCTGCTCGGAGAGCTCCGGTGACAAATACCCGCTGAGCAGGCTATGAAACGCCGGTGAGAAAGCCGCGTCGCCCACAATACCGCCAAGAATGGCGACGGCGTTGAGGCCAATCTGCACGACGGTAAAGAAGGTGCCCGGGTTCTCCTGCATCTTCAGCACCCGCTGTGCGTTGACGTTGCCTTCATCGGCCAGCAGTTTCAGTTTGATTTTACGTGAGGCAGCCAGTGAAATTTCCGATATCGAAAAAAACGCACTGACGGCTATCAGACAGAGTATTACTAAAATACTGTTTAACATATCTTTTCTGACCGTTGAGGCCAGATCCTCGGAAGGGAAGTTGATAACTCAAATGTGGAATACATAAAAAACCGGTCCGAAGGCGCTGGACCGGCTGTCACACTGGCTAGTATAGCGTAAGGGAATGTAAAGCCGCCAGAGCGTTCATTGACCGCCTCGCTGTTGAGGCGGAAATCAGAATTACGCCTGAGGCGGCAGGCAGACGCCAATGCCGCCGATGCCGCAATAGCCGTGCGGGTTTTTATACAGATACTGCTGGTGATCGTCCTCGGCATAGTAGAACGGTTTGGCGGTGGCGATCTCGGTGGTGATGTGACGGGTATCGTGCGCGTCGTTCATCGCCGCCTGGAAGCGCGCGAGGCTGGCCTTTGCCGCCTCCGTCTGTTCCGGGGTCAGCGGGTAAATCGCCGAGCGGTACTGGGTGCCGTGGTCGTTACCCTGCCGCATACCCTGCGCCGGGTCGTGATTTTCCCAGAACACCTGCAATAACTGCTCATAGCTAATCACCTGCGGATCATAAACCACGCGTACCGCTTCCGCGTGACCGGTCTGGCCGCTGCATACTTCGCGATAGGTCGGATTGGGCGTATAGCCGCCAGTGTAACCTGCGGCGGTGCTGTAAACCCCCGGCAATTGCCAGAACAGGCGCTCAACTCCCCAGAAGCAGCCCATGGCGAACAGCGCCACTTCCATCCCCGCCGGGACGTTGGTCATCGAGTGGCCGTTAACTGCGTGGAGCGTCGCCACTGGCATGGGGGTATTGCGTCCAGGCAGCGCATCCGCCTGGGCGACAAGATGCGTTTTATCAAATAGACTCACGGTTGGCCTCTCAATACAGAAATCGTCGTTAAGGTTGTAACGAAGCGTGTCTTTTAACACAATAAATACGCGTAATACGTCTAGATTAATACATAAGAATTATTTGGGTTATTGCCACTTTTTCAACCCTATGTTGTTAGGGTTTTGTTAAGCCGTGGAGCGGCGCCAGTGTTTCCTGTAGAGGAAACAGGGATATTCAGGAGAAAATGTGCTAAAAATCCGCCAGTTATGTGTCACCAGCCTTTTGCTGGTCAGCGGGGTCGCCAGCGCAGCGAATGTGCGTTTGCAGGTTGAGGGATTATCCGGGGAGCTGGAGAAAAACGTTCGCGCCCAGCTTTCCACCATCCAGAGCGATGAAGTCACGCCGGATCGTCGCTTTCGCGCGCGCGTCGATGACGCCATTCGCGAAGGTCTGAAAGCGCTGGGTTATTACGAGCCGACGATTGAATTTGATTTGCGTCCGCCGCCGAAAAGGGGACGTCAGGTGCTGATCGCCAAAGTGACCCCGGGAGAACCGGTGCGCATTGGCGGAACCGAGGTGATTCTGCGCGGCGGCGCCCGCACCGATAGCGACTACCTGGCGCTGCTGAAAACGCGCCCGGCCATCGGGACGGTGCTCAACCACGGGGATTACGACGGCTTCAAGAGCTCGCTGACCCGCGTCGCCCTGCGCAAAGGCTACTTTGACAGCGAGTTTCTTAAGAGCCAGCTCGGGGTCTCCCTCGACCGTCATCAGGCGTTTTGGGATATCGATTACGACAGCGGCGAACGCTATCGCTTTGGCCACGTCACTTTCTCTGGCTCGCAAATCCGCGATGAATACCTGCAAAACCTCGTGCCGTTTAAAGAGGGCGACTACTACACCTCGCAGGACCTGGCCGAGCTAAACCGCCGCCTGGCGGCGACCGGCTGGTTCCGGTCGGGGGTGGTGGCGCCTGATTTTGCTAAGTCGCGGAAAACCAAGGTGCTGCCTCTGCAGGGCGTTGTCTCGCCTCGCAAAGAGAACACCGTGGAAACCGGGGTCGGCTATTCCACAGACGTCGGTCCGCGGGTGAAAGCCACGTGGAAAAAACCATGGGTCAACTCGTATGGCCACAGCCTGACCTCCAGCGTCAGCCTCTCCGCCCCGGAGCAGCAATTCGATTTTACCTATAAAGTCCCACTGCTGAAGAGCCCCCTCGAACAGTATTATCTGATGCAGGGCGGTTTTAAGCGTACCGACCTCAATGATACCCAGGCCGACTCTACCACCCTGGGGGTCTCGCGTTTCTGGGAAATGTCGAGCGGCTGGCAGCGAGCGATTAACCTGCGCTGGAGCCTGGATCACTTTACCCAGGCGAACGTCACCAACACCACCATGCTGATTTATCCTGGGGTCTCGGTGAACCGCACTCGCTCCCGCGGCGGCCTGATGCCTACCTGGGGCGATTCCCAGCGCTACTCGGTGGATTACTCCAACACCATGTGGGGCTCGGACATCAACTTCATCGTGATGCAGGCCCAGGACGTCTGGATCCGTACCCTCTATGACCGCCACCGCTTTGTGGTGCGCGGCAACCTTGGCTGGATCGAAGCGGACAACTTTGACAAGGTGCCGCCAGATCTGCGTTTTTTCGCCGGGGGCGATCGCAGTATTCGCGGCTATAAATACAAATCTATCTCGCCGAAGGACGATGACGGCAAGCTGATCGGGGCCTCGAAGCTGGCGACCGGCTCGCTGGAGTATCAGTACAACGTCAGTGGTAAATGGTGGGGCGCCGTGTTTGTCGATAGCGGCGAAGCGGTCAGCGATATTCGCGAGAGCGATTTCAAAACCGGCGCCGGGGTGGGCGTGCGCTGGCAGTCGCCGGTGGGACCGATCAAGCTGGATATCGCCCGGCCGATCGGCGACAAAGAAGAGCATGGTTTACAGTTTTACATCGGTCTGGGGCCTGAATTATGAGTTTATGGAAGAAGATAAGCCTCGGCGTCTTAATCGTGTTAGTGCTCCTGCTGGGCACCGTCGGGTTCCTGGTGGGGACCACCACCGGTTTGCATCTGGTGTTCAAAGCGGCGGATCGCTGGGTACCGGGGCTGGAAATCGGCAAAGTGACCGGTGGCTGGCGTGATTTAACCCTCGATAATGTTCGCTACGAACAGCCCGGCGTGGCGGTGACCGCCGGTCAGTTTCACCTCAGCGTCAGGTTGCGCTGCCTGTGGGACAGCAGCCTGTGCGTAAACGACATCGCGCTGCGCGATATTTACGTCGCCGTCGATACCAAGAAGATGCCGCCCTCAGCGCCGGTCGAGGAAGAGGACAGCGGGCCGCTGAATCTCTCCACTCCTTATCCGATCACCCTCAGCCGCGTCGCGCTGCATAACGTCAACGTTAAAATCGATGATACCGCGGTCTCCGTACGCGATTTTTCCACCGGCCTGAACTGGCAGGAGAAAAATCTGACCCTGACGCCGACCTCGCTGCAGGGGCTGCTGATCGCCCTGCCTAAGGTGGCGAAAGTGGCGCAGGAGCAGGTGGTTGAGCCGAAAATTGACAACCCGCAGCCGCAGGAAAAACCGCTCGGCGAGACGATGACCGACCTCTTCTCGCAGCCGGTGCTGCCGGCGATGACCGATGTCCATCTGCCGCTGAACCTCGATATTCAGGCGTTCCGCGGCGAGCAGCTGCGCCTGACCGGCGATACCGATATCACCGTGTATAACCTGCTGCTGAAAGTCAGCAGTATCGACGGCCAGATGAAGCTCGACGCCCTTGATATCGACTCCGATCAGGGCAAGGTCAGCGCCTCGGGCAGCGCGCAGCTGCAGGATAACTGGCCGGTGGACATTACCCTCGCCGGAACCCTGAACGTCGACCCGATGAAAGGGGAGAAGGTGCAGCTGAAGGTGGGCGGCGAAGTGCGTAAAACGCTCAAAGTCGGAGTGGACTTAAGCGGGCCGGTCGCGGCCACGCTGCGCGCGGATGCGCAACTGGCGGAGGCCGGGCTGCCGCTCAATATGGAGCTGAAGAGTAAGCAGCTCGCCTGGCCGTTCAGCGGCGAGAAGCAGTTCCAGGCCGACGATGTCCAGCTGAAATTCAGCGGCAAAATGACCGACTATGCGCTGGCCTTCTCCACCGCGGTGAAAGGTCAATCGCTGCCGCCGGCGAAAATCGCCCTCAACGCCAAAGGCAATGAACGGCAGATCAATCTCGACAAGCTGACGGTCAACGCCCTGGAAGGGAAAACCGAGCTGAAGGCGCTGCTCGACTGGCAGCAGGCGATCAGCTGGCGCGGCGAGCTGACCCTCGACGGCATTAACACCGCCAAAGAGGTGCCGGACTGGCCGTCGAAGCTTAACGGCCGGATCAAGACCCAGGGCAGCCTGTACGGCGGCAGCTGGCAGATGTCGGTGCCGGAGCTGAAAATTACCGGCAACGTGAAGCAGAACAAAGTGGATGTGGCGGGCTCGCTGCAGGGTAACAGCTATCTGCAGTGGAAAATCCCGGGACTGCATCTGGCGTTAGGCCCGAACAGCGCTGATATCAAAGGCGAGCTGGGGGTGAAGGATCTTAATCTCGACGCCACCATCGATGCGCCGCACCTGGATAATGCGCTGCCGGGGCTCGGCGGGACGGCGAAGGGCTTGGTAAAAGTGCGCGGCACTGTCGATGCACCGCAGCTGCTGGCCGATATCACCGCCCGGGCGCTGCGCTGGCAGGAGCTGACCATCGCCCAGGTCAACGTCAAAGGGGATGTGAAATCCACCGATCAGATTGGCGGTAACCTGGACGTGCGGGTGGATCGCATCAGCCAGCCGGGGGTCAATATCAGCCAGGTGCAGCTCAATGCCAAAGGTACAGAGAAACAGCATGAGCTGCGGCTGCGCGTGCAGGGCGATCCGGTTTCCGGCCAGCTGACGCTGGCAGGCAGCTTCGATCGTCAGGCCGAACGCTGGAAGGGCTCGCTGAGCGATACCCGCTTCCAGACGCCGGTGGGGCCGGTAGCGCTGACGCGCAGCATTGCGCTGGACTATCGCAATCTGGAGCAGAAAATCAGCATCGGGCCACACTGCTGGACCAACCCGAACGCCGAGCTCTGCGTGCCTGAAACCATTGACGCGGGTGCCAGCGGACGGGCGCGGGTGAATCTCAACCGCTTCGATCTGGCGATGCTCAAGCCGTTTATGCCGGAGGCGACCCAGGCCAGCGGCGTGTTTACTGGTAATGCCGATGTGAGCTGGGACACCACCAAAGAGGGACTGCCGCAGGGCAAAGTGACCCTCAGCGGGCGCAACGTCAAGGTGACCCAGGTCGTCAACGACGCGCCGTTGCCGGTGGCGTTCGATACGCTTAACCTCAGCGCCGACCTGCACAACAATCGCGCCGAGCTGGGCTGGCTTATCCGCCTGACCAACAATGGTCAACTGGATGGGCAGGTGCAGGTTACCGACCCGCAGGGGCGGCGTAATCTCGGCGGCAATGTCAATATCAGCAACTTCTCGCTGGCGATGATCAACCCGATTTTCGCTCGTGGTGAAAAGGCAGAGGGAAGGCTCAACGCCCGTCTGCGTCTGGGCGGCAATGTGAAAAGTCCGCAGCTGTTCGGCCAGATGCAGCTGAGCGGGGTGGATATCGACGGCAACTTTATGCCGTTTGATATGCAGCCGAGCCAGCTGGCGATGAACTTCAACGGCACGCGCTCGACCCTGCAGGGGACGGTGAACACCCGCCAGGGGCAAATCGCCCTCAGCGGTAACGCCGACTGGACGCAGATCGATAACTGGCGGGCGCAAATTGCGGCGAAAGGCAGCCGGGTGCGGATCACGGTGCCGCCGATGGTGCGTCTCGATGTATCGCCGGATGTGGTGTTTACCGCCACGCCAAGCCTGTTCAATCTCGACGGCAAAGTGGATGTGCCCTGGGCGCGGATCGTGGTCAACGAGGTGCCGGAGAGCGCGGTCGGCGTCTCCTCTGATGAAGTGATGCTGGATAAAAACCTCAAGCCGATTAAGCAGCAGAGCGCCAGCATCCCGATCAACAGCAACCTGACCATTCACGTCGGCAACAACGTTCGTCTGGAAGCCTTCGGCCTGAAAGCGCGTCTGACCGGTGATTTGAAAGTGGCGCAGGACAAGCAGGGGCTGGGCCTCAACGGGCAGATTAATATTCCGGACGGCCGTTTCCACGCCTATGGTCAGGACTTGATTGTCCGCAAAGGGGAGCTGCTGTTCTCCGGTCCGCCGGATCAGCCGTTGCTGAATATCGAAGCGATTCGTAACCCGGATGCCACCGAAGACGATGTGATCGCCGGCGTTCGCGTCACCGGCTCCGCCGATCAGCCGAAAGCGGAGATCTTCTCTGATCCGGTTATGTCCCAGCAGGAAGCGCTGTCTTATCTGCTGCGCGGCCAGGGTTTGAGTAGTGGTCAGAGCGATAGCGCCGCGATGACCTCAATGCTTATTGGTATGGGGGTTGCACAAAGTGGTCAGGTTGTGGGTAAAATCGGCGAGACGTTTGGCGTAAGCAACTTGGCGTTGGACACCGAAGGGGTAGGCGATTCTTCCCAGGTGGTGGTCAGCGGCTATGTACTGCCGGGTCTGCAGGTAAAATACGGGGTCGGTATCTTCGATTCCCTGGCGACGCTGACTTTACGTTATCGCCTGATGCCTAAGCTATATGTGGAAGCGGTGTCTGGCATCGACCAGGCGCTCGATTTGCTCTATCAGTTTGAGTTTTAGCAATGCGAATATTTGTTTACGGCAGTTTACGACGCAAACAAGGCAACAGCCACTGGATGACCAACGCCCAGTGGCTGGGCGCTCATAGTGTCGACGATTATCAGCTGTACAGCCTGGGCCACTATCCAGGCGCGGTGCCCGGCGAAGGCACAGTACATGGTGAAGTTTATCGTATTGATGCATCGACGCTGGCCGAACTGGATGCGCTGCGCACCAAGGGGGGCGAGTATGCGCGCCACCTGATTCAGACGCCTTACGGCAGCGCATGGATGTATGTCTATCAACGTTCTGTTGAGGGTTGTACGTTGATAGCGAACGGCAACTGGTTGGATCGCGACCAGTATTAACCACGACAGCGCCACCTTCGGGTGGCGTTGTTTTTTATTACTTCAGTTCCCATGGCGTCATTCTGGCGCCCTGACGTCTGGCATAACGTAATATGGCCTGATGTACCTTCACTCTACCGGCCACCCGACGTGACAGGGGATGGGCAATCATACGGACAAACTCCATCACTATTAACAGCAGGTTAATCGGGAGCAGGGTGCCTGTCAGCCTGGTAAGCATTTCACGATAAAATGGCCAACTGCCCAGATTAAGCATGGGGTCGTGCAGTTTGATGGTGAGCGTAAAAAACATCACTATGAGTACGAGGCCGTACGCGATTTTATAAATTGATGCCATCTGCTGATTGCCGGGATGAAAGGGGCTATTTTTTAAATAAACACTGCCATCACTGACATTGTATAACGCCTGAAGATCATCGTATCCATGCCGGCGTGCGGCGATAACCCAGTCCCCATCGGCAAGAAATGGCGGGCGACAACGATTATTCAGGGCATCGCTCAGCCAGGTCAAGCGCGCTGAAAAAAACGAGTGACGAGTCGCCAGCTGAAAACAGGCGCCTTCTTTGATAAAATAAGGCCTTACCCTCGTAGCGAACCATATTTGATAATAACTATTCAGAATCACGCCTTCTTCAAGCGCAAATTCTTTTGGCAGCGCTATCTCGTTGTTGGCCGATGGTGGATGCCTTTCAGAAGTAGCGGGTAGAATTTCCAGACGCTGACAGAATGAAATATCGCCTTGCTTCGTTCGCTGCATTTTCGCATTGAGAACACGTAACCTGAGTGAGAAATTGCAAGAGCAAAAAGAGAAGATGCCGAAGGGATTCACCAACATTGTGATAAAACATAATAATAAAAAAATATCCAACCATGGAGCACAAGCGAGAATGATCAAGCAAACAAAAAAGACCAAGCCGACAGGTCGAAGAAGCTTTTTAATACTCAGCGGCTGCCGGGAAGGTTCGAGCAAAATGTGGCCATCGCTTAACCAGTGGATCCAGTAACTGCCATCCTTTAGGCGGCAAGTGCCGATATGTAGCGGCTGGCCGAGCCTCAGACGGTCAAAAAGCGAGGGGTCTTTAAAATGGCGTTTATCGGTATAAAAGGCATGCTCGCCTGCAATGAGGCGTAAATAGCTTTGCTCTTCCGAGGCGGCAGTGGTGAAGCCGGTAAAATTCACGGTGAAATAATGGGTCTGTTTCACAAGGTTCCTTCCTTGATGAAATGATGGTGTTTTACGTATCACGCGTTGCCGACCCACTCCTTACCAGAGCGGGAGATGATCCTTCGCCAGCCACATCGCGGAAGCCAACGTCGTCAGCGCGAGGAATAATAATCGTCGTGTTGGGGTGCTGAACATTACATGATCTCCTCGAGCGCGGTATGGCGGGCCGCTCCCTGCAGGTAGTGCCGCATCGCCGAGCGCATCTTCATCCAGTCAGCCACCCGGTGTGACAATAACCAGGCCGTCGGGCCAATCAGCTCCAGTACCGCCAGGATCCCGCCGAAACTGAGTAATAATAGGGACAGCATGTCCAGTGAATCCTGAATTAACCACCCAAATCCCCTGGCTGGTTTGTATGGGTTATTTAGCGACATGCCGAGTATGAGGAGGTACATCACCAGCACCATGCCATAAAACAGGTTATAGACTAGCGACATTTGCCGATCACCGGGATAACAGGGATGATTTTTCAGAAAAGCGCACCCGTCGCTGACGTTGTATAACGCCTGGACGTCGTTATCTTTCCGTTGGTAGACGACGACTATCCGATCGCCGATAGCGAGAAAGGGCGGTTGACGGCGGTAAAAAAAGGGATGCAGGCCGAAGTTGGCGAAGCCGTTCTGCCAGAAGAAGGCCAGCGGCGCCGTGTCGCATTGTATCCCAACGCCATGGTATTCCCGCGTTGGGTTCCCCGCGAACCATTTCTTAAAAATGATATTGCTAATTTTTCCCGTCCGGACGGCATAGCGTTCCGGCAGGGCTTGCGTAAAAGGCTTCGCCGACTGGCGGAGGGTTTGCGCCGTAGTCGGTAGCGGCTGGCAAAAGGAAAAGTCGCGGCGGCGGGCCTGCGCCATCTTCGCCAACAGATCGCGCATGGCGGGGTGCATTTTTAGCGCCCGGTGGAACAGTAGCTCGCAGAGGCCGGTTAACAACGCGATGAAGGCCAGTATCGCGATAATGCCGAAGCCGAACCTTCCCCATTCTGAGGTGCTCATCATGAGCGGGATAAGAGCGACGATGAGCGTCAGCAGGCTGATAATCAGCAGCGGCCGGGCCCAGCGCTTTACCCGTTGACTGGGCTCAAGGAGCGTTTCGCCATCGCTGAGCCAGTGGATCCAGTAACTGCCGTTGTCCAGGCGGCGGACGCCAAGGTGCAGAGGCTGATTGATCGTCAGGTGGTCAAAAAGCGAGGGGTCGTTAAAATAGCGTTTATCGGTATAAAAGACATGGTCGCCGGCGATAAGGCGCAGATACCCCTGTTTTTCACAGGCGGCGGTCGTGAAGCCAGAAAAGTTAAGGGTGAAATAGCGAACGCTTTTCACGGGACACCCTCCATGGTGTTATCGCGGCTATCCGTGCCGCAATCAGGCAGGGGATGACCCTGCCTGAGACAGAATTACTTCTGCTTAGCGCGCTCGAAAGAGGCAACGATTTCGGCTTTCGCCGCTTCCGCGTTGTCCCAACCGTCGACTTTAACCCACTTGCCTTTTTCCAGATCTTTGTAGTGCTCAAAGAAATGAGTGATCTGGGCTTTCAGCAGTTCCGGCAGGTCGTTCACATCGTTGATGTGATCGTATTCTTTGCTCAGCTTGGTGTGCGGTACGGCAACCAGTTTCGCATCTTCACCAGATTCGTCGGTCATCTTCAGAACGCCAACCGGACGGCAGCGGATCACGGAGCCCGGCTGCAGCGGGTACGGAGTCGGGACCAGCACGTCAACCGGGTCGCCGTCCAGGGACAGGGTGTGGTTGATGTAGCCGTAGTTGCACGGATAGAACATTGCCGTGGACATGAAACGGTCAACGAACAGTGCACCGCTCTCTTTGTCGACTTCGTATTTGATAGGATCTGCGTTCGCCGGGATTTCGATCACGACGTAGATGTCTTCCGGCAGATCTTTGCCCGCAGGTACGTTGAGTAAGCTCATGTCTGTTTCCTTTAAAATGTATGGCAAACAAGTGCTCGGTATTATAGCCAACTCACATCGAAAGTCTTCGCTTCTTTTTCCCGATATCGCCGCAGAGTGCTCCGAATTTTTCGCGTAATAATGACATGAAAATCCATAAACATAGCCACATCATGAATAAATTTATGTAACCGTTTTCATTGCATGTGATTGATTTATCATACTGCTTAAAAAAACGTCATAAACCGCAACAGCCGCGCTCCCTGCGAAGCCTTATCGGCTCTCCGCTGGGCAGTAGGGCCATCATTAACATCTCATTTACTTTTTTGAAGTGTGATGTAACGCATTCAGTTACATCACCGATTGTCTATAGTTTGTCCGCAGGTGAGACTTTAACCAACAATAACCCTACGAGGATACCCTTATGTGGAAGCGCTTACTTCTTGTCACAGCAGTTTCCGCAGCTATGTCGTCTATGGCGATAGCTGCCCCGCTAACCGTAGGTTTTTCGCAGGTCGGTTCTGAATCCGGCTGGCGTGCGGCGGAAACCAGCGTCGCGAAAGAGGAGGCCGCCAAGCGCGGTATCACCCTGAAGATCGCTGATGGTCAGCAAAAACAGGAAAACCAGATCAAAGCAGTACGTTCCTTTATTGCTCAAGGGGTCGACGCGATCTTCATTGCGCCGGTGGTGGCCACCGGCTGGGAACCGGTGCTGAAAGAGGCGAAAGAGGCCAAGATCCCGGTTTTCCTCCTCGACCGTTCCATTGATGTTAAAGATAAAGATCTCTACATGACCACTGTGACCGCCAACAACGTGCTGGAAGGCCAGCTGATTGGCGACTGGCTGGTGAAAACCGTCGACGGTAAGCCGTGTAACGTCGTTGAACTGCAGGGCACCGTTGGGGCCAGCGTGGCCATCGATCGTAAGAAAGGCTTCGCCGACGCGATTGCCAAAGCGTCGAATATCAAAATTATCCGCTCCCAGTCCGGCGACTTCACCCGCAGTAAAGGGAAAGAGGTCATGGAGAGCTTTATCAAAGCTGAGAATAACGGCAAAAACATCTGCATGGTGTTCGCTCATAACGACGATATGGCCATCGGCGCCATCCAGGCCATTAAAGAAGCTGGCCTGAAGCCGGGCAAAGATATTCTGACCGGCTCCATCGACGGCGTGCCGGATATCTATAAAGCGATGATCGCCGGAGAAGCCAACGCCAGCGTCGAACTGACGCCAAATATGGCCGGCCCGGCGTTTGATGCGCTGGAGAAATACAAAAAAGACGGCACCCTGCCGGAGAAGCTGACCATTACCAAATCGACGCTGTACCTGCCGGATACGGCGAAAGAAGAGTTAGAGAAGAAGAAAAATATGGGCTACTGAGTGGGGAGCCCCTCATTCCATCCCTCCCCCCGGTGGGAGAGGGTAAAAAGCAGCGTTCCAGAAACCCCGGGAAGCCCAGCGCGACCCGGGGTAACCTGACATCATTTGAAGGTGACATCGATTATGAGCGCCGAGGCACACCAGGAGATCCTTCGCACCGAAGGACTTAGTAAATTCTTCCCCGGCGTTAAGGCGCTGGATAACGTCAACTTTAGCCTGCGGCGCGGCGAAATCATGGCCCTGTTGGGCGAAAACGGCGCCGGAAAATCGACGCTGATCAAAGCGCTGACCGGCGTTTACCATGCCGATCGCGGCACTATCTGGCTGGAAGGCCAGGCTATTTCGCCCAAAAATACCGCCCATGCCCAGCAGCTGGGGATCGGCACCGTCTACCAGGAAGTGAACCTGCTGCCTAATATGTCGGTGGCGGATAACCTGTTCATCGGCCGTGAGCCGCGGCGGTTTGGTCTGCTGCGACGTAAAGAGATGGAGGCCAGGGCGACGGCGCTGATGGCCTCCTACGGCTTTTCCCTCGACGTGCGCGAGCCGCTGAACCGCTTTTCGGTGGCGATGCAGCAGATCGTCGCTATCTGTCGGGCCATCGACCTGTCGGCCAAGGTGCTGATCCTCGACGAGCCCACCGCCAGCCTCGATACCCAGGAGGTGGAGATGCTGTTCACCCTGATGCGCCAGCTCAGGGATAACGGCGTCAGCCTGATCTTCGTCACCCATTTTCTCGACCAGGTCTATGCGGTCAGCGACCGCATCACCGTGCTGCGTAACGGCACATTTGTGGGCTGCCGTGAGACCCGCGAGCTGCCGCAGATTGAGCTGGTGAAAATGATGCTGGGTCGCGAACTGGACCACAATGCCCTGCAGCGGGCGGGCCGTACCCTGCTGAGCGATAAACCGGTAGCGGCGTTTGAAGGCTACGGTAAAAAAGGAACCATCGCCCCGTTCGACCTGCAGGTCCGACCGGGCGAAATTGTAGGCCTCGCCGGCCTGCTGGGTTCCGGACGCACGGAAACCGCCGAGGTGATCTTCGGCATTAAAACGGCGGACAGCGGGAAGGCGTGGATCAAAGGCAAACCGCAGACCTTGCGCTCCCCGCATCAGGCGTCCTGCCTCGGGATCGGCTTCTGTCCGGAGGATCGCAAAACCGACGGCATTATCGCCGCTGCCTCGGTGCGGGAAAATATCGTTCTGGCCCTGCAGGCGCAGCGCGGCTGGCTGCGGCCGATCCCCCGCCGGGAGCAGAATGAGATCGCCGAGCGCTTTATTCGCCAGCTGGGGATCCGTACCCCGAGCGCCGAGCAGCCGATCGAGTTTCTCTCCGGCGGCAACCAGCAGAAGGTGCTGCTCTCCCGCTGGCTGCTGACCAAACCGCAGTTCCTGATCCTCGATGAGCCGACCCGCGGCATCGACGTCGGCGCCCATGCGGAAATTATTCGCCTGATTGAAACCCTCTGTGCCGATGGCCTGGCGCTGCTGGTTATCTCTTCTGAACTGGAGGAGCTGGTGGGTTACGCCGATCGGGTCATTATCCTGCGCGATCGCCGACAGGTGGCGGAGATCCCGCTCGCCGAGCTCTCTGTTCCGGCGATCATGAACGCTATTGCGGCATAAGGAGTAACCCATGATGCCTCGATCTCTTTCGCAAACCGGCCCGGAGAAGCGACGCTTCACCTGGCCGAAGGGCACCCCGCAGATTATTGCCCTGCTGCTGGTTCTGCTGGTAGACAGCCTGGTGGCGCCCCATTTTTATCAGGTGGTGCTCCAGGATGGCCGCCTGTTTGGCAGCCCGATCGATATTCTCAACCGCGCCGCGCCGGTGGCGCTGCTGGCGATTGGCATGACGCTGGTGATCGCCACCGGCGGCATCGACCTGTCGGTAGGGGCGGTGATGGCGATTGCCGGCGCGACGGCCGCCT
This sequence comes from Klebsiella sp. HMSC16A12, assembly GCF_001808265.1. Classification (NCBI taxonomy): domain Bacteria; kingdom Pseudomonadati; phylum Pseudomonadota; class Gammaproteobacteria; order Enterobacterales; family Enterobacteriaceae; genus Klebsiella; species Klebsiella sp. HMSC16A12. The sequence continues at coordinate 85,290 of NZ_KV792628.1, forward strand.
CGATGACCGTCGCCGGGCACAGCCTGCCGGTGGTGCTGTTGGCCGCGCTGGCCGCGGGCGCGCTGGCCGGATTGTGGAACGGCATCCTCGTGGCGGTCCTTAAGATCCAGCCCTTTGTGGCGACGCTGATCCTGATGGTGGCCGGGCGCGGGGTGGCGCAGTTGATCACCGCCGGGCAGATCGTCACCTTTGATTCCCCGGCCCTGGCGTGGCTCGGCAGCGGATCGTTTCTGCTGTTTCCGACGCCGGTGATCGTCGCCGCCGCTACGCTGCTGCTGTTCTGGCTGTTTACCCGTAAAACGGCGCTGGGCATGTTTATTGAGGCGGTAGGGATCAACATCCGCGCGGCGAAAAACGCCGGCGTCAATACCCGCATCGTGGTGATGCTGGCCTATGTCCTGAGCGGCGTCTGCGCGGCGATCGCCGGGATCATCGTGGCGGCGGACATCCGCGGCGCGGATGCCAATAACGCCGGGCTATGGCTTGAGCTGGACGCCATTCTGGCGGTGGTCATCGGCGGCGCCTCGCTGATGGGCGGGCGCTTTAACCTGCTGCTCTCGGTGGTGGGGGCGCTGATTATCCAGGGAATGAACACCGGGATTTTGCTCTCCGGCTTCCCGCCGGAGCTCAACCAGGTGGTGAAAGCGGTGGTGGTGCTGTGCGTACTGATTGTCCAGTCGCCGCGCTTTATCGGTTTACTGAAAGGGGTACGCGGCCATGATAAAACGTAATTTACCATTGATGATCACCCTTGCGGTGTTTGTGCTGGGCTACCTCTACTGCCTGACCCAGTTCCCCGGTTTTGCCTCAACGCGGGTGATCTGCAATATCCTGACGGATAACGCCTTCCTCGGGATCATCGCCGTGGGCATGACCTTTGTGATCCTCTCCGGCGGGATCGATCTGTCGGTGGGGTCGGTGATCGCCTTTACCGGCGTCTTCCTCGCCAAAGCGATTGGCTTTTGGGGAATCTCGCCGCTGGTGGCCTTTCCGCTGGTGCTGGTGATGGGCTGCGCCTTCGGCGCGTTTATGGGGCTGCTGATTGACGCCCTGAAGATCCCGGCCTTTATCATCACCCTCGCCGGCATGTTCTTCCTGCGCGGCGTGAGCTATCTGGTGTCAGAGGAGTCGATTCCGATTAACCATCCGGTGTACGACACCCTGTCCGGGCTGGCATGGACCATTCCTGGCGGCGGTCGTCTCAGCGCCATGGGACTGCTGATGCTGCTGGTGGTGGTGGCCGGTATTTTTGTCGCCCATCGCACCCGCTTTGGCAACCAGGTGTATGCCATCGGCGGCAACGCCATGTCGGCGAATCTGATGGGGATTTCGACTCGCAGCGCCACGATCCGTATCTATATGCTCTCCACCGGACTGGCGACGCTGGCTGGGATCGTCTTTTCCATTTATACCCAGGCGGGCTATGCGCTGGCGGGCGTCGGCGTCGAGCTGGATGCGATTGCCTCGGTGGTGATCGGCGGTACGCTGCTCAGCGGTGGCGTCGGTACCGTGCTGGGAACGCTGTTCGGGGTGGCGATCCAGGGGCTGATTCAGACCTACATCAACTTCGACGGCACCCTCAGCTCATGGTGGACGAAAATCGCCATCGGCATTTTGCTGTTTATCTTTATCGCGCTGCAGCGTGGGCTGACCGTGCTGTGGGAAAATCGGCAGAATGCGGCGGTGACGCGGGTGAGCGGGGCGGGGAGTCGCTAAGAAATGCTCCTCCCGCAGGCGCGGGAGGAGCGGGCAGGGCGCTTAGGCGTCCGGGAACGCTTTAATAAAGTTCTCGACGTCTTCTACCATGTGGTTGTTGCCGACGAAGAAGGAGCGACGCTGATGCAGGCTTTCCGGGATAATATCCAGAATACGCTCTTTACCGTCGCTGGCCTTACCGCCCGCCTGTTCGGCGAGGAAGGCCATCGGGTTGCATTCATACAGCAGGCGCAGCTTGCCTTCCGGGTGGCTGGCGGTGCTCGGATAGAGATAGATGCCGCCTTTCAGCAGGTTGCGGTGGAAGTCCGCCACCAGCGAGCCGATATAGCGTGAGGTATAAGGACGCTGAGTCGCTTTGTCCTCTTCCTGACAGTACTTAATGTACTTCTTCACGCCCTGCGGGAATTTGATGTAGTTGCCTTCGTTGATGGAGTAGGTATTGCCCTTCTCCGGGAAGCGCATGCGCTCCTGGCATAGACAGAAGACGCCAAGGGACGGGTCGTAGGTGAAGGCATGAACGCCGCAGCCGGTGGTATACACCAGCATCGTCGACGATCCGTAGACCACATAGCCCGCGGCCACCTGCTTGTTGCCCGGCTGCAGGAAGTCTTCTTCTGTCACCGGCGTGCCGACAGGCGTCACGCGACGGTAGATAGAGAAGATCGTACCGACAGAGACGTTAACGTCGATGTTAGAGGAGCCATCCAGAGGGTCCATCAGCACCACGTATTTGGCGTGTTCACACCCTTCGAAGACGACAATCTCATCTTCTTCTTCAGAGGCGATCCCGGCAACAATATCGCGTGCTCGCAGTGCGGCTTTTAATTTTTCATTAGCGAACAGATCGAGTTTTTGCTGAACCTCGCCCTGAACGTTTTCAGCACCGCTGGCACCCAGGATATCGACCAGACCGGCCTTATTGATATCGCGGTGGATGATCTTGGCGCCCAACTTTATTGCTGACAACAAAGCAGTCAGCTCACCGGTGGCGTGGGAGAACTCGTGCTGCTTTTCAACAATAAACTCACCTAACGTTTTCATAACTCGTTCCCTGCATTTTTATGTTGAGTAAAACGAACGCAACAATCTTAACAAAGAATCAAAAAAGTGCGCACAGGTGAATCGCGCCAGCAAAATACAGATTCGCCTGAAATGCATTTCGCCAGGGCCCGGGATATGGGTAAAATGTGCCCCGGATAAGAAAAGGAAATGACGAATGCGCATTCATATTTTAGGAATCTGTGGCACGTTTATGGGGGGGCTGGCCATGCTGGCGCGCTCCCTCGGTCATGAGGTAACGGGGTCGGATGCTAACGTCTATCCGCCGATGAGCACCCTGCTGGAAAACCAGGGGATTGATTTAATTCAGGGCTATGACCCCAGCCAGCTGGAGCCCCGGCCGGACCTGGTGATCATCGGTAACGCCATGACTCGCGGCAACCCGTGCGTTGAAGCGGTGCTGGAAAATAATATTCCCTATATGTCCGGCCCGCAGTGGCTACACGACTTCGTGCTGCGCGATCGCTGGGTGCTGGCCGTCGCCGGGACCCACGGCAAAACCACCACTGCCGGCATGGCGACCTGGATCCTTGAAGCCTGCGGCTATAAACCGGGGTTCGTGATTGGCGGCGTTCCGGGCAATTTCGACGTCTCCGCGCGCCTGGGCGACAGCCCGTTCTTCGTCATTGAAGCCGACGAATATGACTGCGCCTTCTTCGACAAGCGCTCCAAGTTTGTTCACTACTGCCCGCGGACGCTGATCCTCAACAACCTTGAGTTCGACCACGCGGACATCTTTGATGACCTGAAGGCGATTCAGAAACAATTCCACCATCTGGTGCGCATCGTGCCGGGCAAAGGCAAAATTATCCTGCCGGAGAACGACATCAACCTGAAGCAGGTGATGGCGATGGGCTGCTGGAGCGAGCAGGAGCTGGTGGGCGAGCAGGGCCACTGGCAGGCGAAAAAACTGAACGCCGACGCCTCGCAGTGGGAAGTCTTACTCGACGGCGAAAAGGTCGGCGAAGTGAAGTGGGCGCTGGTCGGCGAGCATAATATGCATAACGGCCTGATGGCGATTGCCGCGGCGCGTCACGTCGGCGTGCTGCCGGCGGATGCCGCGAACGCGCTGGGCAGCTTTATCAACGCCCGCCGTCGCCTGGAGCTGCGCGGCGAAGCCAACGGCGTCACCGTGTATGATGATTTCGCCCATCATCCGACGGCAATCCTCGCCACGCTGCAGGCGCTGCGCGGTAAAGTAGGCGGTACCGCGCGCATTCTCGCCGTGCTGGAGCCGCGCTCTAACACCATGAAAATGGGCGTCTGCAAGGACGATCTGGCGCCGTCTCTCGGCCGCGCCGATGAAGTGTTCCTCCTGCAGCCGCAGCATATTCCGTGGCAGGTGGCGGAAGTGGCGGAAGCCTGCGTCCAGCCGGCCCACTGGAGCGCCGACGTCGATACCCTGGCGGAGATGGTGGTCAAAACCGCCCACCCGGGCGACCATATCCTGGTGATGAGCAACGGCGGCTTCGGCGGTATTCATCAGAAGCTGCTGGATAAGCTGGCGCAAAAAGCGGCCGCGGCTGAATAAGCGCGTACGCCTCCGGTAACTGCCCTCCGCGTGAGGGCAGTTTTATTTTAGCTACCAGGAATTGTGTGATGCTGACCTGCGAAAGCGTACGTCCTACCGACTCGCCCCATTTCGCCATGCTGGACGCGCTTTACGCGCGCGCCTTTCCGTGGCACGAGCAGCGCGAAAGCGAGGCCAAACGTCAGGCGCTGAGCCACCCGCGCTACGCGCTGGAAGCATGGTTCGATGAAGGCGTCTTTGTCGGCCTCAGCGGCTGCTGGCAGTTTGCCGGCTACGGTTATATCGAACATCTGGCGATTGACGACACGCTGCGCTCCCGCGGCTATGGTAAACAGCTGCTGGCGCAGATCCTGACGCGCGCCCCGCTGACCATTCTGGAAATCGATCCGCTAACCACGGCCATCGCCCATAAACGGCTGCGCTTTTATCAGTCGATGGGGTTCCATGCTAATCCCTGGGCGCATCATCACCCGAGCAATCATCAGGGCATTGCGGATCATGAGCTGCTGGTGCTGAGCTACCCGCAGCCGATCGATGAGCGGCAGTATCAGCAGTTTGCCCGGGATCTCGGGCACGAGGTGATGGGGCGGGAGTAGCCCGGCTCGGCGTACCGCTCCGGGCATTCGACTGGCGGCGCTGTTACTCTTTGGCGATCGGCGTCTCGTTCTCCGCGACTTTGTTATCGCCCTGAATCTGCGCGATTTTCTGCTCAACGGCGGCTACCTGGGCGCTATCGTGCAGCAGGGTGTAGGTTAGATCAAACTGCGCGCTGGCGCCCGGCTGCAGCTGCTTCACGCGTTTATGCTCGCGTTCAATGGTCACCGGATAGGCGTAGCTGGTCCCCGGCTCGATACCGGTGACATAGCCCTGCTTGACGGTATCGGTGTTTTTCCACAGCGTCAGGACCGGCAGCTGACGGGTATCAAACTGAATAGAGGCCCCTTTATCGCCCGCTTTGTTGACCACCGCGGCCAGGGTCTGGTGATTTTCATCGGCCAGCGGCTGAATATTAAATACCATCTCGTCAAAATCTTTGGTCGGTCCCTGATAGGTCTGCCAGGTTTTTAACCCGCTCTTCGCGTAATCATTGAACGGGCTGATGCTGGACATCGGGGCGAGGAAGCGCGCGCCTTCTTCGAGGATCGGGGTGCCGAAGTTGCTGTGGTAGATGATCTGATAATCATGCGGATAGTCGGCATGGTTGGTTAAGACGTCATGTAAGCTGAAGCTGTTGCTACCCGGCACGTAGCGCAGTTCGGTCAGGGTCTGCAGATCGGCTTTTTTAAAGGTGCTTTCTTTCACCAGCCCGCGGATGCGGATTTCATACGGCGCGCTGTCGGCCACCTCCACCTCCACCAGAGAGGCCGGCGTGTTGCCCGCCTTGCCGTGTAGGGTATAAATTTGCCCGTCCGCGGTCACCGGATGGCCGGTCCATTCATAGCCGCAGCGGACCATCATCTCGTTGAATCCTTCCAGCCAGCCGAGGCCATTGCGGCTTTCCAGGTTGATAAACGCCGGGTTGACGACCTCTTTAACCGGCGAATCCCAGCCCATCCGGCTGCCGAAACCCTCAATACGCAGTAAGTTCATGCCGCGTGTCGGGCTCAAGGTAATGGTCAGGCCGTCTTTACTATGAATGGTGAGGATTTTGCTGCCTTCCTGCTTACCACCGTGCAGGACTTTTTGCTCAATGCTGAACGCATGGTCTTTCACCTTCAGCTGATCGCTGTTGATCTGCCAGTTTCCTTTATCCATCCCCTCTTCAGCGTTCGTCAGCACCCATGTTTTTGCCACGGCCGAGCCGGAAACCAGCAGGGCGATCGTCGTCAGAACCAATGTCTTTTTCATTTTTATTCCCTTTTTGCTGAATCGATTGTGTCATTGACGTGTGAAATCTACCGGCATGGGGGTGATTAAAATGTGAAGCGCCTCACCTGGTGAGAAAGTGGCCGTTTTTATGATGTTAAATGAGATAAAAGTCGTATTATTTTGCTGAGTAATACGTATTTATCACCAGGATATGTGATCTACATTGTTTTTAGCTTTAACGATTCAGCTTGATAAATCAGGCTATAAACAAACGTATCGTCGTGTGGATGAGGGGATTCAGGCGATGCGACGGGAATCCCCCTGCTGGCGCAAGCCTTAGAACAGGGGTGAAGGTAGGCCGGATAAGGCGTTAGCCGCCATCCGGCACAACGACGGGAACGGAGTCTGGTACAGCTTGCCCGGCGGCGCTGCGCTTGCGCGGGCCTACGGTGTTGCGTAACCGTTTGATATACAGGGAGCCGTAGCCCGGATAAGGCGCAGCGCGCCGCCATC
>NZ_KV792628.1:91937-143561 GCF_001808265.1 Klebsiella sp. HMSC16A12
CGGATAAGGCGCAGCGCGCCGCCATCCGGGAGACTATTGCGGGCAAAAACAGGGGGACTTAGCCTTCGTTTTCCGCCAGTTCACGCAGATACTGGAAGATCAGGCGCGCCGATTTCGGCGGCTTGTTGCCTTCTTTCTCTTTCTTCGCATTGCGGATCAGCGAACGCAGCTGCTGACGGTCAGCATCTGGCCACAGGTTCAGCACTTCAGCGACGGCGTCATCCCCGTCGTCAATCAGTCGGTCGCGGATCTGCTCCAGCTTGTGGAACAGCGCAACCTGCTGGTTGTGACGGTTTTTCAGCTTGTCCAGCGCCTGACGAATCGGATCGACATCGCGGTTGCGCAGCATCTTGCCGATAAGCTGCAGCTGGCGGCGGCGACCCTCTTTTTTGATTCGCTGGGCGAGTTCGATGGCGTCGCGCAGGTCGGTATCCAGCGGAATTTTATCCAGCGCGTTTTTCCCCAGGTCAACGAGTTCCGCGCCAAGACGCTTCAGTTCTTCCGCGTCGCGCTTAATTTCACTCTTACTGACCCAGATGATTTCATCATCTTCATCTTCAACGTCATCACCGGGCACGTCGTCGAGCCAGTCTTCGGGCTGCTTTGTCATCTCAGGCTCCTTAAAAAAAGAGGCTAATGTTACCAGTTAAGGCGCGCACTGAAAAACGGTTCTCTGTTAGACTTCAGTTAACTCCTTCTTACATTATGGCATTAGCAATGAAAGTCATCTCTCAAGTTGCACAGCAGCGTAAGACGCTGGAAGAAGCCGTTACCACGGCACTGGAACTGGCGGCAGGTAAATCTGATGGTGCGGAAGTTTCCGTCAGCAAAACCACGGGCATCGGCGTCAGCACCCGCTATGGCGAAGTGGAGAATGTAGAATTCAACAGCGATGGGGCATTAGGCATCACGGTTTACCATCAGAACCGCAAGGGCAGCGCCTCCTCCACCGATCTTAGCCCGGACGCCATCGCCCGCACCGTGCAGGCGGCGCTGGATATCGCCCGCTATACCTCCCCGGACCCGTTTGCCGGCGTAGCCGATAAAGATCTGCTGGCCTTTGACGCCCCGGATCTGGACCTGTTCCACCCGGCGGAGGTCTCCCCGGACGACGCTATCGAACTGGCCGCCCGCGCGGAGCAAGCGGCCCTGAAGGCCGATAAACGCATCACCAACACCGAAGGCGGCAGCTTTAACAGCCACTACGGCATTAAAGTGTTCGGCAACAGCCATGGCATGCTGCAGAGCTACTGCTCGACTCGCCATTCCCTCTCCAGCTGCGTCATTGCGGAAGATGACGGCGATATGGAGCGCGACTACGCCTACACCATTGGCCGGGCGATCGAGGATCTGCAGTCCCCGGAATGGGTCGGGGAAGAGTGCGCCCGCCGCACCCTGTCGCGCCTGGCGCCGCGTAAGCTGTCGACCATGAAGGCGCCGGTCATTTTCGCCAACGAAGTGGCGACCGGGTTGTTTGGCCACCTGGTCGGAGCGATTGCCGGCGGCGCGGTCTACCGTAAATCGACCTTCCTGCTCGATTCGCTGGGCAAACAAATTTTGCCGGAGTGGCTAACCATTGAAGAGCATCCGCACCTGCTGAAAGGGCTGGCCTCCACGCCGTTCGACAGCGAAGGCGTGCGCACCGAACGTCGCGATATCGTCAAAGACGGCGTGCTGACCCAGTGGCTGCTGACCAATTACTCAGCGCGCAAGCTGGGGATGAAAAGCACCGGCCACGCCGGGGGCATCCACAACTGGCGCATTAACGGCCGCGGCCTGAGTTTTGCAAAGATGCTTAAAGAGATGGGCACCGGTCTTGTGGTTACCGAACTGATGGGGCAGGGTGTCAGTGGCGTCACCGGCGACTACTCACGCGGCGCATCCGGCTTCTGGGTAGAAAACGGCGAAATTCAATATCCTGTCAGTGAGATCACCATTGCAGGAAATCTGAAAGAAATGTGGCGTAATATCGTGACCATTGGCGATGATATTGAAACGCGCAGCAACATTCAGTGCGGCTCTGTGCTGCTGCCGGAGATGAAAATCGCCGGGCAATAACACCTGTTTGCTTAAATAATAAAAAGGAAGTGAGCAATGCGTAAAAAACTGTTAGCGATGCTGGCTGTCTCTGCTTTTGCGCTCGGTTCAGCGTCGGCCTTCGCCGACCTGGGCGAAGACATGGACACTCTGGCAGAAAACCTGCAAGTGGTACAGAAGACCTCCGACGCCGGCGAGCTGAAAGCGGCGCTGAATAAGATGCGTACCGCCGCGGTCGATGCTCAGAAAGAGACCCCGCCGAAGCTGGAAGGCAAAGCGGCCGACAGCGCTGAGATGAAAGATTACCGTCACGGTCTGGATATTCTGATCGGCCAGATCGACGGTGCGCTGAAGCTGGCGAACGAAGGCAAGGTGAAAGAGGCGCAGGCCGCCGCGGAGGAGTTTAAAACCACCCGCAACACCTATCATAAGAAGTACCGCTAACCGTTCTTTTCGGGAGGCATCAGCCGATGCCTCCCACCTGAAAGCCTACCGATATCACATTTTTCCACTCTCTTTTTCCGGCCTTTCCGCTGCCGCGGGCGCCTTGTCCACGCTCATTGTTGTGATACATCTCACGCCATAGCCGTCGTTTTTACCTTTTCCCTGTGAATATGTGGGGTCGATCACCCCTGCCGCCTCCCTTTCCACTTCGAAGTGGAAAACAACTCGCTACAAACTCCTGTCCCCCGGCGCTACCTTGATTTCCAGAGACATCAGCGGGGTAACACAAGTGAATAACGGAGCGGTAATAAACGACGTAGGGGAGCAGGCGGCGCAGACCGAACGCCTGGCTGACAAGATGTTACAGCAGGTTTTCGCCCTGTTAAGCCGTCACAACATCGTCCCTAACGACGTTCAGGAGCAAATGCTGACTTCCCACGTGCGGGCCATGGCCCACCGGTCAATCAGCGGCGAACCGCTACCGGAAGTGGATGCCAGTCTGTTCGAAGAAATTTCTGAAGATTCAATGATGCTGGCCCGCGAAGTGGTCGCACAGTTCGGCAACCTGCCTGATGAAGAGGCCTGGCTGCTCTCCGTCCACTTCGAAGTCGCGAAAGATAACCTGTAAGGAGCAAAACATGGAACAAATCACTGTAGTCATTGGCGACCGTCTGGGTAAAGGCCAAAAAGTCGCCGCAGGCGCTGAAAAAGCGGGCGCACGTGCTGTGGTCGTCCCTGGCGTTGCGGCCGACATGAAGCTTGGCGACATAATGAAAGCGGAAAACGCCACCTTCGGCATCTCCTTCTGCGGCAGCGGCGGCGCTGGCGCCATCACCGCCCAGACCAAATACGGCTACAAAGCAAAATATGGCATGCGCTCTATTGATGAGGGCGTCACCGCTATCAACGAAGGCTGCAACGTGCTGGGCTTCGGCTTTATGGATAAAGAAGAGCTGGGCGAGCGGCTGGTAGAAGCCTGGAAAAAGAAATACGGCGCATAAGTATGAAAGAGCAATTCACCACCACGGTGAGGGTTGCCGGCAAAGGCGAAAGCAAATCACGGGCCTTCGCCGATGCCCTGAACCATGTGCAGGCTGCGGTGATGAAATCATCCTCGCGCATCCTACTGCGTATTGAGCCACAGGACGTGACGGTTGTTCATGCGCGCGAAGCGGTACGAAAAGAGGCGTTTCTGTTCTTCTTTTTGCGCCGTGAACGACGGACCTACAGCGTGGAGCTGGACGTCACCGTCAACGTGACCGCCATCGATCTCGATAAAGTGGATTTCGTCACGCAAACCTGATTGTTAGCAAAAGGTCTGACTATGTTACTGATAATTTTAATAAAATCGCTTATCATCGGCGGCCTGGTCGGCGTCGGCGTGGGCGCCGGAGCGGCACGCATGTTTCATGCCCCCACCACGCAGGGGATGGGGGCGTTTCGAACCCTGGGCGAGCTGAATTCCTGTGAGGGCGATCCGGCCTCCCACTTCTCCTTTGGCCTTGGCTTCTTCTTTAACGCCTGGGCCTCTTCCGTTGCAGCAGGCTCCTTCACCCAGGATGTTGACCACCGCATTATACCCAACTGGGGCGCGGCGGCGCTGATGCTGAAAAATCGTAACGTCGGCGAAACGCTGCACGATCCGAAAAAAATGGCCATCTCCTGCGGCATCATCGGCATGATTGTCGTCGCCTTCCTCAACCTGACCGCCTCGTCCGTACCGGAAGCGCTGCAGGTGACCGCCGTTAAGGTACTGGTGCCGGCGGCAAACCTGCTGGTGAACACCGTGATGCCGGTGATCTTCTGGCTGGCGGCGATCGATGCCGGTAAAAAATCAGGCTTCTGGGCGACGATTTTCGGCGGCGCCGCGCAGCTGATTATGGGTAACGCCGTACCGGGTCTGGTGCTGGGGATCCTGATCGGTAAAGGCGTCGAAGAGAGCGGCTGGAACCGGGTGACTAAAGTGATGATGGTGGCCATCGTCGCGCTGTTTGTCCTCAGCGGCTTCTTCCGTGGCTTCGACATGAAGATGATCGAATCCTTCCATCTGACCGTGCCGAACTGGCTGGACATGATCCACAACTCACTCAGCGGCAAGTAACGGGAGCCGGATAATGGAACAGAATAAAGGTTTTTGGTATGCCGACTGGTCGTTCCCGATCTTTGTTGGCCTGCTCTCCTCCGGCGTCTTCGCCGGGACCCACATGTACTACCTGTACGGCATCGGCGCCTTTAACGAAGTGGCCTTCGTGGCGATGCTGAAGTCGGGGATTGATACCGGCGTTTACGGCGCGGTGGCGGCGTTTGGCGCTAGCTTCCTTTTCGCCCGCATCATCGAAGGGTCGCTGGTAGGGATCCTCGATATCGGCGGCGCGATACAGACCGGTATCGGTCTTGGCGTGCCGGCGCTGCTGCTCGGCGCGGGCTTTGTCTTCCCGGTGGCGAACTTCGCCGCGTCGCTGGTCACCGGTCTGGTCCTCGGCCTGGCGGTGGGCTACATCATCATTCTGGCGCGTAAGTTCACCATCAACCAGAGCGATTCCACCTACGGCGCCGACGTGATGATGGGGGCCGGTAACGCCTCCGGCCGCTTCCTTGGTCCCTTGATCATCCTCAGCGCAATGACCGCCTCGATTCCTATCGGGATTGGCTCGCTGGTTGGCGCACTGCTGTTCTACATCTGGCAGAAACCGATCACCGGCGGCGCCATCCTCGGGGCGATGATCCTCGGTTCCATCTTCCCGGTGGCGATTAGCTAAGCGCCCGATGGCGCTGCGCTTATCGGGCCTACAAGCCAGCGCGGTTTGTAGGCCGGATAAGGCGGTACGCCGCCATCCGTACACTCTTTTCATCAGGAGATAGCTATGTTTGATTTACTCCTGCGCCGCGCGCGCCTCGTCGACGATACCCTGACTGATATCGCCATTCAGGACGGGAAAATCGCGGCGCTGGGCGAGATTAGCGCGCCCTCCCGTAAAACCATTGAGCTGAACGGCAAGGTTTACGTCAGCGCTGGCTGGATTGACTCTCACGTTCACTGCTACCCGAATTCACCGATTTATCACGATGAGCCGGATAGCGTCGGCATCGCCACCGGCGTCACCACCGTGATCGATGCCGGCAGCACCGGCGCCGACGACGTCGATGACTTCTATCAACTGACCCGTAAAGCGGCGACGGAAGTTTATGCGCTGCTCAACATCTCCCGCGTCGGGCTGATTGCGCAGAATGAGCTGGCCAATATGGCCAATATCGACGCCGCCGCGGTGAAGCAGGCGGTGCAGCGTCATCCCGACTTTATCGTCGGCCTGAAGGCGCGGATGAGCAGCAGCGTCGTCGGCGAAAACGGCATTACGCCGCTGGCGCGCGCCAAGGCCATTCAGCAGGAAAACGACGATCTGCCGCTGATGGTGCACATCGGCAATAACCCGCCGAACCTCGATGAAATCGCCGATCTGCTGAGCAGGGGCGACATCATTACCCACTGCTATAACGGCAAGCCGAACCGCATTCTGAATCCTGCCGGCGAGCTGCGCAGCTCTATTACTCGCGCTCTGCAGCGCGGCGTGCGTCTCGATGTCGGCCATGGCACCGCCAGCTTCAGCTTTGAGGTGGCGCGGCGGGCGATTGCGCTGGGCATTCTGCCGCACACCATTAGCTCTGATATTTACTGCCGCAACCGGATCGACGGCCCGGTGCGCTCGCTGGCGCTGGTGATGTCGAAATTCCTCGCCATCGGCATGACGCTGCCGCAGGTGATTGACTGCGTGACCGTCAGCGCCGCCGAAGGGCTGCGCCTGTCGCGTAAAGGGCGGCTGGAAGTGGGCTTCGACGCCGATTTAACGCTATTTCGCCTGGAGCGCCGGCCCACGCTGCTGGTGGATGCCGAAAAAGAGAGCCTGCAGGCTGACAACATTCTGGTGCCGCTGGCCGCGATCCGCGCGGGCAAAGGCTATCTGACCGAACAAGGGAGCGCGGAACATGCCTTCGATTTTTGAGAAATACCATTTAAAACAGGTGATTAATACTTCTGGCCGCATGACGGCGCTGGGCGTTTCCACGCCGCGCCCGGAAGTGGTGGAAGCCGCGATGGCCGGTATGAACCAGTACTTTGAAATGAAAGACCTGGTGAATAAAACCGGCGAGTACATCGCCAAACTGTTGGATGTGGAAGGGGCGACCGTTGTCTCCTGCGCGTCGGCGGGGATTGCCCAGTCGGTAGCGGCGGTGCTGGTGAAAGACAGCGACTGGCTGCTGGAGAACCTGCACGTTACGCCGATTGAGAATAACGAAATCGTGTTGCCGAAGGGCCACAACGTCAACTTCGGCGCGCCGGTTGGCACCATGGTGGCGTTGGGCGGCGGTAAGCTGGTGGAAGCGGGCTACGCCAACGAATGTTCTGCTCAACAGCTGGCGGCGGCGATCACTCCGCGCACCGCGGCAATTCTGTATATCAAATCCCACCACTGCGTGCAGAAAAGCATGCTCAACGTGGCGCAGGCCGCGGAAGTGGCGCGCCAGCATAACTTGCCGCTGATCGTCGATGCGGCGGCGGAAGAAGATCTGCAGTGCTACTACCGCATGGGCGCCGACCTGGTTATCTACAGCGGCGCGAAAGCGATTGAAGGGCCGACCAGCGGGCTGGTGATCGGCAAAACGCAGTACGTCGAGTGGGTTAAGCGCCAGTCGATGGGGATTGGCCGGGCGATGAAAGTGGGTAAAGAGGGCATTCTCGGCCTGACCTGCGCCATTGAACACTACCTGACGGCGAGCAAAGAGAGCGGCGAGCAGATGGTGGTGAAGATGACGCCGTTTATCGAACAGCTCAACGCGCTTAACGGCGTGACCGCCCGCGTGGTGTGGGACAGCGCGGGTCGCGATATCGCCCGCGCCGAAATTAAATTTGATGAAGTCACGACCGGCGTGAAGACCGGCGATCTGGTTAACGCGCTGAAGCAGGGTGAATACGCCATCTACTTCCGCGGCTATAAAGCGAATGAAGGCATTATCGAAGCCGATGTCCGCAGCGTAAACGCCCAGCAGCTGGAGGTGGTCGCTCGCCGCATCGCAGAAGTTCTGAATAAGGAGAAACAAGCATGAAACTGACCCCAAACTTTTACCGTGACCGCGTGTGCCTGAACGTCCTGGCGGGCAGCAAAGACAACGCCCGTGAAATTTACGACGCGGCGGAAGGTCACGTCCTGGTCGGCGTGCTCTCCAAAAACTATCCGGACGTCGCCAGCGCGGTGGCCGATATGCGCGACTACGCGAAGCTGATTGATAACGCGCTCTCCGTCGGGCTGGGGGCAGGCGATCCAAACCAGTCGGCGATGGTGAGCGAGATTTCTCGCCAGGTGCAGCCGCAGCACGTCAACCAGGTCTTCACCGGCGTGGCTACCAGCCGCGCGCTGCTCGGGCAGAACGAGACGGTGGTCAACGGCCTGGTCTCTCCCACCGGTACGCCGGGAATGGTTAAGATCTCCACCGGCCCGCTGAGCAGCGGCGCGGCGGATGGCATTGTGCCGCTGGAAACCGCCATCGCGCTGCTGAAAGACATGGGCGGCAGCTCCATCAAATACTTCCCGATGGGCGGCCTGAAGCACCGCGCCGAGTTTGAAGCCGTCGCCAAAGCCTGCGCCGCGCACGATTTCTGGCTCGAGCCGACCGGCGGTATCGATCTGGAAAACTACAGCGAGATCCTGAAAATCGCCCTCGATGCCGGGGTAAGCAAAATCATCCCGCATATTTACAGCTCGATTATCGATAAAGCCAGCGGCAACACCCGCCCGGCCGATGTTCGCCAGCTGCTGGAGATGACCAAACAGTTAGTTAAGTAGTGCCCTTGTCCCTCACCCTCAAAGGGTGAGGAGCAGCTTATCCCACTGAACCATCAAGGAGTTGCTATGCCTGTCGCTCGTCATCTGCTTGTCGCTTCACTGTCCCTGTTTGCCGCCGCCGCGGGCGCCGCGCAAACCCACTATGCCTGGGTAGGCACCTATAACCCCAATGGCGAAGGTCTGTATCGCTTTACCGTCGATGCCAAAACCGGCGCCCTGCGCGATAAGACGCTGGTGAGCTCGTTGCCGAACGTCGCGCAATTAACCGTGTCGCGCGATGGCAAAACGCTGTATGCCGCCAGTGAGGTCGAAAAAGGCGTGGTGCAGGCGTGGCGCATTGAAAAGAACGGCGAGCTGACCGCGCTCAGCCAGGTCGCCTCCGGCGGCGCCGGGCCGGTGTATCTCTCCCTGACGCCGGACGGTAAGCATCTGCTGGTGGCTAACTATGTCAGCGGCAGTATCGCCGTGCTACCGGTGCAAGAAGATGGTAGCCTGGCTGAGGCGGTGGACAGGCATCAGGATGAAGGCCCGGCAGGCGCCGAACGCCCGGCGGCGGCCGTCGAGGGCAGCTTCGCCATCAGCGATCACAACGGCCCGCATGCCCATATGATCGCCGCCGATCCCAGCGGGAAATACGTTTACTCTACCGATCTGGGGCTGGATCGGATCTATCAGTATCGGCTGGATAGCGCCAGCGGCAAGCTAACGCCGAACGATCCGCCGTTTATCGCCGCCTCGTCGCCGGGAGCCGGCCCGCGCCACTTCGTCTTTACGCCACAGGGCGACGGCCTGTGGCTGATTAACGAGGAAGCGTCGACGCTGACCTTCTATCATCTGGATAAGCAAAGCGGCCTGCTGCGTGAAGGCAAAACTGTCTCCGCGCTGCCGGAAGGTTATAAAGGCACCAGCTTTGCCGCCGGACTTGTGTTGAGCAACGATGGCAAACAGCTATATGTCGCCAACCGCCTGCATAACAGCATTGCCCACTTCACGGTGCTGGCCGACGGCAGCCTGAGTCACCAGGAAGATATCTGGACGCGTGGCGATTATCCCCGCACCCTGACGCTGGATAATCAGGGGCAGTGGCTGTACGTCATGAACCAGCGTAGCGATAATATTACCCGCTTCAGCGTGGCGCCGAAGGATGGCAAATTAACCTTTGCCTCCGACTATACGCCGGTCGGTAGCCCATCGCAGATGGTGATATCCGCCCAACCCTGAGCCGTAATTACAAGGAACTGACATGCGATTTCCCAACCAACGCTTAGCGCAACTCTTCACCCTGCTGCGAAATGAAACGCTGCCGCAGGATGAGCTGGCGCAACGCCTGTCGGTTTCCACCCGTACCGTGCGCGCTGATATTACCGCCCTGAATACGCTGCTGGCGCAATATGGCGCGCAGTTTATCCTTAACCGCGGTAGCGGTTATCAGCTGAAGATAGATAATCCGACGAGTTTCCAGGCGCTGGAGGAGACCGCGCCGAAGGCGCAGCACGTGCCGCGTACCGCCCAGGATCGCATCACGTTTCTGCTGGTGCGTTTCCTGACGTCGGCGTTCTCTATCAAGCTGGAAGATCTGGCGGATGAGTGGTTCGTCAGCCGCGCCACGTTGCAAAATGACATGGTTGAGGTGCGCGAGCGCTTCCAGCGCTATCAGCTGACTCTTGAAACCCGCCCGCGCCACGGCATGAAGCTGTTCGGCAGCGAGGTGTCAATTCGCGCCTGCCTGACCGACCTGCTGTGGGAGCTGACCCAGCAAGGCGATATCGCGCCGCCGATCGGCGCCGAGGCCTTTGCGGCGGAGGTGCCAGCGCTGCTGGAGCCGGTGCTGCAGGAGACGCTCACGCGGCATCATATTCGCCTCACCGACGCCGGCGAGCGCTTTGTCTGCCTGTATGGCGCGGTGGTGGTGCGCCGCGTCAGCGAAGGCTACCCGCTGGCCGATTTCAGCGCTGAAGATGTGGCGCAGAACGTCCGCGACGCCGCGCGCGAGCTGACGGGCGAGCTGCAGCGGCTGGCCGGGAAACCTTTATCGCCCGCCGAAGAAGAGTGGCTATGCGTGCATATCGCGGCCCGTCAGGTGCAGGATGTCGATCCGGAAACTATCAGCGCCGACGATGATGAAGCGCTGGTCAATTACATCCTGCGCTACATTAACAGCCAGTATAACTACAACCTGCTGGACGACGCCCAGCTGCATGCCGATCTGCTGACCCACATTAAAACCATGATCACCCGGGTGCGCTACCAGATCATGATCCCCAATCCGCTGCTGGATAACATCAAACAGCACTACCCGATGGCCTGGGACATGACCCTGGCCGCGGTCTCCAGCTGGGGGAAATATACTCCGTACACCATCAGCGAAAACGAAATCGGCTTTCTGGTGCTGCATATCGGCGT
Source organism: Klebsiella sp. HMSC16A12 (assembly GCF_001808265.1). Taxonomy (NCBI): domain Bacteria; kingdom Pseudomonadati; phylum Pseudomonadota; class Gammaproteobacteria; order Enterobacterales; family Enterobacteriaceae; genus Klebsiella; species Klebsiella sp. HMSC16A12. Next base: position 102,659 of record NZ_KV792628.1, read on the forward strand.
TGGGCTGGAGCGCCACTACAACATCGGCTACCAGCGTCAGCCGCAGGTGCTGCTGGTGTGCGATACCAGCAATGCGATGGTACGGATGATCGAGGCGATCCTGCAGCGCAAATATCCGCAGCTGGAGATCGCCGCTACCATCTCCCAGCGCGAGTACGAACAGCGGGACGCGATCGAGGCGGATTTCGTTATCTCAACGGTGCGGATCGGCGAAAAAGACAAGCCTGTGGTGACCATCGCGCCGTTCCCCACCGACTATCAGCTGGATCAAATCGGCAAGCTGGTGCTGGTGGACCGTACCCGTCCGTGGATGCTGAATAAGTACTTCGATGCCACCCACTTCCGGGTGGTCGATAAGCCGATGGATCAGCAAACGCTGTTCGCCGAGCTGTGCCAGCAGTTGCTGGAGGAAGGCTTTGTCGATGCGGAGTTTCATGCTTCGGTGGTGGAACGTGAAGCGATCGTCAGCACCATGCTGGGGGATGGCATTGCGCTGCCGCACTCCCTGGGGCTGCTGGCGAAAAAGACGGTGGTTTATACCGTGATCGCCCCGCAGGGCATCGCCTGGGGCGACGAAACCGCTCATCTCATTTTCCTGCTCGCTATCAGCAAGCGCGAGTATGAAGAGGCGATGGCGATCTACGATATTTTCGTGACTTTCCTGCGCGAGCGCGCCATGAGTCGCCTCGCCGCGACCCGCAGCTTCGATGAGTTTAAAACGGTGGCGATGGAGTGCGTCAGCCGGTTTTGAGAGGCGTTTTCCAGATTCGAGTGTAATTCAAATGTAATGCTATACTGCATTACAAAATTCCCCTTTCCGGAGGCATAATGGCCACGCTCAATGTTCGACTGGACGATAAACTCAAAAAAGAGGCTTATGCCGTGCTGGAGAAACTCGATATGACACCAACGGAGGCGGTACGCCTGCTGTTTCAATACATTGCGGAAAATGGCCGCATGCCGGTGAAAAGTATGACCATCAGTGATGGCGAAGCGGCGTTATTACGCACCGTTCGCGAACGGCTGGAAAACCCACGGCCGGGGGTTAAGGTGAGTCTGGATGACCTATGAACTGGAGTTTGATCCACGAGCCTGGCGCGAATGGCAGAAGCCTGGCGAGACGGTCAAAAAACAGTTCAAAAATAAGCTCCAGCAGATTGTGCAGAATCCGCGAATTGAGTCGACCAGGCTGAGCGATTTACCGGATTGCTACAAAATCAAGCTTAAGGCGTCAGGTTATCGGTTGGTGTATCAAGTACGAGATAGTGTGGTGGTGGTTTACGTTATTGCCATTGGCAAAAGAGAGAAAGCGGCCGTTTATCATCAGGCGAATAAACGGCTCTAAACGCTATCGCAAATGATGTACGACCTGGTTGCTGCTGCCGCGCCAGATAAGCGCCGGATCTTTCAAATCCTGCACAAACTTACCGTCAACCAGCACGTTAATCAGGTTCACGACTTCCATCTGCTCGGCGTTCAGTTCGTCAATCTTATAGCCCGTCCAGACCCAGATATCTTTGCCGGGGCATTCGGCGCGTACGCGCTGAACCAGCTTTAAAATATCCGCGATGTTCTGCGGATGCAGCGGATCGCCGCCGGAGAGCGAAAGCCCCTGGCGTTTGATGCGGGTGTCGTTGAGGTCGGCGATGATACGGTCGGCCATCTCAGCGGTAAACGGCATACCGGAGTTCACCCGCCAGGTGCTTTTGTTGTAGCAGCCGGGGCACTCGTGGACGCAGCCGGAGACAAACAGGGTGCAGCGGGTGCCGGGGCCGTTGACGATGTCGACGGGGTAGTACTGGTGATAATTCATTTTCGCTTCTCAATTAACGCCATAGCCGCTTTGGCTGCGCTCACTCACCCCAGTCACGTACTGAATGTACGCTCCTGGGGATTCCTTCGTTTGCCGCCTTGCTCTGACGTTAATTGCTTTGCGAAAACGGAGGTGCTGTGCATTTGTAAAGGGAACGGCTCCTGGCGTCGCTGCGCTCGCCCAGGCTACGAAAAGCCGCATACGCGGTTGTAGCCCGGATAAGGCGCTATGCGCCGCGATCCGGGAACGGCTCCTTAGTGGCCAAACGGCTACGGGGCCGGTCCCTTCTCCCCGTTGGGGAGAGGGGGAGGGGCTAAACCAGCTGGAATTAACCAATCTGCCCATTGCCCAGGTGCTTCACGCGGCGCTTCACTTCTTCCTGCTTGCCGGCGTTGAACGGCCGCGCGTCCGGGCTGCCGAGATAACCGCACACCCGGCGGGTAACGGAAACGCGGGCGGCGTCGTGGTTACCGCATTTCGGGCAGGTAAAGCCCTTGCTGGTGCACTCGAACTCGCCGGTAAAACCGCACTCGTAGCACTCATCGATCGGCGTATTGGTCCCGTAGTACGGCACGTGCTGATAGCTGTAATCCCACACGTCTTCCAGCGCCTTGAGGTTATGCTGGATATTCGGATACTCGCCGTAGCAAATGAACCCCCCGTTGGCCAGCGGCGGGTACGGCGCTTCGAAATCGATCTTGTCGTACGGGTTGACCTTCTTCTCCACGTCGAGGTGGAAGCTGTTGGTGTAGTAACCTTTGTCGGTTACCCCTTCCACCACGCCAAACTCGGCGGTGTCGAGACGGCAGAAGCGATCGCACAGGTTTTCGCTCGGCGTGCTGTACAGGCTAAAGCCGTAGCCGGTTTCTTCCTTCCACAAATCGACGGCGTCGCGCAGGCGCTGGACGATGGCCACGCCTTTCTCACGCAGCGCCTCGCTGTCGTACATATGCTGGTTGCCGTACAGCGCATTGATGGTTTCATGGATACCGATATAGCCCAGAGAAATGGACGCGCGGCCGTTTTTGAAGATCTCGGAGACGTCGTCGTCGGCTTTCAGCCGCACGCCGCAGGCGCCTTCCATATACAGGATCGGCGCCACGCGAGCCTTCACTCCTTCCAGGCGGGCGATACGGGTCATCAGCGCTTTGCGCGCCAGCTGCAGGCGCTCGTCCAGCAGCGTCCAGAAGGCGGCTTCATCGCCTTTCGCTTCCAGGGCGATGCGCGGCAGGTTGAGACTGATCACGCCGAGGTTATTGCGTCCATCATGCACCTGCTCGCCGTTCTCGTTTTCCCATACCCCGAGGAAGCTGCGACAGCCCATCGGCGTTTTAAACGACCCGGTGACTTTCACCACCTGATCGTAGTTGAGGATATCCGGGTACATGCGCTTGCTGGCGCACTCCAGCGCCAGCTGTTTGATGTCGTAGTTCGGGTCGCCGAACTTATGGTTCAGGCCGTCGCGGATCGCGAACACCAGTTTCGGGAATACCGCGGTTTTGCGATTTTTACCGAGGCCGGCAATGCGGTTGCGCAGAATCGACTGCTGGATCAGCCGCGATTCCCAGCTGGTGCCAAGGCCGAACCCGAAGGTGACGAACGGCGTCTGGCCGTTGGCGGTATGCAGTGTGTTAACCTCATACTCCAGCGACTGGAAGGCGTCGTAGCACTCTTTTTCGGTACGGGCGCGGGCATAGCCTTCGGCATCCGGGATCTGCCACTCTTCGGCGATTTTGCGATGCTTTTTGAAGCTTTCACTGACGAACGGCGCCAGTACTTCGTCGATGCGGTTGATGGTGGTGCCGCCGTAAATATGGCTGGCGACCTGGGCGATGATCTGCGCTGTCACCGCGGTGGCGGTAGAGATAGACTTCGGCGGCTCGATCTCCGCGTTGCCCATCTTAAAGCCCTGGGTCAGCATGCCTTTCAGGTCGATCAGCATGCAGTTGAACATCGGGAAGAAGGGCGAGTAATCGAGGTCATGATAGTGGATCATGCCGCGCTCGTGGGCCATCACCACATCGTGGGGCAGCAGGTGCTGCCGGGCGTAGTGCTTGGCGACGATCCCGGCCAGCAGGTCGCGCTGGGTCGGGATGACTTTACTGTCCTTGTTGGCGTTTTCGTTGAGCAGCGCGGAGTTGGTCTGCTCGACGAGGCCGCGGATCTCCTGATTGAGACGGCCGCGCTTCTCACGCTGGCTATCGCGGTCATGGCGATACTCAATGTAGGCGCGCGCCAGCTGCTTATAGGGGCCGGACATCAGCTGGTTTTCCACCGCGGTCTGGATCTCGTTGATGTCGACCTGGGCGCGGCCCTGCATTTGTTGGCTAACGACTTCTGCGACGGTGGCGCAATAGTCTGCGTCATCGACTCCCGCTGCTTTAGCTGCACGCAGAATTGCTTCCTGAATGCGCTCTGAGTTGAACGGCACTTTACAGCCATCACGTTTCATCACATGCGGTGTCATGATCACTCCATATATAGAACAGGTTATCCACAGAGGCGGAGGTTATCCCGAAGGCGCTGCACGCTACGGCTCGTGCTGTTTACCTTCGGATCCGGCCCGTTTTATCCACATCTCATCACCGCCAGACATCGACAAGATATGGTGACATAATAGACGATTAATACAACATGTTGGGCCGAGGCGCATTTTAAGTTCTATATGTAGTGATTTGCATCAAAGATGTTTGCGATTTTATTGACCCAGAACAAGGTAAAAAGGTGAGAGTACGGATGATGGGCGCTGGCGATAAATGTAAATTTAGGCGCTTAAAATATAAGCAAAAATCGAGCCCGTTCAGGCATGAAACGGGCAAATATTCAGGCAATCAACGTATCGTTAAGCAGATCGACCAGCAGTAGCAGGGCATAGCGAGCCTGCTGCGGGTCAGCGGGCAGCGGCAGGATGGCGCTGGCCATATCGCCAAGGGCGTGCTGTTCCGGCGTCAGAGCAATAATGGTCACTCCCTGCGTACGCGCCTGCAAAGTGGCGCTTTGCAACACAGGGTTGGCCTCGGCAGTGGCCAGCACCAGCAGCAGATGATCGTCATTGAGGGTGCTGGCGGTCAGCCGCATCAGCGCCGCATCCTGACAGAGATTAATCGCGATTCCGGAGGGCAGTAGCTGATGCTGGAGCAGCGCGGCCAGCGTCACGTCCTGGGCGCCAAGGGCGAAGCAGTGTACCGCACGGGCGCTCAGCAGGCGCGATTTACACTTTTCCACCGCCGCTTCCGCGGTATGGCCGAGCTGACGAGTTAGGGTAACGCCAAGGCTGCTAAGTTTGTCGCGCCAGGCGACGGGCAGGGCGGCGCTGTCCGGCGTAAGCCAGCTGGCGCGCCGTTCGCTGGCCTGCGCCAGCTGTTTACGCAGATCACGAATATCATCGCAGCCCACTGAGCGGGCGAAGCGGGTAATGGTGGCAGGGCTGACCCCCGCGCTGGCTGCCAGCTCGTCAATAGAGGCGCTGGCGGTAAAGCTTAGATTTTGTAGAATAAAGGTGGCGACGCGCGACTCCTGGGCACTAAAGCGGCGCATTCCTTCCTGCAGCTGACCTACGATATCCATCCTCATGTTCCCTTTGGCAAAACCCGCATTTGAAAATATTTTTCAATTATCGACTGTCTCTCTTTATAGCACCCACGCCGCATATTTCCTATGGTCAGAGCAGTAAAGGGTGACACCCTGGCGATAAAAATGCGTAAAAATTGAGCCTCGATCACATCGATGAAAATTATTTTCATATAGCCTTCACTATCACACAATATTAACAATATAGTCGTCCAGGCCCTGAGGGCTGAAGCGATAACACGTAAAGGGGAAGCGCAATGCCACGAATCGTACTCTGTTGTGCCGCAGGCATGTCGACCAGCATGCTGGTGAACAAAATGAAAGCAGAAGCCCAGCAGCGTGCGCTGGCGCTGGAAATCTATGCGGTGGCGGTGGCGGAATTTGAACGCGAATTGCCAAACGCCGACGTCATCCTGCTCGGGCCGCAGGTTAAATATGAAGCCGGACGGCTGGCCGCGCTGGCCGCGCCGCAGGGCAAGGCGGTGGCGGTGATCGATATGGCTGACTACGGCATGATGCGCGGCGCTGCGGTGTTGGATAAAGCGCTAGCCCTGCTCGAACACTAATTTTCTCATCCCGTTTTTCATCATCATCACGTGCGGTTCTGGCGATCGCGCGCGGCGCTCTGTATGCCGAAAATCCGAAAAGAGGACACTATGCAAGCACTGAAAATTGCCGTTATCGGCGGCGGCAGCAGCTACACGCCGGAGCTTATTGAAGGGATTATCGTTCGTTACGAGCAGCTTCCGGTCACAGAGCTGGCGCTGGTAGATGTCGAATCCGGCCGGGAAAAGGTGGAGATCATCGCCGCGCTGACCCGGCGGATGCTGAAACATAAAGGGCTGGAGCAGGTGGCGGTCAGCGTCCACTTTACGCTCGATGAGGCCATCCGCGGCGCCAGCTTTGTGCTGACCCAACTGCGTGTCGGACAGCTGGCGGCGCGCGCCGCCGATGAGCGGCTGGGTCTCAAGTACCACCTGCTGGGCCAGGAGACCACCGGCGTCGGCGGTTTTGCCAAGGCGCTGCGGACGATCCCGGTGATCCTTGAGGTGGCGCGCAAAGTGGAACAGCTGGCGCCGGAAGCGTTCATTCTCAACTTTACTAATCCGGCGGGGATCGTCACCGAGGCGGTCAGCCGCTACAGCACGGCGAAGATCATCGGCCTGTGCAATGTGCCGATCAACATGCAGCACATGATCGTCGGGATGCTGGGCGCCCAGGAGTCCGAAGTGAAATTGCGCTTTGCCGGGCTCAACCATATGGTCTGGGTGCATAAGGTGCTACAGGGGCGTGAGGATGTCACCGGCAAGGTGATCGACATGCTGTGCGACGGTAAGGCGCTGTCGATGAACAACATTAAAGAGCTGCCGTGGCCGGCGGAATTCCTGCGCGCGCTGAAGGCGATTCCGTGCCCCTATCATCGCTATTTTTGGCTGACGCCGGCGATGCTGGCGGAAGAGATCGCCGCGGCGAAAACCAAGGGCACCCGCGCCGAACAGGTGATGAAAGTCGAGCAGGAGCTGTTTGCGCTGTACGCCGACCCGCAGCTGGAAGAAAAACCGGAGCAACTGAGCTTTCGCGGCGGCGCCTACTACTCGGAGGTGGCCGTCGAGCTTATCAACGCGATCTACAACAACCTGGGCGCGGAGATGGTGGTGAATACCCGCAACAACGGCGCGATTCATGGCCTGGATGATGATGCGGTGGTGGAAACCAACAGCATTATTGATGCGCAAGGGGCGCGGCCGCTGGCGTTCGGCCCGCTGCCGCCGGCGATGAACGGCCTGACCCAGCAGGTGAAAGCCTTCGAGCGGTTGACGATTGAAGCCGCGGTACACGGCTGTCGCGAAAGCGCACTGCTGGCGCTGGTGACCAACCCGCTGGTCGGTAACGTCACCGATGCCCAGGCGCTGCTGGATGAAGTATTAACCATCAACCGTCAATGGCTGACGCAATTTAACTGACCGCTATTTCCCCTCGGGAGCACACCATGTCGAATACAAGCTGGATTGAACGTTACGTCATGCCGGCGGCGCTGAGAATCGCCGGGCAAAAGCACGTCCTGTCGGTGCGCGACGGCATCATTCTCAATATGCCGTTTATGTTGATTGGCTCATTCTTCCTGATTTTCGCCTACCTGCCGATCCCCGGCTATGCCGATATGATGAGCAGCCTGTTTGGCGAGGTCTGGCGCGATAAAATGTTGTACCCGGTGAAAGCGACCTACGACATCATGGCGCTGATTTCCAGCTTCGGCATCGCCTACCGGCTGGCGGAGAAGTATCGCACTCTCGATCCGCTGAGCGCTGGAGCGATGTCGCTGGTGGCCTTCATGATGACGATCCCGCAGAACACGCTGTTTACGCCGGTACACGGCGCGGCGGAGGTGATTAAAGGGGTGATCCCGGTGAGCATGGTCGGCAGCCAGGGGCTGTTTGTCGCCATTGTCATTTCGCTGCTGTCGACGGAGATTTATCGTTTGGTCGCCAGCCGCAATCTCGTTATCCGCATGCCGGACGGCGTGCCGCCGGCAGTGGCGAAATCTTTCCTCGCTCTGATCCCCGGCTTCTGTGTTCTGGCGGTGGTGCTGGCGCTGCGCCTGGCGGTTGAGGCCTCGCCGTTCGGCGATATCAACAGTATGATCGCCACCCTGATTGGTATTCCGATGCACCACGTCGGCGGTACGCTGCCGGGCATGATTATTTCAGTCATTTTGATTGGTATTTTGTGGACCCTGGGCCTGCACGGCGACGCGATCGTACTGGTGTTTATCCAGCCGGTGTGGCTGTCGAATATGTCCGAGAACCTGACGGCCTTTCAGAACGGCCAGCCGATCCCGCATATCATTACCCAGCAATTTTACGACCTGTGGATTGCGCCCGGCGGCACCGGCGCGCTGCTGGGGCTGGTGATATTTATGTTGCTGCGCAGCCGTAGTCAGCAGATGAAACAGCTGGGGAAAATTGCCGCGCCGGGAGCGTTGTTTAACATCAGCGAGCCGATGGTGTTCGGCATCCCGCTGGTGATGAACCCGTACTTCTTCCTGCCGTTTATTTTAACGCCGGTGCTGCTGGTGATCGTGTCCTATACCGCGATGGCGACCGGGCTGGTGGCGCCGCCCGCCGGAATCGCACTGCCGTTCACCACGCCGATCTTCATCAGCGGCTATCTGGCGACCGGAGGGCATATCTCCGGCACGGTGCTGCAGGTGGTGAATTTAGCGATTTCGCTGGTGGTCTACTATCCGTTCTTCCGCGCCTGGGATCGGCTAAAGGCAAAAGAAGAGCACGCCTCGGCGCAACCCCAAGCGAGCGCTGCGATTGCTGATGCCGACCGCGCATAACCTCCAGCCTGACGAATCGTAGCCCCGGTGAGCGTTGCGCCACCGGGGAAAAGCGTTATCCCTGCAGCCACCATATCGCTTCGAACGGCCGCAGCGTCAGCCCGGTCGGGCGCGGGGTGGTCTCGGCATAGTTGCTGATGATCATCTTCCACTCGCCCGGGGCCTCAGCGGGCTGCCAGGCCTGCAGCTCGCGGCTCAGGTTAGCGGCGACTACCAGCGTTTGCCCCTGCCACTGACGACGATAGCACCACAGCGACGGATGCTCCGGCAGCAGATCCTCGTAATCACCCCAGGTCAGTAGCGGCAGGGTTTTACGCAGCGTAATCAGCTGCTGATAGGTATAAAACACCGAATCGGGGTCCGCCAGCGCCGCCTCGACGTTGATCTCCTGGTAATTATCGCCAAGGCCGATCCACGGCTCACCGTCGCTGAAGCCACCGTTCTCGCCGGCGTGCCACGGCATCGGCGTGCGGCTGTTGTCGCGCGACTTGCTGGCGAGGATCGCCAGCAGTTCGTCCGGGCTTTGCCCCTGCGCCGCACGTTCGATAAACATATTGTGGCTTTCGACGTCACGGTAATCGCTGATGCTGCTGAAGTGCGGATTGGTCATGCCGATCTCTTCGCCCTGGTAGATATAGGGCGTGCCCTGCATGCCGTGCAGCACCATCGCCAGCATCTTCGCCGCCGTCACCCGGTACTCGCCTTCGTCGCCAAAGCGCGACACGATGCGCGGCTGATCGTGGTTACACCAGAACAGCGCGTTCCACGCCCGATTGTGCATTCCCTGCTGCCAGTGGCGGAACAGCGCCTTCAGCGCCACATAGTCCGGGCGGGCGAGGGTCCATTTCTCTCCGCCGGGATAATCGACCTTTAAATGGTGGAAGTTAAAGGTCATCGACAGCTCGCGGCCGTCCAGCGCGGCGTACTGCTGGCAGTGCTCCAGCGAGGTGGAGGACATCTCGCCGACGGTCATCAGGTTACGCGGGGTGAAGACATCGCGGCTCATCTCCTGCAGGAACTCATGCACCCGCGGGCCGTCGGTATAGAAGCGGCGGCCATCCCCGTCCAGATCGCAGGGAAAGGTCTGGTCTTTTGAGATCAGGTTGACCACGTCGAGGCGCAGACCGTCGACGCCGCGGTCAGCCCAGAATTCGCAGACCTTTTTCAGCTCGGCGCGCACCGCCGGATTCTCCCAGTTGAGATCCGCCTGCTCAATGGCGAACAGGTGCAGATAATACTGCCCGCTGTCGGCGTGCCACTGCCAGGCGTTACCGCCAAATTTAGAGCGCCAGTTGTTCGGCAGGGCGTCCGGTTCGCCATCGCGCCAGATATAGAACTGGCGGTAGGGACTCTCCTTATTCAGCGACTGACGGAACCATTCATGTTCGGTCGACGTGTGGTTCAGCACCATATCCAGCACGATGCGGATGCCGCGGGCCTTTGCCTCCGTCACCAGGGCGTCAAAGTCGGCCATCGTGCCGTAGGAGGGATCGATGGCGGTGTAGTTCGCCACATCGTAGCCGTTATCCACCTGCGGTGAGACGTAGAACGGCGTCAGCCAGATGGCGTCGACCCCAAGCTTTTGCAGATAGTCGAGGCGGGAGGTGACGCCGCGCAGGTCGCCGGTACCGCTGCCGGTGGTATCCTGAAAACTCTTCGGATAGATTTGATAAATAACGCCGTTTTGCCACCAGTGGGGGAGATGATTCATAGTACTTTCCTGCTGCAACGAGGGGCGCCAAAGGCGCCCCGAAAGAAGAAGTTAGACAATCTGCAAGGTGCCCTGACGGTACTTGCGCTGATACACCACGCTGGTGAGGATAATCGGCACCACCACCGCGATAGCCATCGCCATGGCGTACACCTGCCAGTAGGTAGGCTGGATGGAGAGGATCCCCGGCAGGCCGCCGACGCCGATGCCGTTCGCCAGCACGCCGTTCAGGCCGCACAGCAGGCCGGCGAGGCCAGAGCCAATCATTGCGCACAGCATCGGGAAGCGGTATTTCAGGTTGATACCGTACATCGCTGGCTCGGTGACCCCGAGATAGGCGGAGATCGCCGCCGGTACCGAGATTTCACGTTCATTCTGCTTGCGGCTGGCGATGATGATGCCGACCACCGCCGACGCCTGGGCAATATTCGACAGCGCAATCAGCGGCCACACCGGGGTGCCGCCCATGCTCTGGATCATCTGCATATCGATAGCGAGGGTGGTCTGGTGGACACCGGTAATCACCAGCGGCGCGTAGAGGAAGCCGAACAGCGCGGCGCCGATCGGCGCGAAGCTGCCGGTTAACAGATGGCGTACCGCGAAGGCCACGCCGTCGCCGATCAGGCGGCCGAACGGACCGATAATGGCGTGCGCGAGGAACACCGCGAGGATCAGCGAGCAGACCGGGACAATCACCAGGTAGAGGTAGTCAGGCACAATGCGCTTGAGGCGCGTCTCGATAAAGCCTAAGGCCAGGCCAGCCAGCAGGGCCGGGATCACCTGCGCCTGGTAGCCGACTTTGGCAATGGTAAACAGGCCGAAGTTCCACACCTCCGGCACCTGCTGGCCGAGGAGATAGGCGTTCATCAGCTGCGGGGAGACGAGGGTGACGCCAAGGACGATCCCGAGGATCGGCGTGCCGCCCATCTTCTTCACCGCTGACCAGCAGATCCCCACCGGCAGATAGAAGAAGATCGCCTCGCCAATCAGCCACAGGAAGTCATAGATGGTTTTCAGCGACGGGTGCATCTGGGCCAGCGTCTGGCCATTGCTCATGGGCAGGTCGCCGATAACGTTGCGGAAACCGAGGATCAGACCGCCGCTGATCAGGGCCGGCAGCAGGGGAAAGAAGATCTCGGCGAAGTGCGAGATTAACTGTTCATGCCACTTCATATTTTGCCGCGCGGCCTGCTTGACCTGCTCTTTGTCGGCGGAGGTCTGGCCGGTGGTCGCCAGCAGGGCCTTGTAGTAATCGCCCACCTCGGTGCCGATGACCACCTGGAACTGGCCGGCGTTAGTGAAGCATCCCTTCACCATGCGCAGCTGCTCAATTTCTTTTGGTCTGGCGATGGCCGGGTCGTTCAGCACAAAGCGCAAACGGGTAATACAGTGGCTGACGGTGGCGATGTTACCGCGCCCGCCCACCAGTTCGATCAGTTTATCGATGTCCTGCTGGTTTACTTTGCTCATGATGAAGCCTCAAAAACAGAGGGGAGAGATGCCGTTTTTACCTTGAGGGCATCCTAACCGTTCCGCTTAATTTGCAAAATGGGAACGTTCCCGAAACCCGGCGACGATCACATAAATCGCCCGAGCGAGATTAATTGAGGGCGGCGGGAATCACGATCTGGCGGGGATCGACGCTGCCGGCGATCTGCTCGATCAACTGCCGGGCGGCCCGGCGTCCGGACTCGGCATAGCCCGGATCGACGGTCAAGATTTCCGGGTGGAGAAACTTCATCAGCGGCGTGCTGCCGACGCTGGCGAGCTGCAGCGCATCGCGACCCTGCTGCTGGAGGTACTTGCTGGCGCCGAGAGCGAGGGTATCCGTCGCGCAGACCAGGGCGCTGGTTTCGGCCGTCAGCACGCTGGCGACGGTGTCATATCCCTGCTTCATGCCCAGCCCCGGCAGGGCGGCGGTGGGCGTCAGACGATGCTTTTTACAGAAGGCGAGGTAGGCCAGATGGCGGCGTTCGCCGGTGGTGACGTCGCTGTGCGGTACGCCAAGAAAACTGATGTGGCGGTGTCCGCGATCGTAGAGCCGCTGCATCAGCAGCGTGATGGCCCCCTCGTCGTCATAGCACACCGAGGCGAAGCCGGGAGCGTCGCGGGCCATCAGCACCAGGGTGTCGCGCCAGGGGGCGAGCATCGCTTCGTCGATGCCGGTAAAACCGAACAGCACCACGCCGTCAATATTGCGCCGGGCGAGCATGCCGAGATGCTCCTCCACCAACGCCGGGGAGAACTGGCTCTCCATCATAATCGGATCGTAACCCTGCTCATAAAAGGCGGGCAGCATGGTCTGCACGGCAAGGTTTTCCGACAGCGAATCGAGACGGGTGACGATAATCGCCACCACTTTATCGCTCTGGCCGCGCATGGCGCGGGCGGAACGGGAGGGCGAGAAACCGTGCTGCTGCATCACCGCTTCGACGCGCTCGCGGGTCCGTTCGCTGACCCCGCTCTCGTTGTTAAGGACGCGGGATACCGTCGATTTCCCTACGCCGCTTAAGCGCGCGATATCTTTGATGGTCAGCCGGTTCTGCATGCGGAATTCTCGTCAGGGATGGTAGAAGTGAGCCTAATGCTACTCAACCAAACCGCAATGAGCAAAGTCTGGTTTACGTTCGGTTTAGTTGCGCGGGTTTATCATCGCCATTATTGCCACACAATCCTCAGCGAGGGCGCTATAATTCGCGCCGTTTATATTCACTTACCGGAGATAGTTATGGACCCCGATCCCACTCCTCATCCTCGATGGAGCAACCTTTCTTTCCGGTAAGCCTGTTTAACACTGCTTTACCGGAAAGCGTAAAGCAGTGACGTCCTTGATGTCCCTGCCATAAAAATAACATGCCTGACAGGTAGGTTTTGCTACGCCCGTCGGCAACGCTGCGTTCGCTTTGGCGAGCGCGGAGGGACTGTTTATGCTGAAAAATTATACCCGGCAGCTGTTCGCGCAGCTTAGCCGCCATCTGCCACGTCGTTTAGTCCAGCGCGATCCGCTGCCGGACGCCCGCCATCTGGCGAGTGGCCCCATTCCTGAATCGCTTGGTCAGCATTGCCTGAACGTGGCGGCGATGGACGACCAGGAGATCTGGCGCGCCTTTGACAGCCACCCTGAAGGGCTCAATGAAGGCGAAGTGGCGGCGAAAATTCTCAAACATGGTGACAACCAGATCCCGGCGCAGAAGCCCTCCCCGTGGTGGGTGCATCTGTGGACCTGCTATCGCAACCCGTTCAACCTGCTGCTGACCGTGCTCGGCATCGTCTCCTATTCCACCGAGGATCTGTTCGCCGCCGGGGTTATCGCCCTGATGGTGGGGATCTCGACATTGCTCAATTTCATCCAGGAGGCGCGCTCGACCAAAGCGGCGGATGCGCTGAAGGCGATGGTGAGCAACACCGCCACCGTGCTGCGGGTGGTGAACGAGCAGGGGGAGAGCCGCTGGCTGGAGCTGCCTATCGACCAGCTGGTGCCGGGCGACATTATCCGGCTGTCGGCGGGGGATATGATCCCGGCGGACCTGCGTATCCTGCAGGCGCGGGATTTATTCGTCGCCCAGGCCTCGCTGACCGGCGAATCGCTGCCGGTGGAGAAAGTGGCCCGCAGCCGCGATCCGCTGCAGCAAAACCCGCTGGAGTGCGACACCCTGTGCTTTATGGGCACCAACGTGGTGAGCGGCTCGGCGCAGGCCATCGTCTTCGCCACCGGCGGCCGCACCTGGTTTGGCCAGCTGGCCGGCCGCGTCAGTGAACAGGAGAGCGAGCCGAACGCCTTTCAGAAGGGCATCAGCCGGGTCAGCATGCTGCTGATCCGCTTTATGCTGGTGATGGCCCCGGTGGTGCTGCTGATCAATGGCTACACCAAAGGCGACTGGTGGGAGGCGGCGCTATTCGCGCTGTCGGTGGCGGTCGGCTTGACGCCGGAGATGCTGCCGATGATCGTCACTTCGACGCTGGCGCGCGGGGCGGTGAAGCTGTCGAAGCAAAAGGTCATCGTAAAGCACCTCGACGCCATTCAGAATTTCGGCGCGATGGACATCCTCTGCACTGATAAAACCGGCACCCTGACCCAGGATAAGATTGTGCTGGAGAACCATACCGACGTCTCCGGCAAGGTCTGCGAGCGGGTACTGCATGCCGCCTGGCTCAACAGCCACTACCAGACCGGCCTGAAAAACCTGCTCGACACCGCGGTGCTGGAGGGCGTTGAGCTGGATGCCGCCCGCGGGCTGGCGGAACGCTGGCAGAAGGTAGATGAGATACCCTTCGACTTCGAACGCCGCCGCATGTCGGTGGTGGTGAAGGAGGATGACGCCGCGCATCAGCTGATCTGCAAAGGGGCGCTGCAGGAGATCCTCAACGTCTCGACCCAGGTGCGCTACAACGGCGATATCGTACCGCTGGACGACACCATGCTGCGCCGTATTCGCCGGGTGACCGATACCCTCAACCGGCAGGGGCTGCGGGTGGTGGCGGTGGCGACCAAATACCTGCCGGCCCGCCAAGGCGACTACCAGCGCGCCGATGAGTCGGACCTGATCCTTGAAGGTTACATCGCCTTCCTCGATCCGCCGAAAGAGACCACCGCCCCGGCGCTGAAGGCGCTGAAGGCCAGCGGCATCACGGTGAAGATCCTCACCGGCGACAGCGAGCTGGTGGCGGCGAAGGTGTGCCATGAAGTGGGACTGGATGCTGGCGAAGTGGTGATTGGCAGCCAGATCGAAGCCATGAGCGACGACGAACTGGCGGCGCTGGCCAAACGCACCACGCTGTTCGCCCGCCTGGCGCCGCTGCATAAAGAGCGTATCGTGACGCTGCTGAAACGCGAAGGTCACGTGGTGGGCTTTATGGGCGACGGCATCAACGACGCCCCGGCGCTGCGCGCGGCGGATATCGGCATCTCGGTCGACGGCGCGGTGGATATCGCCCGCGAGGCGGCGGATATCATTCTGCTGGAAAAAAGCCTGATGGTGCTGGAGGAGGGGGTAATCGAAGGCCGCCGCACCTTCGCCAACATGCTCAAGTACATCAAAATGACCGCCAGCTCCAACTTCGGCAACGTCTTCAGCGTGCTGGTGGCCAGCGCCTTCCTGCCGTTTCTGCCGATGCTGCCGCTGCACCTGTTGATTCAGAACCTGCTGTACGATGTGTCCCAGGTGGCGATCCCGTTTGATAACGTCGATGATGAGCAGATCCGCAAGCCGCAGCGCTGGAACCCGGCCGATCTCGGGCGCTTTATGGTCTTCTTTGGGCCGATCAGCTCGATTTTCGATATCCTCACCTTCGGCCTGATGTGGTGGGTGTTCCACGCCAATACCGTGGAGATGCAGACCCTGTTCCAGTCCGGCTGGTTTATCGAAGGGCTGCTGTCGCAAACGCTGATTGTGCACATGATCCGCACCCGGCGCATTCCGTTCGTTCAGAGCCGGGCCGCCTGGCCGCTGTTCGCCATGACCCTGGTGGTGATGGCGGTGGGTATCGCGCTGCCGTTCTCGCCGCTGGCTAGCTACCTGCAGCTGCAGGCCCTGCCGCTGAGCTACTTCCCGTGGCTGGTGGCGATCCTGGCGGGCTATATGGTGCTGACCCAGGCCGTGAAGGGCTTCTACAGCCGCCGCTACGGCTGGCAGTGAGGGACGCGTTTTCGGATGACCCACGTAAAAAAGGCAGCCACTGGCTGCCTTTTTTCATGCCGAGGTTAGCGATCAGCGACGCACGGCGATGGCTTCGATCTCGATCTTCACGTCTTTCGGCAGACGTGCGACTTCAACGCAGGAGCGCGCCGGGAAGGTGGCGTTATGCTCGGTGAAGAACGCTTCGTAAGTGGCGTTAACGGTAGCGAAATCGTTGAGATCTTTGACGAATACGGTGGTCTTGACGATATCGCCGACGGTGAGGCCAGCGGCTTCAACGATCGCTTTCACGTTGTTCAGCGACTGGCGCGCCTGCGCGGACACGTCTTCCGGGACGCTGCCGGTTTTCGGGTCGACCGGGATCTGGCCAGAGGTGATGATCATGCTGCCGAGGTCAACGCCCTGAACGTAGGGGCCAATCGCCGCTGGTGCATTTTCCGTCGCAATAGTTTTGCTCATGTTATCTCCAGATGAACTGAGTAATGTTACGCAAAATCATTCAGGTTGCCGCCAGGCGGTAAGCGCTGTATCGCCGGCGCAGACGCCGCCTGAAGGACGAAGCGTAGGGTGGTAGCCATTATAGGGAGGCCTACCACCAATACCAACCGCATTTAGTTGGCCAGCACCACATAATGAGAAAACTCTTTTTCGCAGTATTTGCATTTGAGTGCGATGTCATCAGCGCGTTTTTTCACTGCAAAACTGGAAGAAACCGGTTCGGCGTGGCTGATACAGTTGCTGTTCGGGCAGACCAGCACGCTATCGATACGATCCGGCAAGCTCGGGCGGGATTTGCCCACCACTTCGTAATCATCAATGCGGTTTACCGTCGCCTGCGGGGCGTACAGCGACAGCTGGTTAACCTGCTCGTCGGTCAGGAAGGTGTTCTCGATTTTAATCAAATCCTTGCGGCCCATCTCGCCGGAGGGCAGGTTCAGGCCGATGGTGATGCGCTGGTCGGTTTCGGTCAGTTTGAACAGGGTGAGCAGCTTAAAGCCGACCTGCGCCGGGATATGGTCAATCACGGTGCCGCGTTTGATCGCTTCTACCTGCAGTTTATTGTCGTGTGTCATCTCTCATTCCCCCTTACAGTGCCAGCTCGCTATTCAGTACCAGTGCCAGTAACGCCTGGCGGGCGAAGATGCCGTTACCGGCCTGCTGGAAGTACCAGGCGTGCGGTGTTTTATCGACATCGGTGGTGATTTCGTCAATGCGCGGCAGCGGGTGCAGCACCTTCATATTGGCGCGCGCCCCTTCGAGGTCGGCGGCGCGCAGGACGAACTGCGCTTTGACGTTGGCGTATTCCGACGGATCCAGACGCTCTTTCTGCACGCGGGTCATGTACAGAATATCCACTTCCGCCATCACGTCGTCGATGGCGCTATGCAGGCTCCAGGCGATGCCTTTTTCATCGAGCATATCGAGGATGTACTGCGGCATGGCCAGCGCGTCCGGGGCGATGAAGTAGAAGCGGTTGCCGTTGAATTTGGCCAGCGCCTGGGTCAGGGAGTGGACGGTACGGCCATACTTCAGATCGCCGACCATCGCCACGTTGAGGTTTTCGAGGCGGCCCTGGGTCTCCTGAATGGTGAACAGGTCGAGCAGGGTTTGGGTCGGGTGCTGGTTAGCGCCGTCGCCGGCGTTCAGTACCGGCACGCCGCCGGAGAATTCGGTCGCCAGGCGCGCGGCACCCTCCTGCGGATGACGCATCACGATGGCGTCGACGTAGGTGCTGATGACGGAGATGGTATCCGCCAGCGTTTCCCCTTTTTTGCCCAGCGAGGTGTTGGCGCTGTCGGAAAAGCCGACCACGCTGGCGCCCAGGCGGTGCATCGAGGTTTCAAAAGAGAGGCGGGTGCGGGTCGAGGCTTCAAAGAAACAGCTGGCGATAACCTTATGCTTCAGCAGCTCGGGTTGTGGATTGGCTTTCAGCTTTGCCGCCGTCGCCAGCACCAGTTCGAGGTCTTCGCGGCTGAGATCGTTTATGGAAATGATATGTTTTTGATATAGCGGGTTAGCCATGCTTATCTCCTGACGCCTGGGCAAAAAAAAAGCCCCTTAAATAAGGGGCTTCGGGAATCCAATGAGCAACGGAAAGAAAAACGGCAGGCCAGCGTCTGCATTGAGACGCGCTAAGACAGAATGTCGTACGCAATTGGCCATGCTTCCTCCCGGCAAAACGACTGGCATTATACGCAGACCGTTATGACGATCAAGCGATTCATTCACAAACAGGTAATCGTTTGCCTGTCGAAAAGTGCGCCAGCGCAAAGAAGCGTGAAACTGTACTGGTATGGCAGCCGCGATGGGGGTATAAAACAAAGAAATGAAATGCTGTTTTATATTTGAGGTTAGCAATGATTATTGGCAATATCCACCATCTGCAGCCATGGCTGCCTGCCGCGCTGCGCGAGGCTATCGAACAGGTTATCGCTCAGGTCAGCGAGGCGACGCCGCTGGGTAAACACGCTATCGACGGCGACAACCTGTTTTATCTGATCTCCGAAGACACCACCGAGCCGCAGGCCGCGCGCCGCGCGGAATACCATGCTCGCTATCTCGATATCCAGATTGTGCTCCGCGGCAGCGAGGGGATGACCTTCAGCACCTTGCCGCCAGGAGAGCCGCAGACCGACTGGCTGGCGGAGAAAGACATCGCTTTTCTTGCCGAAGGCCAGCAGGAGAAAACGGTGATCCTTAACGAAGGGGACTTTGTGGTGTTTTATCCCGGCGAAGTGCATAAACCGCTGTGCGCCGTTGGCGCCCCGGCGAAGGTGCGCAAAGCGGTGGTGAAGATGCTGATGGTTTAGTTGACGAGCTTTTTTACCCAGAGCTAGCAATTGTCATATTGTGACAATTGCTATTCTTTGTTTTTCCTGGCTATTCCCGCTTTTTTACTTCTTATTCCCTCTCATTTGCTGCTTCAGCCAAACGCTCATACCGAGCGCATTGTGCAAATTTTGATGGCGATCTCATTAATACGTTATATAACGTATTAATGTTGTTTCCGCTAATTTGAACAATCAATAATGAGATCTGGAGTTCTTACTGTATGAATACTAAAGAAATAATTAATGCCGTTGCTAAAGAGATAGAAGACAAAGGCGGAATCCGCCAAGTGTTCCTTGTTGCCTGCGGCGGGTCATTAGTGGATATGTATCCGGCTAAGTACTTCCTGGATAGCGAGGCGACGAAGCTTCATGTCGGCATGTATACCGCCAATGAGTTTGTCTACGCGACGCCGAAAACGTTAGGGGAGAATTCGCTGGTTATCGTCTGTTCGCACGGGGGCAACACGCCGGAATCCGTCGCTGCGGCTAAGCTTGCTCAACAGCATCAAGCGCATACTATTACGCTGACTCACAACGCTCAGGCACAGTTGATCGAATACGCCAGTCACAACATTCTCTATGCCTGGGGTAACGATACCAATGTGGTCGATAACCCGATGGCGATTATCCTCAACCTGTGCGTTGATACGTTGCAGCAGGTGGAAGGTTTCAATAATTACGCTGATTTCCAACAGGGAATGACCCAAATTAATGGCGTCATTGCTCATGGCCGTCAGCAGGTTGCGGATCGCTGCCAGCGTTTTGCCCAAAAATATCAAGATGAAAAGCTCTTCTATATCCTCTCCAGCGGAGCTTCTTATGGCCATGCTTATGGTTTTGCTATCTGCTCACTAATGGAAATGCAATGGCTACATGCCGCACCTATTCACTCCGGGGAGTACTTCCACGGACCTTTTGAAGTTACGAATAAAGAGACGCCGTTTATTTTATTGATGAACGAAGGCCGTACGCGGGCGATGGATGAGCGAGCTTTGGCCTTCCTCACCAAGTATGCAGAAAAAGTGGAAGTCGTTGATGCTAAAGAACTGGGCATCGGGGTTCTTCCTCCGTCAGTCGTGGAGTTTTTCAACCCGGTACTGTTTTACAGCATCATGTGTGAATATCGTTCTGCGCTTGCCGACATTCGCCAGCATCCATTGGATACCCGCCGCTATATGGGGCTGGTGGAATACTAAGGGGAATTATGATGAATGTGATTGGAATTGGCGATAACGTCGTCGATAAATATGTTCATACTCAGACTATGTATCCCGGTGGAAATGCGCTGAACTTTGCCGCTTATGCGGCCATGCTGGGGCACAATGCGGCCTATTTGGGGATTTTTGGTAATGATGCCGCTGCGGAACACGTTATGCAGGTGCTGGATAAAGTTGGCGTCAAGTGGCCACACTGTCTGCAGGTGGCAGGAGAGAACGGCTGCGCACAGCTGAAAATCGAAGAGGGAGAACGGATATTTCTTGGTTCGAACGCCGGGGGTATTCGCAAGACAACTTCGATGGATTTTATTTTTCAGCATGAGCAATACCTGCGTGAGTTTGATCTGATCCATAGCGGCTGTTATAGCTACATGGAGACGCACTTACCTCAGTTACGCGAGCTCAACATTCCTGTCTCTTTCGATTTTTCAGATGACTTTGTACTGGAGCAGGCGCTGCCGCTGTGCCGTTACGTCGACTTCGCCTTCTTCTCATGCGCCGACTACAGCCTGGCGCAAACACGTGAAATTGTGCAACAAGCGCAGGCCAGCGGAAGTCGCATTGTCTGCGCGACGCGTGGAGATGAAGGCGCGATTTTATTTGACGGGCAGGATTGGTATCAGCAGGCGCCCGATTACGTCACTCCCGTCGATACAATGGGTGCAGGTGATGCTTTTATTACCGCTTTCATTTGCCATTTTCTGGCCCAACCTACGGGTAACAAGCGCGAAGCGATTACCAATAGCCTGCAAAAAGCAGCAGCTTTCTCGGCACAAATTTGCCTGAAAGAAGGGGCATTTGGCTACGGGACTCACTACTAACCTATAACGCCATCTCTCATTTTTCCGTACTGATTTCCGTCCGCTAGCCGGGCGGAAAGGGGGATTCCTGCGCTTTTTCCGTGAGGAAAGAATTATGCATAGTGATGCTGCTGATTTGATTTTACGTTCTGATGCTATTTTTACTGCTGCCAGAAATGAGCTATTTAGCGGATATGTAGTCATTAAAAACGGCGCTATCGCGGCGATGATAGCGAATGGGGAAGATATTCAAACCTGGAGAGGTGAAAGAACTCGCTTTATCGAACTTGGCGATCGCCTGATTTGTCCCGGATTTTGCGATAATCACACGTTTTTTACCGGCTATATGAGCATGCAGCGTGGCGTCGATCTCCATGCCTCCCGCGATAGTAATCATGCCCTTGAACTATTACAGGATGCAGAAAAGCTTCTCCCTGAGGGGAAAAGCCTCTATGGCTGGGGCTGGTCTGCTGCCCGTTGGGGAGCGGTGCCTGATGCCAGACTATTGGATGACGCTTTCCCGCAGAGACCGGTTGTCGCCATTAACGATGACAAAAGCTATTGCTGGATGAACCGTGCCGCCGTGGAGCTTTATGGCTTTACCGCTGAAGAGTGCAGCGCGGAGGCGAGAATCGCATTATTGGATGAGATGCTGTCTGATACCGCACAGTTAAAAAAAGAAATGCGGGCATTTATGGCCCGACTTGCCGGGCAGGGAATCACGGCAATAAAAGACGTTTGTTTCAACGATGCGCCGCAGTTGATGAATGCCTGGGATGAACTGGAAAAAGAGGATGCGCTATTGCTGAGAGTAAGCATTGTTTCTCAGCCCGTATCTGCGCCTGTCGATCTTGATTTCGGTGAACAGGCCCGACGCCGCTTTCATTCGCCATGGCTGCGGTTTCATGGCTTTAAATTTATGGTCGATGGCGTTATTGCCGATCATACCGGCGATATGATTTACCCCTATGCCGATCGTCCCGGCACGAACAATGAACGACCCGTTGATTATAATGCCCTGCGCCAGCAGGTTTTGTTGGCTGATGCTCGTGGATTCAACTGCTGTATGAATGCGGAGGGCGATGCTGCAATTCGCCGCTGTATTGATATTTTTGCCGAATGCCGTAAGCGTCACCCGCAGAGCGTGGTTAGACATTCTCTGAGCGATCTGGAATGTCCGCATCCAAACGATATTCCCAGAATGGCTGAGCTCGGCCTTTTTGCCGAAGTTTATGCACAAATTCTGCTCCTTAACCCCTGCGAAGCCGAAGCCTATATGCGCGAACGCTATGGGGAAGAGCGCGAAGCGCAATTCTACGATTATGCCGCACTATTTGGGGCTGGCGTGACGGTGACTATTGGCACCGATCTGCCCCTGTTTATTCCTTCTGTTCCTGACTCGATGTATGCCGCCTGCAGTCGTCAGTTCCCTGATGGTTCACCCGTGAATGGCTGGTACCGCGAACGCGGAATGACCCGACAACAGCTCTTAACGGCATGGACGCTGAATAGTGCTCGACACCACGGCATGGAAGAGATGACCGGTAGCCTTGAGCCGGGAAAACGCGCGGATGTCGCGGTTTTTGACCGTAATTTGTTGAGCTGCCCGAATGATGAGTTACGGACTTCTACCGTTGTACTGACCCTGGTGGATGGCCGTATTACCCATGACCTTCTGTAACTCTAAAAATGCCGAAAGACGGCAAACATAATATAAACATCTTATCGAGGCGGATTATGCGTATTGCAAAAATAAAGTGGGCGATGCCACACTGCTACGCTCTGATTTTCTTCATTATTATATTAGTAGCGCTGCTGACATGGTGTATTCCCAGCGGCAGTTTTGATTATCACTCAGTGACCTTACCCGGCGGTGAAACTAAAACATTAGTGATCCCAGGGTCTTATCATCTGCTGGACAAAGTCAGCAGCGAGGGCGATTTACGTCAGGGTATTGCCGCCGTACTGGCCGCGCCGATGGAGGGGATTATCAAGGCCGCCGACGTAGTGGCGTTTGTGCTCATTGTTGGTGGCGCTTTTGGCATTATTTTACGTACTGGCGCAATTGAGCGGGGTCTGGTGGCGCTGGCTGAACGCCTGGCAGGTAAAGGAATTTTGGTTATTCCTATCGCAATGACCTTGTTTAGCCTGGGAGGCGCGACTTTTGGTATGAGCGAGGAGGTGATCCCCCTGTATGCGATCTTTATCTCCCTGATGTTCGCGCTGG
Source organism: Klebsiella sp. HMSC16A12 (assembly GCF_001808265.1). NCBI lineage: Bacteria > Pseudomonadati > Pseudomonadota > Gammaproteobacteria > Enterobacterales > Enterobacteriaceae > Klebsiella > Klebsiella sp. HMSC16A12. The sequence goes on from NZ_KV792628.1 coordinate 125,807, forward strand.
GTTATGACTCAATGACTGCGATCCTGATTCTTTTTCTGGGAACCCAGATTGGCTACGTTGGCGCAATGACCAATCCGTTCTCTGTACTCATTGCCCAGGGCGTAGCGGGTATTCAGGGAAATCCGCAGCTTTGGCTACGTGCTATTGCATGGCTGGTCTTCACGCTACTGGCGATTGCTTACACCATGTGGTACGCGCACCGTGTTAAACGCACTCCGCAAAAGTCGCCGGTATATGAAAATGATTGTCGCAACCGCGAGCAGTTTTTGTCGATACAGGATACGTCGGTCCATTTTTCCATCGCCGATCGGGTAATTATCATCGCCTTTGTGCTGGCGCTGGCCGTCATCTCATGGGGGTTAATCACGCGTGGCTGGTACATGGTTGAGATCGGCTCTGTGTTCCTGGCTCTGGGGCTGTTTTCCGGGATCGTCGGGCGCATGGGCATTAGCGGGATGGCCGACAGCTTTGTCGAAGGGTGCAAAGAGTTTGTCTACGCCGCCGTAGTCATAGGTCTTGCGCGCGGTATTCTGGTGGTGGCGGAGAATGGACGAATTATCGATACGTTGCTATTTGGTTTGTCTGAAATGCTGGAAGGGTTGCCGCAGTATGCGTTTACCACTCTGATGCTATTAGGGCATAACGTCATCACCTTTTTTGTGCCCTCATCTTCGGGCGAGGCCGCGCTCACTATGCCCGTGCTGGCGCCGTTAGGCGATTTGGTTGGTATCAATAAAGAGGCGATGGTGATGGCTTATCAATTTGGCAATGGCCTGACGAACCTGGTCTCTCCTACCGGCGGTGTATTGCTGGCTGGGTTGTCTATTGCGCGCATTGGGTTTGGTCAGTGGTTAAAGGCCATTGCGCCGCTGTTTCCGGTGCTGTGGATAGTTAGCGCTGCTTTTGCTGCGATTTCGGCCTGGGTCTGAAGGATATGCGCGCCGTCGTAGTTTGATGTGCGCGCTTCGATTATAATCCTGCTTCGCATTAATGGCCGTGCTGGTACCTCTTTTATGTCGAATTTTGGACTGCAACAGAATACTTCCGTACCGTTATACAGGCAGCTTAAAGATAAAATCCTCAGCGATATTTCTTCCGGGAAACTCGCTGAAGGAGAGAAAATCCCCACCGAGATTGAGCTCAGCGAACTCTACAATATCAGCCGTATTACAGTGCGCAACGCAGTGAAAGAGCTGGTAGCCGAAGGCTATTTGGTAAAAAAGCAGGGGAAGGGGACTTTTGTCTGTCTGCCTAAAATTGAGCGTAAAGTTGTTCACTTACTTAGCTTTACTGCCGCATGCGATGCTAACCATCTACCAACCCATAGCGTAGTGACTCGTCGTGAGATTCTGCGGGACTATCGTAATGCGCGTCAGCTTCTTGAGCTTGAGAGCGATGATTCCGTGCTTTATATCCAACGCCTTAGGATCGCTGGCGATGCGCCGTTAATGTTAGAGAATAATTACTACTCTCTGAAACGATTAGGTTTTTTACAGCAGGAGGATCTTAGCGGGTCGCTGTATCAGCTATTGCGTGAAAAATATGCGATCGTGCCTACCTATGCGGGTGAAACGACAGTAGAAATGGTGCGTGCGGATTCTGACAGCGCACCGCTGCTGAAGCAACCGCCCGGCGAACCGTTATTCCTGATGAAAACGCTAATTCTGGATAGCCAGCATCAGCCTATTCATTATGGAGAACAGTATATCGTCGCCGAGCGTTACACGTTTAGTTTCTGATTTCAGCGTGAAAGCGTCGCCACCATCACCGCTTTGATGGTGTGCATCCGGTTTTCCGCCTGGTCGAAGACCACGCTCGCCGCCGACTCAAACACCTCGTCAGTCACCTCCATGCCGCCGTGCAGGCCGTAATCGGCAGCCATCTGTTTGCCCAGCGTGGTCTGGTCGTCGTGGAACGCCGGCAGGCAGTGGAGGAACTTGACCTGCGGGTTGCCGGTCAGCGCCAGCATCGCGCTGTTAACCTGATAGTCGCGCAGCAGGGCGATACGTTCGGCCCATTTTTCCTTCGCCTCGCCCATTGAGACCCAGACGTCGGTATAGATAAAATCGGCGTCTTTCACCCCCGCGGCGATATCTTCCGTCAGGGTGATGTTACCGCCCTGCTGTTTGGCCAGCGCGGTGCAGGTCTCCACCAGCGCGGCCTCCGGCCAGCAGGCCGATGGCGCCACCAGGCGCAGATCCAGACCGGTCAACGCGGCGGCTTCCAGCATCGAATTGCCCATGTTGTTGCGCGCGTCGCCGGCGTAGACCAGCGTCATCTGGTTAAAGGCTTTGCCCGGCAGATGCTCTTTCATGGTCAGCAGGTCCGCCAGCAGCTGGGTGGGGTGGAACTCGTTGGTGAGACCGTTCCACACCGGCACGCCGGCGTATTGCGCCAGGGTCTCTACCACTTCCTGGCCGTGGCCGCGGTACTGAATGCCGTCGTACATCCGTCCGAGCACGCGGGCGGTGTCCTTGATCGACTCTTTATGGCCAATCTGGCTGCCGCTGGGCCCCAGGTAGGTCACGCGGGCGCCTTGATCGTATGCGGCAACTTCGAAAGAGCATCGTGTACGGGTTGAGTCTTTTTCGAAGATGAGCGCGATGTTTTTTCCTGCCAGTTTCTGGACTTCGATACCGTTTTTCTTATCGGCTTTCAGCTTTGCCGCCAGCTCGAGCAGGGCGGTGATTTCTGCAGGCGTAAAATCGAGTAACTTTAAAAAATGCTTCTGGTAAAACGCAGACATGGTTCCCTCACCTGGCATAGGCCACTAATTGAATTAAAATTCAATTTATATGTATGAATATTCATTTGCAAGTCTGTGATCGAAATCTTTCACTGAGAAGTGGAGGCAATGACGGCGGTATGTGACAATAGGGATAACTGCCGCACATTATGAGGAACGAGCCATGGCAAACCCGGAACACCTGGAAGAACAGCGTGAAGAGACGCGTCTGATTATCGAAGAGCTGCTGGAAGATGGCAGCGATCCGGACGCACTGTACACGATTGAGCATCACCTCTCTGCAGACGATTTCGAAACCCTGGAGAAAGTGGCGGTTGAAGCGTTCAAGCTGGGCTACGAAGTGACCGAGCCCGAAGAGCTGGAAGTGGAAGAGGGTGACATGGTCATCTGCTGCGATATTCTGAGCGAATGCGCGCTGAACGCAGACCTGATCGATGCCCAGGTGGAACAGCTGATGACGCTGGCAGAAAAATATGACGTCGAGTATGACGGTTGGGGCACCTATTATGAGGACCCGAACGGTGAAGACGGCGACGACGATGACGAAGAGTATGTCGATGAAGACGACGATGGTGTTCGCCACTAAGTCGCAAATGTCGTAGATGGATACGGCGGCGCCTGCCGCCGTATAGCAAGGAACTTTCATGGATTACCCGCAGATTCTTTCCCCGATTATCAACTTCCTGCACTGCCCGACGCCGCAGGCGTGGATTGACGAAGCCCGCAAGCCGGAAAACCTGCCGCTGCTGCTGACCGACCATATGGTGTGCGAGCTGAAAGCGGCGCAGAACGCCATGCTGCTGGTGCGTCGCTACGTCGCGGATAAAGCTGACGCCGACGAACTGTTGGCCTGCCTGAAGCCGTACGAAGACTTCACCTATCGCCGGGGGCCGGAGCCGGATTTTGTCGCCCTGCATAAACGGATCAACAAAAGCGCCATGCCGCAGACCGACGACCCGTGGGGCCGCCAGCTGCTGGACAGCATGATTTTGTTGATTAAAGAGGAACTGCATCACTTCTGGCAGGTGCGGGAGATGATGCTGGCGCGCGATATCCCCTACGTCAAAATCACCGCCAGCAACTATGCCCGCGGCCTGCGGCGCGAAGTGCGCTCGCATGAGCCGGTGATGCTGATCGATAAGCTGATCTGCGGCGCCTATATCGAGGCCCGCTCCTGCGAACGCTTTGCCGCCCTGGCGCCGTGGCTGGACGACGATCTGCAAAAGTTCTACCTGTCGCTGCTGCGCTCCGAGGTGCGTCACTATCAGGACTATCTGGATCTGGCGCAGAAGATTGCCGGAGAAGATATCAGCGAGCGGGTGCGCCAGCTCGGCGAGGCGGAAGCGGCGCTGATCCTCCGTCCCGAGGCCGAGTTCCGCTTTCACAGCGGTGTGCCGGTAGCGGCGTAACCCACGATATTCGGGCCCGGTAGTCACTAACACCGGCAGTTTCAGTAGCCATGGGGAAAGAGATAGCGTTGAGAGCTTCAGCTCGCAATGGTACGGGCCGTAGGTCGGGTAAGGTTAGCCGCCACCCGACAAAAAAACGGCACCGCGAGCACGGGTAAGGTGCCATTCGGGACATACCCGGCTCGCGCTACGCTTAACCGGGCTACCGAACTGTAGCCCCGGTAAGCGTAGCGCTACCCGGGACGCCTGCGATATCGAGGCGCTACAGCGTTTTCAGCATCCGTACTTCGCAGTCCACGTGGCCGGTGCAGCCCAGCGGCCCGTCAATGTGCTCGAAGCCGAGATGTTCATATAAGCCGATCGCCTCCGTCAGGAAGGCGGTGGTTTCCAGATAGCAGCGCTTAAACCCTTGTTCGCGGGCGTAGTCCAGCGCCAGCAGCGCTAGCTTCTTCGCCAGCCCCTGGCCGCGGGCGCTGGTCATAAAATACATTTTCTGCAGCTCGCAGATATCCGGCTCGCTGCAGGCGAGCGGCGCGACGCCGCCGCCGCCAACCACTTCCCCCTCTTGCTCCACCACCCAGTAGGCGGAGCCCGGCTGGCTGTACAGCTCATACAGCTCATCGAGATTCGGGTCGGCGACCGTATAGCCTTTATCGGCGGTCAGGCCATATTCAGCCGAGACCTGGCGGATGACCCTGGCGATGGCGGCATTGTCTGCCGCCGTAATGCGACGCAGCAACGTCGCCGCGGGGACGCTCGTATTCATACAATGACTCATTACCCAAAAAAGACGAATGATGATGTTAATAACATCGCGACAGGGGAAAGCGCAAGCGAGGATGTTTCATAAAAAACGCCCCTTGCCGGGTGGCAAGGGGCGGGAGGATCACAGCGCGGCGATCACCGCCTGCTGTTCAATCAGCTTCGCTTTCGCTTCCGCGTAGCCTTCCAGCTTCTCGCGCTCTTTAGCGATCACCGCTTCCGGCGCGCGGGCGACAAAGCCTTCGTTGGCCAGCTTGCTCTCGATGCGGCCAATTTCACCTTCGATTTTGGCCACTTCTTTCGCCAGACGCGCCAGCTCATCTTCTTTATTGATGAGGCCCGCCATCGGGATCAGCAGCTCGGCGCCGTCGACAATCTTGGTCACCGAGACCGGACCTTTATCATCGGCAGGCAGCACGGTAATGCTTTCCAGACGCGCCAGGTTCAACAGGAAGCTGCGGTTGTCGTTCACACGACGCTCGGCCTCTTTGCTGCAGCCGCGCAGCAGCAGTTCCAGCGGTTTGCCCGGAGCGATGTTCATTTCCGCACGGATGTTACGCACGGCGACGATCGCCTGCTTCAGCCATTCGGTGTCGGCCAGCGCCGCGTCATCCACCTGAGAAGCATCGTACTGCGGGAACGGTTGCAGCATGATGGTGTCGGCGGTGATCCCGCAGATCGCTTTCACGCGCTGCCAGATGGTTTCGGTAATGAACGGAATGATCGGATGCGCCAGGCGCAGCAGACCTTCCAGCACGGTGACCAGAGTATGGCGAGTCCCGCGCAGCTCCGCTTCGTTGCCACCGTTCATAACCGGCTTGGTCAGCTCCAGGTACCAGTCGCAGAACTGGTTCCAGGTGAACTCATACAGGATGCCGGCGGCGATATCGAAGCGGAAGTTATCCAGCGCTTCGCGATACGCTTTCACGGTGTGGTTGAATTCCGCGATGATCCAGCGGTCGGCGAGGGAGAGCACCATTTCGCCGCCGTTGAAACCGCAATCCTGATCTTCGGTGTTCATCAGCACGAAGCGGCTGGCGTTCCACAGCTTATTACAGAAGTTACGGTAACCTTCCAGACGCTTCATATCCCAGTTGATGTCGCGGCCGGTAGAGGCCAGCGCCGCCAGGGTGAAGCGCAGGGCGTCGGTGCCGTGCGGCTCGATGCCGTTCGGGAACTGTTTCTCGGTACGCTTGCGGATTTTATCCGCCAGCTGCGGCTGCATCATGTTGCCGGTACGTTTTTCCAGCAGTTCCGGCAGGGTGATACCGTCAACCATATCCAGCGGGTCAATGACGTTACCCTTGGACTTGGACATCTTCTGGCCTTCGTCATCGCGGATCAGACCGGTCATGTAGACGGTCTTAAACGGTACCTGCGGTTTACCGTTTTCATCTTTGATGAAGTGCATGGTCATCATGATCATGCGGGCGATCCAGAAGAAGATAATGTCGAAGCCGGACACCATCACGCTGGTCGGGTGGAACTGACGCAGGGCGTCGGTGTTTTCCGGCCAGCCGAGGGTGGAGAAGGTCCACAGCGCGGAGGAGAACCAGGTATCGAGAACGTCTTCATCCTGACGCAGGGCAACGTCGGCGCTCAGGTTGTTTTCCTGACGCACTTCGTCTTCGCTACGGCCTACGTAGACGTTGCCGTCGTTGTCATACCATGCCGGGATGCGGTGACCCCACCACAGCTGACGGGAGATACACCAGTCCTGAATATCGCGCATCCAGGAGAAGTACATGTTTTCGTACTGCTTCGGCACGAACTGAATGTCGCCGTTTTCAACGGCTTCGACTGCTGGCTTGGCCAACACGTCCGCGCGCACGTACCACTTGTCGGTCAGCATCGGCTCGATCACCACGCCGCCGCGATCGCCGTAAGGGACGGTCAGGTCGTGCGGTTTGATCTCTTCCAGCAGGCCGAGGGCGTCAACTGCCGCAACAACGGCTTTACGCGCCGCGAAGCGTTCCAGTTTCTGGAACTCCGCCGGGATCTCGCTGGAGTAGACGTCGGATTCATTGCCTTTGGTGTCGTAGACTTCCGCGCTTTCGCGGATGTCGCCGTCAAAGGTGAGGATGTTGATCATCGGCAGCTGGTGACGACGACCCACTTCGTAGTCGTTAAAGTCGTGCGCCGGGGTGATCTTCACGCAGCCGGTGCCTTTTTCCATGTCGGCGTGCTCGTCGCCCACGATCGGGATGCGGCGGTTAACCAGCGGCAGCACCACGAATTTGCCAATCAGATCTTTGTAGCGCGGATCTTCCGGGTTAACGGCCACGCCGGTATCGCCCAGCAGGGTTTCCGGACGGGTGGTGGCGACCACCAGGTAATCTTTACCGTCAGCGGTTTTCGCGCCATCGGCCAGCGGGTAGCGGATGTGCCACATGGAACCTTTCGATTCGCGGTTTTCCACTTCGAGGTCGGAAATGGCGGTGCGCAGTTTCGGGTCCCAGTTAACCAGGCGTTTGCCGCGGTAGATCAGGTCTTCTTTGTACAGGCGAACAAAGACTTCTTTCACGGCATTGGAAAGCCCCTCGTCCATGGTGAAGCGCTCGCGCTCCCAGTCCACGGAGTTGCCGAGACGGCGCATCTGACGGGTAATGGTGCCGCCGGATTCCGCTTTCCACTGCCAGATTTTGTCGATAAAGGCATCGCGGCCGTAGTCGTGGCGGGTTTTCCCTTCTTCAGCGGCAATCTTACGCTCAACCACCATCTGGGTAGCGATACCTGCGTGGTCGGTACCGGCCTGCCACAGGGTGTTTTTGCCCTGCATGCGCTGGTAGCGAATCATGGTATCCATGATGGTTTGCTGGAAGGCATGACCCATATGCAAACTGCCGGTGACGTTCGGCGGCGGGATCATGATGCAGAAGCTCTCCTGGCTTTCATCACCATTCGGTTTGAAATAGCCCTGCTTTTCCCAGTGCTCGTAAAGCGGCTGTTCGATATCTTGTGGGTTGTATGTCTTTTCCATTATTTCCAGGTTGCCGTGTTCAGGTTGAAACCAGCCATGCGGTACGCCTTATAGCGTTCGCGCGCCAGTTGTTTCAGATTGTCTTCGTAAGGGACAAAGTCTATCACTTCTGTGAAAGCGGTGGCAAAATCTGCAAAGTTTAGCCGCAGGCTGATAAGAATATCCCGCGGGCTGCTGTTGCGCTTTTGCGGCCAGGCAATCTCTACCGGCGCGCCGCCTCTCGGGCCTTCGCCCGCCAGATTATGCGGCACAAAGCTTTCCGGCGGCCGCGACCACAGCGCCTCGTCGAGGCGAATCGCCTGCTGTTCATCTTCGCAGGCGATCAGGACGCGCTTGCCGTTGCGCCAACGTTCTGCGGCAATGTCACACACCAACTGCTCGACGGCGCTCAGGCCGTCGACGGTGGCGTCATTGTCCAGAAGATAGAACGTTGCGTTTTTCATATATGGGGCTTCTTGTTGTGGATTTAAATGCAAAGCCGGGCGGCGCTACGCTTACCCGGCCTACAGTGTGCTGCCGTTTGTAGGCCGGGTAAGGCATCGCCGCCACCCGGCATGTCACATCACTCTTCGCCGTTAAAACCCGCACGATTGAGCAGGAACTGCGACAGCAGTGCCACCGGACGACCGGTCGCGCCTTTGGCCTTACCGGAACGCCAGGCAGTACCGGCGATGTCGAGGTGCGCCCAGTTGTACTTGCGGGTGAAGCGCGACAGGAAACAGCCGGCGGTGATCGCGCCGCCAGGACGGCCGCCAATGTTCGCCATATCGGCAAAATTGGACTCCAGCTGATCCTGGAACTCGTCGGCCAGCGGCAAACGCCATGCGCGGTCGCCCGCCAGTTCGGAGGCGCCGATCAGCTCATGGGCCAGCGGGTTATGGTTCGACATCAGGCCGGTGATGTGATGGCCGAGGGCAATCACGCAGGCCCCGGTCAGCGTCGCCACGTCGATAACCGCTTCCGGCTCGAAGCGCTCAACGTAGGTCAGGACGTCGCACAGCACCAGACGGCCTTCGGCGTCGGTGTTCAGCACTTCCACCGTCTGGCCGGACATAGTGGTCAGGACGTCACCCGGACGATAGGCGCGGCCGCCAGGCATGTTTTCACAGCCCGCCAGCACGCCGATGACGTTCAGCGGCAGCTGCAGTTCGGCAACCATCCGCATCACGCCGTACACCGCCGCCGCGCCGCACATGTCGTACTTCATCTCGTCCATGCCTTCGGCAGGCTTGATGGAGATACCGCCAGAGTCGAAGGTCAGGCCTTTACCGACCAGCACGATAGGGCGCGCGTCCTCAGCCGGGTTACCTTTATATTCGATGACCGACATCAGCGACTCGTTCTGCGACCCATTGCCGACGGCGAGGTAGGCGTTCATCCCCAGCTCGCGCATCTGCTGTTCGCCGATCACCCGGGTGATGACGTTTTTGCTGTAGGTATCGGCCAGCTGACGCGCCTGAGAGGCCAGATAGGCGGCGTTACAGATGTTCGGCGGCATATTGCCAAGATCTTTTGCCGCTTTGATGCCGGCGGCAATCGCCAAGCCATGCTGAATGGCGCGTTCGCCGCTGGTCAGCTCGCGACGGGTCGGCACGTTAAAGACCATTTTACGCAGCGGGCGACGCGGCTCGCTTTTGTTGGTCTTCAACTGGTCGAAGCTGTACAGCGTCTCTTTGGCGGTTTCAACCGCCTGGCGAACTTTCCAGTAGTTGTTACGGCCTTTGACGTGCAGCTCGGTCAGGAAGCAGACGGCTTCCATTGAGCCGGTATCATTCAGGGTATTGATGGTTTTCTGGATGACCTGCTTATACTGACGCTCATCCAGCTCGCGCTCTTTGCCGCAGCCAATCAGCAGAATGCGCTCAGACAGAATGTTTGGCACATGGTGCAGCAATAACGTCTGGCCAGGTTTGCCTTCCAGCTCGCCGCGACGCAGCAGGGCGCTGATGTAGCCGTCGCTGATTTTATCGAGTTGTTCGGCGATGGGGGAGAGGCGACGTGGTTCAAAGACGCCGACCACGATACAGGCGCTCCGCTGCTTCTCCGGGCTACCGCTTTTTACACTGAACTCCATGCACTATGCTCCTGAATCTTAAAGACAACAGTGGTGGCTACGGCTATACTCGTCGCCTTTCAAGTTGCAGATGCGCCGGCTGCGCCTGCTTACCCTGACGTGGCACATTGTGCGCGCCAGGGGCCACAGCCCTGCTGCCTTCTTACAACTCGAAATCCATTGAGTATATAATTGCAAGCTTTCGTAACTCATATCCGCTGTTGCGGTGACTTCGTGTTAATCTTAACGTTATTAAGGCCTGGGTTCGTCAGAAAAGATCCTGACATGCAGAACCGATGAGTCATTTAATCTTAGCGACGTTTTCGACGACCAAAGAGAATAAATGACGTTTAAGCCATGAAACAAGCAATTTTCCTGCACTAAAACGGGTTTTTACGGGCGTATTTATAGTGATAATCATAAGATATCTGGTTCGTGAGACGCTGAAAAGCCAGTTGGCGATCCTATTCATCCTGTTACTGATTTTCTTTTGTCAGAAATTAGTCAGGATCCTCGGCGCCGCGGTGGATGGCGATATCCCAACCAATCTGGTGCTCTCGCTGTTGGGGCTCGGCATCCCGGAGATGGCGCAGCTTATCCTGCCGTTAAGTCTGTTCCTTGGCCTGCTGATGACCCTCGGCAAGCTGTACACCGAAAGTGAAATTACGGTGATGCACGCCTGCGGCCTGAGCAAAGCCGTGCTGATCAAGGCGGCGATGATCCTCGCGCTGTTCACCGGCGCGGTGGCGGCGGTCAACGTTATGTGGGCGGGGCCGTGGTCGTCGCGCCATCAGGACGAAGTGCTGGCCGAAGCTAAAGCCAACCCCGGCATGGCGGCGCTGGCCCAGGGCCAGTTCCAGCAGGCCAGCGATGGTAACGCGGTGATGTTTATCGAAAGCGTCAACGGCAACCGCTTCCATGACGTCTTCCTTGCCCAGCTGCGTCCGAAAGGCAATGCGCGCCCCTCGGTGGTGGTGGCGGATTCCGGCGAGCTGTCGCAGCAGAAAGACGGCTCGCAGGTGGTGACCCTCAACAAAGGCACCCGCTTTGAAGGCACCGCGATGCTGCGCGACTTCCGCATTACCGACTTCAATAACTATCAGGCTATTATCGGCCACCAGGCGGTGAGCGCCGATCCGGACGACACCGAACAGATGGATATGCGCACCTTGTGGAAAACCCACACCGACCGCGCGCGCGCCGAACTGCACTGGCGCTTCACGCTGGTGGCGACCGTCTTCATTATGGCGCTGATGGTGGTGCCGCTCAGCGTGGTGAACCCGCGTCAGGGCCGCGTGCTGTCGATGCTGCCGGCGATGCTGCTTTACCTGGTGTTCTTCCTGCTGCAAACGTCGATTAAATCGAACGGCGGCAAAGGCAAAATGGACCCGGCTATCTGGATGTGGGCGATTAACCTGCTCTATTTTGCGCTGGCGGTGCTGTTAAACCTGTGGGACACGGTGCCGATGCGCCGCTTCCGCGCCCGTTTTAATAAAGGAGCGGCCTGATGCAGGCGTTTGGCGTACTTGACCGTTATATCGGTAAGACGATTTTCAACACCATCATGATGACCCTGTTCATGCTGGTGTCGCTCTCCGGCATTATCAAGTTTGTCGATCAGCTGAAAAAGTCCGGGCAGGGCAGCTACGATGCGCTGGGCGCTGGTCTCTACACCATCCTCAGCGTGCCGAAGGACATCCAGATCTTCTTCCCAATGGCGGCGCTGCTTGGCGCGCTGCTGGGGCTGGGGATGCTGGCCCAGCGCAGCGAACTGGTGGTGATGCAGGCATCCGGTTTCACCCGGCTGCAGGTAGCGCTGGCGGTAATGAAAACCGCGATCCCGCTGGTGCTGCTGACCATGGCCATCGGCGAGTGGGTGGCGCCGCAGGGCGAACAGATGGCGCGCAACTACCGTGCCCAGCAGATGTACGGCGGCTCGCTGCTCTCAACCCAGCAGGGGCTGTGGGCGAAAGATGGCCACAACTTTGTCTATATCGAACGCGTAAAAGGCAACGATGAGCTGGGGGGCGTCAGCATCTATGCCTTCAACCCGGAGCGTCGTTTACAGTCGGTGCGCTATGCCGCTTCGGCAAAATTCGATAGCGAAAATAAAGTGTGGCGTCTGTCGCAGGTGGATGAATCCGACCTGACCGATCCAAAGCAGGTGACCGGGTCGCAGATGGTGAGCGGCACCTGGAAAACCAACCTGACGCCGGACAAACTGGGCGTGGTTGCCCTGGATCCGGATGCGCTGTCGATCAGCGGGCTGCACAACTATGTGAAATACCTGAAGTCCAGCGGCCAGGATCCGGGACGCTACCAGCTCAATATGTGGAGCAAAATCTTCCAGCCGCTTTCGGTGGCGGTGATGATGCTGATGGCGCTGTCGTTTATCTTTGGCCCGCTGCGTAGCGTGCCGATGGGCGTGCGGGTGGTGACGGGGATTAGCTTCGGCTTTATCTTCTATGTCCTCGACCAGATTTTCGGCCCGCTGACCCTGGTCTACGGCATACCGCCGATCATCGGCGCGCTGTTGCCGAGCGCCAGCTTCTTCCTGATAAGCCTCTGGCTGATGATGCGCAAGGCCTAGCGGGTAAGCCTGAAACGTAAGCCCCCTCAGCGATGAGGGGGCTTTTTTTTAGCGCTTGCGTCCGCCCAGCAGGCTGCCCAGCATGCCGCGGACGATCTGATTGGTGACCTGGCGAACCGCGCTTTTCGCTGCGGTCTGCACGATACCGTCGCGTTTACCGCCTCGCGGGCCGGTGCTGCCGAACAGGATATCTTTCAGGCCGCCAAGCAGCCCGTCGTCATCGCCGTTCTGCTGGCCCTTCGCCGGCGGAGCCGACTGCTGCCCGGTGGCGACCTGCACCCCTTGCTGCAGCATTTCGAAAGCCGACTCGCGGTCCACCTCCTCCTCATACTTACCGTACAGCGGCGAGTGGTTCAGCAGACTATTGCGCTCGTCATCGCTGACCGGCCCCATTCGCGAGCAGGGGGCGATAACCATCGCCCGCTCGACCACCGACGGGCTGCCTTTCTCATCGAGGAAGGAGATCAGCGCCTCGCCGGTGCCCAGCTCCTGGATCGCCTGCTCGGTACTGAAGGCCGGGTTGGCGCGCATGGTCTGGGCGGCGGTTTTCACCGCCTTCTGGTCCTTCGGCGTAAAGGCGCGCAGGGCATGCTGCACGCGGTTGCCCAGCTGGCCGAGCACGGCGTCGGGAATATCCGCCGGGTTCTGCGAGACAAAGTAGACGCCGACGCCCTTGGAGCGGATAAGGCGGATCACCTGTTCAATTTTATCCAGCAGCACCTGCGGCGCGTCGTTGAACAGCAGATGCGCCTCATCGAAGAAGAACACCAGCTTCGGTTTATCGAGGTCGCCGGCTTCCGGCAGGCGCTCGTAGAGCTCGGAGAGCATCCACAGCAGGCTGGCGGCGTACAGCTTCGGCATCTGGTAGAGCTTTTCGGCGCTAAGGATATTGATCACCCCTTTACCGCTGGCATCGACGCGCATCCAGTCGGCAATATCCAGCATCGGCTCGCCGAAGAAGTGCTCGGCGCCCTGTTGCTCCAGGGTCAACAGCCCGCGCTGGATGGCGCCGATCGAGGCGCTGTTAATATTGCCGTACTGGTTCTGGAAAGACTTGGCGTTATCGCCGATAAACTGGGTGATTGCGCGGAGGTCTTTGAAGTCGAGCAGCAGCAGGCCGCGGTCGTCCGCGATGCGGAAAATAATGTTCAGTACGCCGCTCTGCACCTCGTTGAGATTGAGCAGGCGCGCCAGCAGCAGGGGGCCGAGATCGGAGACCGTCGCCCGCACCGGGTGGCCTTTCTCGCCAAAGATATCCCAGAGCACCACCGGGTTGGCGTGCGGCTCCCAGTCGCTGACGCCGATCTTCTCCAGCCGCGCCTGCAGTTTCTCTGAGCTCTGCCCCGCGGCGGCAATGCCGGTCAGGTCGCCCTTGACGTCGGCCATAAATACCGGCACGCCAATCTCCGAGAACGACTCAGCCAGCTTCTGCAGGGTGACGGTTTTACCGGTGCCGGTCGCACCGGTGATAAGCCCATGGCGGTTGGCCATCGCGGGCAGTAAATAGAGCGCGTTATCCAGCGTGCGCGCAATCAACAGGGGTGAGCTCATGGTCGATTCCTCCATTTATCCTGCGACGATTATAGGCAACCTCGTCGTCCGGCGTTGGGAAAATCGTCACGCGCCGCGCACGCTGTACCGTGAGGGTCTCAGGCGCAGTGGCGCTGGATGAGCGCGATGCTCTGCTCAATTTCGCGCTCGATATCCGCTTCGCTCCATTGCGCCAGCTCGGGGGCGAAGGGCTCAAAAGCGTACACCCCCTGATAGCCGCGGGCTTCCAGCGCTTTAACCTGCTCGCAGGTACCGAGACGATCCTTCGGGGTTAGCATGATGCGCTCGGCATCGGTGAGCTGCTCGCGCGGACGGCTATCGTCCACTCCTGAAAGGTGCACCAGCCCGATATCCGCCACCTCTACCTGGCTGAACTCGTCCGCCGCCTGCGGGTAAAGATGGTGATGGAAGGTATCGATCAGCAGCTTAAACGGCACGCGGGCGTCGTGGATCAGCGTCTGCGCCTGGTGCGCAGAACGCAGCGAGCTTTGCGGGAAGCCCAGCGGCTCCACCAGGCCGTGGATGCCATAGAAGGCGAACAGCGGCGCCAGGTCGCGCAGGGCGCCCAGGGTTTCGCTGGCCGGCACCTCGCTGCCGTCGTTGAGCGGACAGAGCACCAGCGATTTGGCGCCGATGGCCTGGGCCTCTTTCAGCAGCGATTCGGTCAACTGCCGCACCTCTTCGCTACGACGGTTAAAGGGGTAGACCGCGTTAATCGTCAGGATCTCGATGTGGTAGCGCGCCGCCAGCTCGCGCACCTGCTGATGGCTCAGATCGTCGGTCACTTTTCCACTGGGTAAATCGTTGCGCAGCTCGACCTTATTCAGGCCCAGACGGTTCACCAGACGGAAAAACGCTTCAATGCTGAGCGCTGGCGCGATTTTGCGGTTAATACAAAAACGTTGCATTGCGATGGCCATAGGACACTCCTGACGGAAGAGGGGGTAGGTTCGTTCAATTGGCTAACAGTCAAAACGTTTATTCCAAAATTAGCAAGAATGGAAATGATGAATGTTTGAGCTGTCTCGCAAAATATCACCGGCACCGACTACCGGCGCGACAGCGGCGGGAAGCCTGGCGTCGAGGGCAACGAGGCCGATGCGGGAAGCGCACAGGCGACCGGTTAGCGCAAAATGCGACTGTTATCACCAAAATGAAATTTCATTTCACAACAATGTTGAAATATAAATTTCATTTTACTACGGTTATAGCACAGCAGAATCAGCGACGGGCCGGTGTGCGCTGGCCCCCTTCACTATGAGGCGAGAACATGACGATCACAGGAAACTTTATTGGCGGGAAAACCGTTATTAGCAGCAGCAACGAAACGATGCCGGTGTACGACCCGGCGACGGGCAAAGCGGTGCGCGAAGTCACGGTGTCAACCGCGCAGGAAGTCTCCGAGGCGATTCAGGTTGCTCGCGATGCGTTTGACAGCTGGTCCCGTACCACGCCGCTGCGCCGCGCCCGCGTGCTGTTCAACTTCAAAATGTTGCTGGAGCAGCACGTGGAAGAGCTGGCGGGGATCATCGTCAGCGAGCACGGTAAGGTGTGGTCGGATGCGCTGGGCGAGCTGACCCGCGGTATGGAAGTGGTCGAATTCGCCTGCGGGATCCCGCACCTGATTAAAGGCGAATACTCCTCTGACGTCGGCACCGGCGTCGACAGCTACTCGTTGATGCAGCCCCTGGGCGTGGTGGCAGGGATCACCCCGTTCAACTTCCCGGCGATGGTGCCGATGTGGATGTTCCCGCTGGCGCTGGCCTGCGGCAACAGTTTCGTCCTCAAGCCGCCCGCGCTGGCGCCGACGGCCGCTGTGCGTCTGGCAGAGCTGCTGAAAGAGGCCGGTCTGCCGGACGGCGTGTTTAACGTCGTGCACTGCAGCAATGAAGATGCCGAGCAGCTGTACACTGACCCGCGTATTGCGGCGGTGAGCTTCGTCGGCTCCTCCGGCGTGGCGGAGTATATCTATAAGACCGCCAGCGCCCACGGCAAGCGCGTGCAGGCCTTCGGCGCCGCCAAAAACCACGCGATTGTGATGCCGGATGCCGATCTCGACGCTACCGTTAACGCCATTATGGGCGGCGCTTTTGGCTCCGCAGGCGAGCGCTGCATGGCGCTGCCGGTGGTGGTGGCGGTGGGAGATGAAACCGCCGACAAACTGATCGCCCGCCTGAAGCCGCTGGTGGAAGCGCTGAAAGTAGGCCCGGGCTGCATGCGTGGCCAGGAAGAGAACGAGATGGGACCGGTGGTGTCTGATACCCATCAGAAAAAAGTGCTCGGCTATATTGATAAAGGCGAAAGCGAAGGGGCAAAACTGGTGGTCGATGGCCGCAAACTGCGCGTGCCGGGTTACGACGCGGGCTACTATGTCGGCGGCACCCTGTTCGATCACGTCACCCCGGAGATGACCATCTGGCGCGAAGAGATCTTTGGCCCGGTGCTGGGGATTGTGCGCGCGGCGGACTATGACAGCGCCCTTGAGCTGGTCAACAGCCACGAGTTTGGCAACGGCAGCGCCGTTTTCACCAGCAACGGCCACACCGCGCGTGAATTCGTCCACGACGTGCAGGCGGGGATGGTCGGGGTGAACGTGCCGGTCCCGGTGCCGATGGCGTTCCACAGCTTCGGCGGCTGGAAGCGCTCGGTGTTTGGCGCGTTGAACGTCCACGGGCCGGACGGCGTGCGCTTCTACACGCGTATGAAGACCGCCACCGTACGCTGGCCGGCAGGGCAGCAGACCGTATCTGAATTCAGCATGCCGACGTTAGGTTAATCGGCGAAGGAGAGCGCCATGTCGTTACTGGCTAAATCGCGAAAAGAGGGACAGATCCAGCATATTACGCCGCAAAGCGCCGGTTGGCGCTATATCGGCTTTGATGTCTGGATGTTGAAAAAAGGGCAGACCGTGACGCTGGAGAGCGGCGATCGCGAGCTGTGCCTGGTGCTGGTCGCCGGGCTGGCGTCGGTGAAAACGCAACATGCCGATTTCCCGAATCTCGGTAAACGGATGTCGCCGTTTGAACGCACCCCGCCGTGGTCGGTCTACGTCCCGCCGCAGGATAAAGTCGAGGTGACTGCCGATTCCGATCTGGAGCTGGCGGTATGCAGCGCGCCGGGCAAAGGCCGCTTCCCGGCACGCCTCATTCGGCCGGAAGACGTCGGCGTAGAGTACCGTGGGAAAGGGCGCAACCAGCGTCGGGTGCATAATATTCTGCCGGACAGCGCCGAGGCGGACTGCCTGCTGGTGGTGGAAGTCTACACCGACGAGGGGGCCACCAGCTCGTGGCCGTCGCATAAGCATGATACCGCCCAGCCGGGCAAAGAGACGCAGCTGGAAGAAACCTACTATCACCGCTTCGATCCGCCGCAGGGCTTTGCCTTCCAGCGGGTCTACACCGACGACCGCAGCCTGGACGCCTGTATGGCGCCCTACAACCACGATGTGGTGATGGTGCCGCGCGGTTACCATCCGGTGGCAGCAATTGCCGGTTACGACAGCTACTATCTGAACGTGATGGCCGGGCCGGACCGGAAATGGCTGTTCACCTGGGAAGATGACCACGCCTGGATCAACACGCCGGAGTATCCGCGCCACGACTGACGCGCGGTGCAGAAGCGGATAAAGAAGGCCGGTTAGCGATGCTAACCGGCCTTCCTGTTT
>NZ_KV792628.1:143581-143780 GCF_001808265.1 Klebsiella sp. HMSC16A12
CGGGTGTTTTTTCGCGAAACGCTCCGCGGAATCCCACTCCCCGACCCGGCAAGCGCAGCGCCGCCGGGCGATGACCACAGGCACGGCGCTGCTTTTATGCCGGGCGGCGGCTCACGCCTTGCCCGGCATACGGTTCGTGCGACCTGCCGTTAATTTATTCACCATTGTTGCTGAAACTGCCGGTGCTGACGGCCTCAAA
>NZ_KV792629.1:0-1072 GCF_001808265.1 Klebsiella sp. HMSC16A12
GGTCTTTTAAACATGCAATGCGGACGGCCCGGACAAATGACAAAGCCAAAAAATATCCCACCACTGACAGATAAAGAGCTGGAAAAACTCTCCCCCGAAGAGCTCAGGGCCGAACTGCGTTATCTGCGGGCAGAGAATGCCTATCTAAAAAAGTTGAAAGCCTTGGTTCAGAGCGAAAAAAATGGCAAAAAGCCCTGATAATCAGTGAACTAAGGCATGAACACGCTCTGCGGGACCTTCTGCGGGCGGCCGGTATGTCCCGTAGCACGTGGTATTACAATATGAATGCACTGAAGCAAGGGGACAGGTATGCGGGTCTTAAAGAGAACATCAGGAAGATATACCACTATCACAAAGGTCGTTATGGCTACCGCAGGATCACGCTCGCACTGAGAAAACAGGGGCTGCGGATAAACCATAAAACAGTGCAGCGGCTGATGGCAGAACTGTCACTCCGGTCTGTGATAAGGGCGAAAAAATATCGTGCCTGGAAAGGGAGAACGGGCGAGGCCGCGCCCAATATCCTGAGCCGGAACTTCGGTGCGTCAAAAGCCAACGAAAAATGGGTAACAGATGTGACAGAGTTCCCGGTACAGGGAAAAAAGCTTTACCTATCGTCAGTTCTCGATCTGTTTAACCGGGAGGTTATCGCCTACAGCCTGTCGGAAAGGCCGGTGATGGAGATGGTGAATACGATGCTGGACGGTGCGTTCCCGAAGCTCAGACCGGGAGATGCTCCGCTGCTGCACTCGGATCAGGGCTGGCATTACAGGATGAGGAGCTATCAGGAACGTTTAAAGGCGCATGGGATGACGCAGAGTATGTCGCGTAAAGGAAACTGCCTGGATAATGCAGTGATGGAAAACTTCTTCGGGACCCTGAAATCGGAGTGTTTTTATCTGAGGGAGTTCAGGAGTGTCAGTGCGCTAAGAAAAGCCGTAGAGGACTATATCCATTACTACAACAACGAGCGGATAAGCCTGAAATTAAAAGGCCTGAGTCCGGTAGAGTACCGAACCCAGGCTCTGAGAGCCGCTTAATATGAACCATCCAACTTTATGGGGTCAGTCCA
>NZ_KV792630.1:0-4129 GCF_001808265.1 Klebsiella sp. HMSC16A12
GAACCCGTTAATCCGCCTCTGTGGGTTGAAAACGTCACCACGGCCTACGTGATCTGACAGGCCGTGCAGGAGGAACTGGCAGTGATACGTAAGCACTGCCGGTCGAAGGTGTTTTGACATGTATGCGAAACACCGGGGCAGCAGCGTCTATCACGCTTGCGTTGCTGACTTCTGCCAACTTGCGGCAAGCAAGGATAAAGAGTGCGACGGGCAGCCTCCTCAGTATGTCTGAGTCCAGGCAGGTAAACCGGGGAAGGTCAGCGACGGATGTTAAGGGGGCATGGCTCCGATGACGCGCTGGCTGGCGGAGCTTCCGTAGTAGTCCGCGATGGGGAAAGCCCATTACATGGCGAAGGGAAGCAGTTTGAATGTGTTTGCGACGTGAATTAACTGACCTAACGAGGTGAAGACCTTTGATAATCAGCGAAATGCAACGCAAGCTTGCCACATGGGCAGCCACCGATCCGTCCCTACGGATTCAACGGCTGCTGCGTCTGATAACACAACCAGAATGGCTGGCTGAAGCGGCGCGGATCACGCTTTCATCAAAGGGGGCGCATACCCCCGGCGTTGATGGCGTGAACAAAACAATGCTACAGGCCAGACTGGCTGTTGAGCTGCAAATCCTCAGGGATGAATTACTCTCAGGCCACTACCAGCCCTTGCCCGCCAGACGGGTTTACATCCCTAAAAGCAACGGCAAACTGCGACCACTGGGTATCCCCGCGTTGCGGGATCGTATTGTTCAGCGGGCCATGCTGATGGCGATGGAGCCGATATGGGAGAGTGATTTTCATACGCTCTCATATGGCTTCCGGCCTGAGCGCAGTGTCCACCACGCGATCCGCACGGTGAAATTACAGCTCACAGACTGCGGTGAAACCCGGGGACGCTGGGTGATTGAAGGCGACCTGTCCAGTTACTTCGACACCGTACATCATCGACTGCTGATGAAGGCTGTACGCCGCAGGATCAGTGACGCACGTTTCATGACTCTGCTGTGGAAAACCATCAAGGCGGGACATATCGATGTCGGTCTCTTTCGGGCGGCCAGTGAAGGTGTGCCACAGGGCGGTGTTATATCGCCGCTATTATCGAACATCATGCTGAATGAGTTCGATCAATACCTGCATGAGCGCTACCTGAGCGGGAAAGCCAGAAAAGATCGGTGGTACTGGAATAACAGTATCCAACGGGGCCGAAGTACGGCGGTCAGAGAAAACTGGCAGTGGAAACCCGCGGTGGCGTACTGCCGCTATGCCGATGATTTTGTCCTCATCGTCAAAGGCACCAAAGCACAGGCGGAAGCCATCAGGGAGGAGTGTCGGGGTGTGCTCGAAGGCAGTCTGAAACTCAGGCTGAACATGGATAAGACTAAAATCACCCATGTTAATGACGGCTTTATCTTTCTGGGGCACAGGATCATTCGCAAACGCAGTCGTTATGGCGAGATGCGAGTGGTCTCAACGATCCCGCAGGAGAAAGCCAGAAACTTCGCCGCATCGCTGACAGCACTGTTATCAGGCAACTACAGTGAAAGCAAAGTCGATATGGCTGAACAACTCAACCGAAAACTGAAAGGCTGGGCCATGTTCTATCAGTTCGTTGATTTTAAGGCCAAAGTCTTCAGTTATATCGACCGTGTCGTGTTCTGGAAGCTGGCTCACTGGCTGGCCCGCAAATACCGTACAGGTATCGCTTCCCTGATGAGGTGGTGGTGTAAATCACCGAAACCGGGTCAGAGCAAAACGTGGGTTTTATTTGGTAAAACCAATCACGGTAAGCTCAGCGGTGAAGTGCTGTACCGGTTGGTGGGGCAAGGCAAGAAGCTGTTCCGCTGGCGGCTACCCGAAGGTAATCCCTATCTGAGGACGGAGACCAGAAACACGTATACATCGCGCTTTACAGAAGTGGCAATGGCGTTCGCCAGCATTTAAATGGAGAGCCGGATGCGCTGAAAGGTGCACGTCCGGTTCGGAGAGGAGAGGCAGGGAAATAGTCCGACTACGCCCTGCCTCTTACTCTACTCAGGACCCACGAAGGCTGGCTGTATCTTGCCGTGGTTGTTGATCTGTTCTCACGCAAAATTATCGGCTGGTCAATGCAATCCCGGATGACAAAGGACATTGTCCTGAACGCACTGCTGATGGCTGTATGGCGGCGTAATCCCCAAAAACAGGTGCTGGTTCACTCGGACCAGGGCAGTCAGTACACAAGCCATGAGTGGCAGTCGTTTCTGAAATCACACGGCCTGGAGGGGAGTATGAGCCGTCGCGGTAACTGTCACGATAATGCGGTTGCAGAAAGCTTTTTCCAGTTGCTGAAACGCGAACGGATTAAGAAAAAGATCTACGGAACGCGGGAAGAAGCCCGCAGCGATATCTTTGGTTACATCGAAATGTTTTATAACAGTAAGCGTCGGCATGGTTCGAGCAATCAGATGTCACCGACAGAATATGAAAACCAGTATTATCAACGACTCGGAAGTGTCTAGATTATCCGTGGCGATTCAAAAACGTAGTTCACTTGAATCTTCCCACTCGATCTCCAATAGCCAGATTTGGCTTACAGTGAGATTTTGATCATCTCCGAACAAGTCATATAGCCTAGAGTCTGAAAGCAACGCGCACATTGGACTCGTCATAGGGTCTCCTTTGTAGTGCTGAGTAAAAAGTGGATATAGATATGTGGCGCTGGCTGGAAGTAAACTGGCCCCCTGAATCTCCAGCCTATTGTTATCACTTAAGTTAGTGATAGTCGGTAAGTGTCAACGAAGTTGTCACACCTGAGGTTCACTATGCGGCCTGCTTTTCCCGCTCCGCGTTCAGCGTTACCTCCGCTTTCCACTGCCAGTTTCGCGTTCAGCTCCGCCAGCTTAACCGTAAGCTTACAGCGAGAACCTCATTGACGGAGATGTGTTATTCAGCTGGCAGGCTTACTCGCCATGGTAACAGCTCGTGGACAGATTGACTGGCCAGTCAGCTATGACGTTGAGGACATGACGGAGGTACCTCTCTGGATCCACGCCGTTCAATTTGCACGTACCGATCAGGCTGTACAACAGCGCTCCGTGCTCACCGTGGTCGGAGCCGAAGAACAGGAAGTTCTTGCGACCCAGACTGACCGTCCGCAGGGCATTTTCAGAGATGTTGTTATATGCTTCAGCCCAGCCACCCTCTGCATAGTACGTCAGTGCCGGCCACTGGTACAGGGCGTACGCGAACGCCTTCTCCAGCTCTGAGTGCCTTGAGGGCGTTTTCATCTTTTCACGCAGACAGCTTTCCAGGGCTTTCAGCTGTGGTTTAGCTTTTTGCTGACGTTCAGCAAGGCGCTGTTCTGTCTGCATTCCCCTTATTTCCGCCTCAACGGTATACAGCTCGCCGATACGTTTCAGGGCTTCCTCCGTCAGGACTGACGGAGTGCGGACCTGTACGTCGTGGATCTTGCGGCGGGCGTGAGCCCAGCAGGCTGCTTCCATTATTTTTCCATTGAGGTACAGCTCGCTGAACCCAGCGTACGCGTCCGCCTACAGCACGCCGCTGAAGCCAGCAAGATGGGTCTGCGGGTGGAGGCCTTTTCTGTCCGGGCTTTAAGCGAACCACACCGCTGGCGCAACTGCTGAGCCGGCGTTGCGATCATCACGAACGTACGTCCACAACCGCACAGTCTTCGTCTTCTTATTACCCTGCAGCAGCAACGGGACGGGGGTATCATCAGCATGGAGTTTGCCGCCGGTCAGGACATAGTTATGAAACACCTCTTCCTGCGGGGACAGCAACCATCAATCCGGATAGTGCAGCGGAATGCCCGTCAGGGAGAAAATGGAATCAATGAACCCCTGAGCAGTCCGCAAGGTCAGCCGGAATACGCGTTTAATCACCAGAACGGTAGTAATGGCAAGGTCAGTATAGCGCTGAGGTCCTCCGCGTGCTGAAGGCGTTGCAGACTCATACCATGCCTGAACAGCCTAACCATCTAGCCAGGAAGCGAGGGAGCCGCGATTGATAAGTGCTTTGTTGTAAGTGCGCCAGTTGTTGATTCGGAACTTCTGCTTTGCCACGGAACTACCAGGGTTGTCAGGGAATGTGTGATCTGAACCTTCAACTCAGCAAAAGTTCGATTTATTCAA
>NZ_KV792630.1:4149-15201 GCF_001808265.1 Klebsiella sp. HMSC16A12
AGCAAAAGTTCGATTTATTCAACAAAGCCACTTAGATGCTGTTTGGTTTTTTTATTTCATTATCAGATTTTCGTTCGTATCGATTGATTGGTTTAATAGTGTTATAAAGCATAGCTCAACCAGCTCAAATCTGAGCTAATACAAATATTCAATAATATTATTGTTTATTTTTGATTTTCCCTTTGCCTCTCATTTTTTTCCATCGATATTCAAAAATTTCCTTGCGGCTGAACTCATTGGATAGTTTGTTCCATACATCCTTTTTGATTCCCTGCTTGCCGTTTTCTTGGTAGATCTCCAATGGTTCATATCCTAAATCTCTAATGGCTTTAAGAATAAGTATTTCGTGACGTTGATCCATGCTGGTTTTTTTATCTTCTCCATTTTTACTCGCAGAGGGGAAATAGTCATTTATCTGTTTTTTTAATTCAATTACAGTCGATTCCCGAAGCTTTTCCATTTCCTTTTTATAATGCTCCACATACATTTCTTTTGCTCTTTTTCTATTGCCGCTTTCGTTAATTTCGAGTCTCTCGATATCTTCAGATTCTTTTTCTATCTTCGTGATTAATCCAAATCCGAAAAATTCAATATCAACAAGAAAATCAACTAAATCATCTCTTTCGCATGGGATAGTAATGGCCGGTTTTGTGTAATCTCCTGTTGGATGATTAATTAAAATATAAAGCTCCTCTTTTGTTAACGAATCTCTTATCTCTTTGTTTATTTCTGAAGGAGGCGTTATCCATATACCATCTTCCTTTAAGGTCATTCCTGGTGCAGGCCAATCGTTACAATCACAAGGCTCTATATCAAAGATCATCATAATATCGATAAATCGAACTTTCATTTTTCAATTCTCGCTTGTGAGTTTTCAACCAAACGGATATGTGTTTTTTCTTTTTCAGGTGTGACAAAAAGTATCCCGGCCTGTTCAAGCACCCACTCTTCAATCTTAGTATGCCATTTGCGCAATAAATCTATTGGTCTGCGACGGTAGTGCTTTTCAGCTAACGCGCTGGGTTTGTGGCCCATGATTTGAGCAACAATCCCTACAGGTACTTCAATCCATTCGGAAAGAGTCCCGAAAGATCTTCTTAATCCATGCAGGCTGATGTGTGGTAAGCCTGCATTTTCCAATGCCCGATTATGTGCAAGGCGAGGTTCTTTGATACGCCCATCAGTGCTGCGGGCACTGGCGAAAACGTAGGGGTTATCTGTTATGCCATCGTTCAACTTTTGACGTGGTAAACTGTGAGCCAACATTGAAACATATGGCGTCAGCGGTATAACCCTTTCTCCCTCAATTTTGTCCCTGATAGTCATACTGTGCCATTTAAAATCAATGTCATTCCATTTTAGGTTCGCCAGTTCTTCTCGGCGAGCGCCAGTCAGCAGTAGGATTTGTAGGTAGTTGGAAATTGTCCGGTTGCTTAGTTGCTGCACTGCAGCGAACCAGTTGGCTAGCTGTTCTCGTTGCAAGCAATCATCTTTAGTTTCAGCACGAGCTAAGTGCTCTTTTACTTCATGGGACAGGCATACGTTCTTGTCCGCCAACCCAGACCATGGGCTTTGTTCAAGCCAAGATAAAAAAGCACGCAGCAACCGATAAGCATGGGCTGCAACACTAGGACGTTCATTACTTTCATGTTGTAGCCACTCGGCGAGTTTAGCCGCATTTAGTTCTTTGAGACGCAAGGGCATTAAAGAGGCTAGGGGGCCTGCAACTGTTTTACCCTTACCTCGGGTCTTTGATTTTCCACCAGGGGTAGAGAGATTGAAATGGTCGGTGATATAGCGAGGTGAACGTAGTTTGCCCGTTTTTGGGCTGCGAGTAGTTTTCAGGTGTTCTATGTAAGCCGACCATGCAACCTGAAGCGTAGTAGTTTCTCGTTCAGCCTGCATGAACTTTTCTTCTGCCGCTTTGCGACGTTCCTCTTTGGCTTCTCGTGGATCTATACCTGTATCGCACAGAGCTTGTAAGCGACGAGCTTCCTTACGGGCATTATTCTCTGAGCTATCTGCGGGGCCATCCAGACGCCACACTTTTACACTGCCGATAGTTATTCGCAATGACTTACCATGGACCCTGCTTTGGAATATGAATGCCTTATCTCCTGTTGCAGTAATTCGTAAACCTAGACCTGGCACCTCACTGTCCCAGTAGAAGGTTTGTACTTTGTTGGCGTCAGCTTTGGCTTTGTCGATAACACTGGTTGTGAGTTTGATGCGATTAGAGTTAGACATTAATTTTCACTCGATTACACGAACTTTCATGTAAGCTATATGTAAGCATTTGACGGGTATTAAGGTCAATGGTTATCCATGCAAATACATCTTTGATTTTATTTAATTCATTGTTATTATTGTATTTTTATATTTTAATCAACGTTAATGAATAAAAATAAATGATTGTTTTTTCGCATTCGTAATGCGAAGGTCGTAGGTTCGACTCCTATTATCGGCACCATTTCAAACGCTTCCCAAGTAAACCGAAATCAATTAAACCCAAGAATACTGCGCTTTGTAGCCCGGTTCTTATATTCCGTTATCAACTTGATTCAACCGAAATCAAGCACCTATTGGGGGCATAAGTGGGGGCATTCTGTGTTCGGTCCTGGGAGATGCCCCCAATGAAACTTAATGCGAGACAGGTAGACACGGCTAAACCCAGAGAGAAAGCCTATCAGCTGGCAGATGGTGCTGGTTTGTATCCTGAGGTTGTGCCCTCTGGTTCTCGATACTGGCGAATGAAATATCGCTTCAATGGAAAAGAGAAACGTCTGGCTTTTGGTGTTTATCCAGCAGTGTCTCTCGCACAAGCGAGGGCGCTACGTGATGAAGCCAAGAAAAAACTGGCCGAGGGTATCGATCCATCGTTTGCCAAGAAAGAAGAAAAGCTGGTTCGGGATGTGCGGCTCCATAATACATTTCAGGCTGTGGCGCTTGAATGGCACGGAACGAAGGTGAGCCGATGGTCAGAGGGTTATGCCTCCGACATTATCGAAGCTTTCAATAAAGATATTTTCCCCTATATCGGCCAGCAGCCGGTGAATGAAATCAAGCCGCTGGTTCTGCTGAATGTGCTGCGTAGAATGGAAAGCCGTGGCGCGACAGAAAAGGCTAAGAAGGTTCGCCAGCGCTGCAGTGAAGTCTTTCGTTACGCCATAGTTACCGGCCGTGCGGAATACAATCCTGCAGCGGATCTAACCAGCGCGATGTCAGGGCATGAATCGAAGCATTATCCCTTCCTTACCGTTGAGGAGTTACCAGACTTCTTTAAAGCTCTCTCTGGCTATACAGGCAGCCCGTTAATTGTTCTTGCCGCACGTTTGCTGATCCTTACGGGAGTTCGTACCGGCGAGCTTCGAGGTGCTTTCTGGAGTGAGTTTGATCTTGAAAAAGCGGTGTGGGAAATTCCCGCGGAGCGTATGAAGATGAAACGCCCTCACCTTGTCCGCCTCTCTACCCAAGCGCTGGAGATCGTACAGCAGCTCAAAGTGATGTCTGGGCAATATCCTCTTGTGTTTCCAGGGAGGAATGATCCCCGCAAAACGATGAGCGAAGCGAGTATTAATCAGGTGTTTAAGCGGATTGGGTATACGGGGAAGGTAACGGGGCATGGTTTCCGTCACACCATGAGCACAATCTTACATGAGGAAGGATTTAATACTGCGTGGATTGAGACCCAACT
Source organism: Klebsiella sp. HMSC16A12 (assembly GCF_001808265.1). Taxonomy (NCBI): domain Bacteria; kingdom Pseudomonadati; phylum Pseudomonadota; class Gammaproteobacteria; order Enterobacterales; family Enterobacteriaceae; genus Klebsiella; species Klebsiella sp. HMSC16A12. Next base: position 7,844 of record NZ_KV792630.1, read on the forward strand.
TGCGCACGTGGACAAGAACGCGATTCGTGGGACGTATAACCATGCGTTGTATCTGGAAGGGAGGAAAGAGATGATGCAGTGGTATGGGGATTACGTGGATAGTTGCGAGAGTAACAATTAAGTTAGCGTATAAATACCGCCCCAAAAAAGACTAAAAGAAATGCTGTAGCTATATGTTGCAGCGTTTTTTCACGTAACGCAGGATTTTTGATCATGTTTAGGCATAACAAGGCCTGAAAATTGTCAATGCGCAATTTAATGAATTGTCTGCTTAGCACAAAGCGGACGATCGTGAACAAGAGGCACAAATTTTCCCCAAATGGAACCATCGGAGCCGCAAAGCGGTGACGCTCACCCTGTAAGGACGCTACGTTCAAAACAAGCTTAAAATTCCCCATATCCAAACTGATCCGTATTAATGGGCACTGATCGCTCTCGGCCATCAACAGCTCTGGCTCCGCCCTCCTGAAGATTATGGTGTAAATACTTGGCTGATTGTCACCTGGGACGGTCTGACGGTGGCTGAACGTATTCTGGTCTCAGGCTCCTGGTGGCTGACCGCGAATGCCAGCGTCATCTACACCAATCCTGAAGGGATTGTTCCAGGCGATCTGGAAGAACTCACTTGGCTCTCGGTGCAGCGGCGAATGAAGAACAGAATCTGAACCGGCCGGGAAATAAATGGCAGGACGGGATTTATTAACAGATCATCGGTACAGAAAAAGCTATTTAAAAAAAAACGTCAGAACCGGAGATATTAGCAAGCGACAGCGACTGACAGAATAACGCATGTTTGAATTACATGCCTGATCACGGTACAGCTTAAACCGAAGGTTACCGGCGTGCTTCGGACATTCTGATTGGTCATATTGATGCGTCGGGACGGGACCAGGATTTTCTGGTTTAACCGGTTTTTTTCTCGTCAGGCATCACATCGAGCTCCTTATCAAATAAATTATTGGACTGTCTCTGGTACTAGGTGAATAGATCTTTACGTATGATGAACTCCTCAAGGGACATAATCAGTATGTTAGAAAATCACTAAAGGTGAATGGTCCGCTTTATCGAGATGCTTACACTTGATGCCCTCTGCTTTTTATCTATGAGCGCCACATCTATCTTTATCCGGCTTTATTGTGTAAGACGTTTCCTGTTATGTTTCTATTCATTTGGCTCAACTATTTATTCCAAATAAATCATCTTAATTAAAAGCCTGCAATGAAATAAATTACAAGCCTTATCCACCCCAAGTTTATTACAAGCATTACTCCTGTGAGCATATACGGTTTTTATTTGCAAGCCTAATCTTTTGGCAATGTTTTTAACGCTGGTTCCTTTTATTGATAAATTTAAAACACATACCTCCCGAGGGGAAAGGACCACCTTTTTAAAATATCCGCAATTTTTTTCATTTATTAAAAATGTAAATTTTTTAATATTCATTGATGTGAAATCTTTACTTAAAATTTCTATAGGGTTTATAATAAAATTAGCAGGCGACTCACAAGAATGCATGCAAATTATATTTAATGATAAGTTATTCACTACCATACCTTCCAATAAACAAACAACATCAATACTATCATCGAAAAAAATAGTATCACCTGCACTAAAATTTAGATGTTTTGGATTATTGCGTTTAATTGTGCGAATTTTTTTGCTTTTATAGGGCTTCAGTAAAGAATCCAAACCAACAAAAAGATAATGATTATTAGTGGCTATGTAAAACATTTTTCAGGCTATCCTGTTACGTGTTTATTAAAATGATTAGTTTGTAAATTATTTTGTAAGGAATCTTTCTAAGGGAAGAAAGATTCACGACTGGGTTTTCTCCATGCGTAATTACTCTGAAAATCATCAATCATTTGCATATATGTCTAAAGGTTGTTTTTTTAATTTCCGTCTGAACCCGAAGTTAGTGTGATAAAGAGATACGTACGCCTTTGAGGCCAGTTACTTTGTACAATTCATTTTATTTTTGCTGTAATAAATACTGATTAACTGAAGCAAATCCAGCCTGTGTCAAAAAACGTGATACACGCGCTGGAATGATTTTATCCCGTTCTAGCCAGATAATCCGATATTTTGTGTTTTCCCCGTTTTCCCAATCTGGAGCATTTGATATACCGAGGGGAATTTTCACTCTCAACAAACAGTCTAGTAATATTCCGTACACCTCTTTATCGGGCAACAAATATAAATCCCACACATCTGTCAGTTGCTGTACTTTCTTTAAATTTAAATTAAAAGAATTCAGTTCACCTTTCAGTTGAACAGGAACCCCTAACTGAATCGACAAATACCTGACGGCAGTAAAGTGTTGAATGCCATCAATATTGTTCCAGTACAGGCGACCTGGCATCCAGGAATATTGGCTGAAAAACATTTTATATAGTCGTAATCTATGATGGTCAAGGTTTTTCCTGAGTTGGTCGACACTAATCGGTGTAGCTAATTCCCGGCTAAATTCCAACGCGAAATCATCTAGTGTGGCAATATTTATATCAGAGTTATTAGACGAACTTAGCCCCCCGACACTGGAAATGTCGCACCGATAATTTTTTATTACGGTATTACTGACCAGACCATCCAGCTGAGGTATATGGCGATGGAGCAAATCGTAATCACCATTATGACCAGGATGCAGATAGCATATATGATTTTCTTCGTAATTGAGCCATGTTTGCCATTTAATGACCGAACGTAGCCATATTGTATTCTGTATATGTGGCCTTTTAGCTTTCAAAACGCCATAATGGACTCGCCGACTTAATGTAGCCGGATAGCCAAGGGAGTCCCAAAAACCATCATGTATGGAGTGAATGATTTTTTTCCATATAGGTCGGTTAGGTATGATATCCATTTTATCCATTCAGTTTATTCTTTTTTTAGGCTAACTACTGATTTTCTATCTGGCAACTCAATCTTTGGAGGGTTGTGCGATTTATCAAAATCAATGCCAACTCAGCGAGTTAATTAATAAATACAGTGTCATTTTAGGTTTTTCTCGTTTAAGCAATAGTTGACTAACTTTTGTGTATTTAAATTTATGCAGAGCGTTTTAATAACCATCTAAAATATTTGTAGTTTCGATGGTAATTAACCTTTAAAATGCACTGGTAGATATTTTTAGTTGTTCGGATACATAATTTCACATAGCTAGACAGTGATGTATATATTTATTTCCTGCACAACCAGAACCTCAAGGTGAATCCGCCTTTCCTGTTCTCATATTTATTGCACCGTAACATATATCACGCCATAGGCTTCGTAAGCACCGGGTTTTGCCCCAGGGAGTACGGTCAACCGCACCGATGCCAAGGGATCTACTGATACATACCGCTTGACAGATAATTTAGTGGTATTCGAAACAGAAGAACGTCCCACAGTCATCAGTCCGGTAACCCCTGGGCTGAAGGTTAGTATTTCTTTACCTTCTAGTGACTGTATTGTGACAGATAAATCTGCATCTCCATCGCATACCAGGGTAGTTGGGATAGCAATAGCAGGTGACTGTGTCCCCGGTTGAAAGTCCCCTAAATCAACATTTGATGCCGTAATCCAGCACTGAACAGGTTCTGCTTGCACTTGGTCAGCCCAGTAGGTGGTCCCGACCTTAGTAGGATTAGTATCTCCGATGCTTATCCAGATGCCGACATAAACCCCGTCTCTTCTTCCGTTGCAGTAATTTTCGGAATACGGTCTCTGCATCGGCGACATGGGACTCGTTAATATATGCAACGAGCTTAAGATAGCAGCAGGGCCATTTTTCGGGTACAAATACTTTACTGTACCTCGCCATAGGGTTCTTATTATATTTGCACTCATATTCCCGGCACTGCAGGTAAAGACATCAAGAGTCGTACGCGTTAGTCCAATATCGTTTGGTGGTGACACATTCATCGGTTCAGCCAATGTTGGTATATCACTTGTACTCAACCATGCCGGAAGTTCAGCACTCGCACCACAAGCTATTCCCCACGTTAGAACTGCTCCCCAGCCTCTGAATATATACTTAGTCATCCACTTCATTTCTGTGCCCCTTCTTCGTAAAAATCTGATTTTACTCATCCATGCCATATCTTGGCCAAAATACCTGCAAGGACAGCCAATGTTTTCTTATGCATCAATAATGCTCGAGAACCACTTCCTGATATTTTCGATAGTTTGTTCTTTCCACCTTGTTAACATTTACTCGTTCATCAAAGTTAATGTCTATTCTATCGATATCACTGATGGTATACGGCTGCGATACTATATGAATGCAGAGAAAGGTCGCATCTCCATTATCATCCATGGCCTATGCCATCTTCTTAGTCCCTGCCAGGCCGCAGGACAGCAGCTGGAACTTTATCGTTCTACTTATGTTATGCTCATATTACTGGTAATCTATTTTCAATGTGGCAACCGCAAAGAATTCTCCCGTCGAGAGAGTTACCCCACTATGTTTCACTGGGACAGCCCAAAGTTCGGGTTTGTCGGGGTACGTGAAATTCATCCAGGTATTGACAGATAATGGAGTCGCGTCGTTGAGTATTTTAATGCCCAGCGCCGGATTATCGGTTCCGAGCAATGTACCGTCAAAGCTCGTACTGGAACCCTGCATCTGCAACTTCATTGCGCGGGAAGAAGTATTTTTGCAGTCCAGCGTATAATTCACCGGCACACGGTAGTGATTTCCATCAACACGAGTGGCCATCATTTCTCCAAACGAAACGATAATATCCTCGTTGTTGTTGATGATGCAGGGAGGACTCACGATATTGACCTTCACCAGAAAAGCGGAGTTAGGAACTCCAGTTGCCTGAGTCGACAATCCACTCAATATGTTACACAACGCAAAAACAACCAAACGTCGTATCGTTATCACTCGCATTAACCCAACCTCACTCATAACTCAGATTAAAATCCACTACCGCCATATAACTGCCTGAGTTAAGATTGGCTAATGTCCGTTCCGGTATAACGGCATAACTCAGGGTGTTTTGTTCTGGCCTCAGGAAAAGCGGTTTCCCTTTGCTTCCCAGACGAACATCTTCTCCCTGCGCATCTACAAGCCGTAGACCCAATCCAGAGACTCCCTCCACCTTCACCAGTTGTGGGTTATCGACATCACGCATTGCTCGGAAACTCACCGTTACTGCTGGTTGATCTTCTGACCAGGTGAGAGCGCCTGTACGTTTATCGCGACCAATGACCGGACTGCGCAGACAATCTTCCAGATGCAATTCAATCCAGACAGGTTCTCCACGGGAGCCTATCTTCTGCAAGCGACCTGTTCCAATCTCGCCCAGCAGGACATCCTGATGCGCGCTTGCCATCTCGAGTCGACAGGCGCTTTCTGTCAACGCCCCATGTACAAATAGTGTACCGCTGGAGCCTTCAACATCCCCTTTTCCCTGTCCCAGGGCATATACTGGTGACAGTAAAAACACCATTGCTCCCAGTATCATCGGGATCATCAGCACTCCCCTAACAAATATGCAGTAATACTTCAGTTCAACCCCTCCGCATATCTTCCGTTGGCTTATGCCAACCTTGTAGGTCATGACCATATATTGCCTCTCTTCCCATAAATGACACCTGTTCTGCTAACTTTCACTTTGTCATGCTTTCGTCACTGCCTTCACCGCACATAAGTTGCCAGTACAACTGAAATTCAGTTGTGGTCGACCACCATAATCATTAACGTAGGTCAGCACAGGACTATTACCCATCTCCGCCACGCTCACCCGTAGAGGTAAGCTGCTCTTTGGCGGCACCATCACAGGCTCGAAGTTTTTGATACCCAAACCGTCTTTTTTAGTGGCAGCATCTACCAAAGTTATGTAATACGCTGTCGGATTGATGACTACATACTTGTCGTTTTCCTTACGCAAGGTCAGTTGCTCCTGCGGTGGCGGTGCGTTTTTGACCATCGCAATAGCTGCTGGGCGGTAGAACAGCTTGATGCGCGTTTGCAACGCAATTTGTAGCGTATTCGGCTTGTTACTCTTTGGCGGGATTTCTCGCAGGTTGAAGTAATAGACTGTCTCACGGTCCTGCGGCAGGTTTTTTGTCGCTGGCATTCCCTGGATTTTTACCTGGCTCGGCTTACCCGGTTCGATGCGTTGCACCGGAGGAAGTACTGTTAGCGGACTCTGGATTTTATTGCCCTGCTCATCTTCAATCCAGCCCTGTGCTAAATACGGTAACTGTTTGTTCTGGTTGCTGATGTTCAAGCTCACCGACTTCTGGCTGCCGTCAAAAATCACTCGAGTGCGGTCCAGCGCAATGGCCGCTTGCGTATTCTGGACTATCATCCCTCCGAAAAGGGCGATGGTAAACAATGCCCTCGAGAAGGTGCTGCTGTGAGAAGTAATTATCGTGTTCCGTAAATTGTTCTGCATTATTTCTTCCCCATAACGGAGGCCTGTGAATATTGTTAGTTAAGATCTTAAGCAGCTCTCGCCACTTCGCGACGCATGGTTGTTATCACGCAGCCGGCTTAATATCGTCGGCGCCAGGTATGCCCCCATCAAGCGGCTTACACAGTAGTCGCAATGTATTCATCAACATATCTGGTTGCAGAAGTGCAGGCATCCTCACTTCACACTGTGCTGAGCCTCCCCAATGCACCACCATGGTTTCTCCGGCATTAATACCGCTTAAATAAACGTTTCCACTATCATTGACGATACCCGTCTCCTGCTTTCGCTTATTTATAACAGTCGCACCGAACGGTGGTTCACTGCCATCAGCCAGCTTTATAGCTGCCATCGCTTTAGCGCCAGAAATTACATCAAATTTTCTGTAACCAATCGCCCCTTCAGTCAGCGTAGCCTGTACCACCGACACAGTGGCTTCAATGTTGTCACCCAACTGGTTCAAATCAATGCTTGCCTTGTTTCGGTAATAGCTGTTAACGTCACTAATTACCGCCTTGCCCCAGGCATTGGTACGGCTGGTACTGCCATAGCCACGGACCGGTACGTCCGGAACACCTTCAGTATCAATTAGCATCCTCGTCCCCCCCATCATTCCAGAGCGGTGCATTGCACCGCCTTCGGAAGTGAGAGTGAGTCCGCCCTGCATTGTTAAACCGATGGCACTGTAACGACCATCCTGGTAGCTGGCATTGGCACTCATGCGTGCCATGTCACCTTCATGGCTGTAATAACCGCTCACGCTCACTCCTCTGCTGGAGTTCCCTGCACTCAATTGATAGTTGTTGTGTTCGTCAACACGGTCGTAATATCCAACCCGATGGGTATTGTCGTTATGGCTGACCATCGCGTTGTAGCTAACCGTCGAACTATCACTCCACGGAATTGACATGGATACGTAGGTGATGGTGCCAACTTACTGATTTAGTGTAT
>NZ_KV792631.1:0-1113 GCF_001808265.1 Klebsiella sp. HMSC16A12
ACCACCATCACGTCCTGCGGGCTGACCGCCATTTCGTCGTCTAACCGCGCGCAGAGCCGACGATAGAGTCCCTGTTTCTGCGCCCGGCAGCGCGGTTTTCCGGCGAAAATATGAAACAATACGAAGTAATAGCTAACCGAGATATTTTAAACCGGGCAGGGGGCGAGGGAATATAAACAAAAGAGTAGCGTCAATATTACTATCAAGGCCATCGTTTTATAAGTATATTGAAAGGCCAGATGATCATAAGAAATATGTGCCGGAACAATGAATGATCTAATCTGTCATCACAGGAGTTCCTTATTTAAATCCGATGATTATTTCTGATGATGAACTTGCTGAATTACTTATTAAATTAATGAGGTGAATGGATGGATTTCTTGAAAAGATGGTTAAAAGAAGAATTCATTCTTTTTTTATGGGGATGGGGTATTGTATTATTAATCATTATATTTAGCATGATTGCAGTCTCTCTTTTTCCTGATATTGCCATTAACTTAATAGGACTTTTTGTTTTATTAATCATTGGGTTTCACGTTGTCGTTTGGTTTAAAGTTAAAAACTGATATGAAAGAGGAGGGGTAATGTCAAATCCAGCATATTTATGGTTAACTGATGAGAATGATTCGCCTATTATTGGTTCTTGCCTGATGCCCACACGCACGGGTTCCATCGAATTGCGCGCAGTGAATCATCATGTTTGATTACCTACCGATAATAATACAGGAAAGCTGACGGGAACCCGTCTTCATACACCGGTTAAAATTCAAAAAGAGTTTGACAGAACAACACCTTTGTTATTTAGGGCTCTTTGTGAAGGTCGAACATTAAGATCGGCAACGCTAAAAATGTACAGAATAAATGAGGCGGGACTGGAGGTTGAATATTTTAACATAGCGATGGCGAATATTAAGATTACGGCAATCACACCAAATTTACATCCGGCCGGAATGACAAGTACTCACCTTGAAGACATTGATTTCCGTTATGAGACGATCACCTGGATATACACAGAAGGGAACATCATGTATCGTGATTCATGGAACGATCGCTGTTGTGCATGGTAGCAAATGATATAGTGCTGAAACGCGGCGCCTCTTGCGGCGCCGCCTG
>NZ_KV792632.1:0-721 GCF_001808265.1 Klebsiella sp. HMSC16A12
GAACCCGTTAATCCGCCTCTGTGGGTTGAAAATGTCACCACGACCTACGTGATCTTACAGGTCGTGCAGAAGGAACCGGCAGTGATATGTAAGCACTGCCGGTCGAAGGTGTTTCGACAGGTATGCGAAACACCGGGACAGCAGCGTCTGGCAGACTCGCGTTGCTGACTTCTGCCAACTTGCGGCAAGCAAGGATAAAGAGTGCGACGGGCAGCCTCCTCAGTATGTCTGAGTCCAGGCAGGTAAACCGGGGAAGGTCAGCGACGGATGTTGTGCTCGAAGACAGCCTGAAACTCAGGCTGAACATGGACAAGAGCAGGATCACCCATGTAAACGACGGTTTTATCTTTCTGGGTCACAGGATCATCCGCAAACGCAGTCGTTACGGTGATATGCGGGTGGTGTCGACGATCCCGAAGGAGAAAGCCAGAAACTTCGCCGCATCGCTGACGGCAGCGTTATCGGGCAACTACAGTGAAAGCAAGGTCGATATGGTTGAGACCCTCAACCGGAAACTGAAGGGCTGGGCCATGTTCTATCAGTTCGTTGATTTTAAGGCCAGTGTGTTCAGTTATATTTATCGTGTCGTGTTCTGGAAGCTGGCGCACTGGCTGGCCCGTAAATACCGTACCGGTATCGCATCCTTGATGAGATGGTGGTGTAAATCACCGAAACCGGGTCAGAGCAAAACGTGGGTTTTATTTGGTAAAACCAATCACGG
>NZ_KV792633.1:0-55707 GCF_001808265.1 Klebsiella sp. HMSC16A12
GGAACGTCTCAGCGATGTTGAGGCCGCCAGCATCGGCTGTTTCAGCGGCCCCATGTCCGGCGGCGATTCACATATTGGGACTGGACCCCGTAGGCCGGGTAAGCGTAGCGCCACCCGGCAAAATAACCGCGCAACAGGGCTGCCTGGAAGGTAATCAATGCTTGCCCGCGGCGCTGCGCTTGCGCGGACCCGGGGGGGAGCCTACGGGAGGACCCCGTAGGCTGGGGAATGCACTAAGCCGCTATCCGGGAAGCTGGACTAGACCCGGGTTCCCCAGAGGTCGTATTCGTCGGCGTGCTCGACTTTCACCCGCACCACGTCGCCCGGCTTAACGCGGGTTTCGCCGTTCAGGTACACCGCGCCGTCGATTTCCGGAGCGTCGGCCATGCTGCGGCCAATGGCGCCTTCTTCATCAACTTCATCTACCAGCACCAGGATTTCGCGCCCCACTTTCTCCTGCAGACGCTCGGCAGAGATCTGCTGCTGCAGCTGCATAAAGCGGTTCCAGCGCTCTTCTTTCACCTCTTCCGGCACCTGGTCCGCCAGCTCGTTGGCGGTAGCGCCTTCAACCGGGCTGTACTTGAAGCAGCCGACGCGGTCGAGACGCGCCTCTTTCAGGAAGTCGAGCAGCATCTGGAAATCTTCTTCCGTTTCGCCCGGGAAGCCCACAATAAAAGTGGAGCGCAGGGTCAGATCCGGGCAAATTTCACGCCACTGCTTAATGCGCGCCAGCTGACGGTCCGCAGAACCTGGACGCTTCATCAGCTTCAGAATACGCGGGCTGGCGTGCTGCAGCGGAATATCGAGGTACGGCAGAATCTTGCCTTCCGCCATCAGCGGGATCACATCGTCAACGTGCGGGTACGGGTAGACATAGTGCAGGCGTACCCAGATGCCGAGCTTCGCCAGCTCTTCGCACAGACTGACCATGCTGGTCTTCACCGGCATACCGTTGTGGAAGCCGGTGCGGTGCTTGACGTCGACGCCGTAGGCGGAGGTGTCCTGCGAAATCACCAGCAGCTCTTTCACGCCGGCGTCAGCGAGGCGTTTGGCTTCGGCCAGCACTTCGCCAATCGGACGGCTCACCAGATCGCCACGCATGGACGGGATGATGCAGAAGGTGCAGCGATGGTTGCAGCCTTCAGAAATTTTTAAGTAGGCGTAGTGGCGCGGCGTCAGCTTAACCCCCTGTTCCGGCACCAGGCTCAGGAACGGGTTGTGCTTCGGCTTCGGCGTATAATGGTGGACATGCTCCAGCACCTGCTCATAGCTGTGCGGACCGGTGATCTCCAGCACCTTCGGATGCACTTCGCGGATCTGATCCTCTTTCGCGCCGAGACAGCCGGTGACGATTACCTTGCCGTTCTCTTTCAACGCTTCGCCGATCGCTTCCAGCGATTCCTGCACAGCGCTATCAATAAAGCCGCAGGTGTTAACGATCACCATATCGGCGTTGTCGTAGGTCGGTACGACGTCATAACCTTCGGTGCGCAGTTCGGTCAGGATACGCTCTGAGTCCACGAGGTTTTTCGGGCAGCCCAGGGAGACGAAGCCGATTTTCGGCTGATGCGTGACATTGCTCATAGCTTAAAAAGTGTTCAATTATTGGAATGGTCAGGGCAGGAATTCTACAGATCTTTGCGAAAAAGAGTATAGCTCCGTCGCGGTTAATGGTGAAAAAGCGCCCCCGACCTGTCTTTTACGCCCCCCACCGCCAGAGCGGATCCCACACGCCCCGGAGCAGAGGGGCGGGACACGCTTCTGACAAGCCGTGCGCACAGGCGGCTCAAGCCCGGCGTGGCTGCCGGGCAGAGACTTATTGCGCCGGGTTAATGGCTGCGGAGGGGGTGGCGCCGGTTTTTTTCGGCTCGCGCTTATCCTGCAGCGTGAAAATAGAGATCAGGGTAAAGAGCCCGGCGACGCTGCCGAGAATCAGATAGGTGTTGGCGAAGCCAATGGTATCGTACAGATAGCCTGCCAGCGGAGAGTAAATAGCGGTGGCGATCGAGGCGACGAACAGCACCAGCAAATAGACCGTCGAAGAGAGCTTGTGGTCGAAGTTGGCGGCGATGAATTTAAAGACCGATACCAGAATCAACGGCTTCTCCAGAGCATGCATCATTTTCACCGCACCAATCCACACCGGGCCGAGGGGCACGGCTGAGCCGACAATACGTACCGACATGATCAGCCCGGCGATGATCAGCGCCCATTTGGCGCCGGTCCGGTTAACAAACCATGGCATCAGGCAGAGGAACAGGGTTTCACCGCAGACCTGAATAGACGCGAGGATCCCGTACCAGCGGTTGCCTTCCTCCGGCGTCGGGAACTGTAGCGAGAAGTACTGGGCAAACTGCTGATCGTAGGTGTCGTAAATCTGCGTGACGAACAGGGTAAAGAGCAGCAGCATCCAGAACTGACCATTCTTCGCCAGCTCAAGGGCATGAGAGACCTTCAGCGATTCGCTTCGCGCCACATCGGCGTCGGTTAATTCAATTTTGGTTAGCATAAAGCAGATGGCGGCGATGACAATGGCGAGGCTGGCGAGCCAGAAGGCCAGATTAGGATTGCTGTCGATATATTTACCCACAATCCAGGCCGCCGCTGCCCAGCCTAACGAGCCCCACATCCGCACACGACCATATTCGAACTGATAGCGCCGGGAAATCTTATCGATATAAGAGTCGATTACTCCGCAGCCGGAGTTAAAGATGATCCCCAGATAGATCCCTCCCAGCAAGGCGCCAAACCAAAAGTTGTGCACCAGCAGCGGCGCGTAAACGTAGATAAAGAAGGGGCCCACCGGCAGGAGCAGGGCGACCAGCAGCCAGATAAGCCGTTTTTTCAGGCCGAACTTGTCAGAGATAAAGCCGAAGAAAGGCTGCATCAGCAGGGCGATAAAGGCGTTGACCGAGTAAAGCAGCCCGGTCTTCGTGGCGCTGATGCCAAGATGCTGGGTGGTCCAGATAACGAAGAAAGCCATGGTCGACGACCAGGCGAACAGGTAGAGAAAATCGAAAAGACTCAACAGAAAGTAGTTTCTTTTACCGGACGTCATGTTTCAGTTCCTTGCAAATGGGCAGAGAGAATGTCAGCGATCCGCGGGTCGCGTTCGCTGTTTTCCTGGGATGTTATACGTATTACATTAATTATTTGTTATGACATCCGAATTGACGATGGTGCAACAGATCATATGAGGTATTGTGATCATTGCTGCACTAATTTTGTCTCTTATTGCCATTTTCTGTTTATTAATTTCATCTTGAAATTAATTGTGATCGTATAACATTATTTTTGTTATACACCCTACAATGCGTTAAAGTTGCCACATTGTAAATGATGTTAAAGAACTGGGGATCATTGACCTGGCGCATCATTTTGCACAAAAAATAACCGTATTATGGAAAGGGTAAAGGACGACAGAGGAGGAACCGTGATGACCGTTGACAGACTATACCGTCACCTTCTGCAGAAGCTTATTAACGCCAATATCGATATTGACGCCTATCTGCAACTGCGAAAGGCCAAAGGCTACATGTCAGTCAGCGAAAATGACCATCTGCGTGATAACTTGTTTGAGCTTTGCCGTGAAATGCGTGCGCAGGCGCCGCGCCTGCAGAATGCCATTTCACCGGAGGAGAGGGATGTCCTTCGCCTGGCCGGCGAATCGGTCGCCGCCGCTGCACTATGCCTGATGAGCGGGCATCATGATTGTCCGCTATACATCGCTGTTAACGTAGAGAAGCTAGAACGCTGTCTGACAGGATTGACCTCAAATATTCATAAATTGAATAAATTGGCGCCAATCACTCATGCCTGATCGGCTGAAACCCAGGGGAAGTGAACGCTTCCCCTGTTAAAGGTTATGTAAAAATCCCCGCGCAAATTTCCCCGCTGGCTACCCTTTAGCCCAGAGCTGACGAAAGGAGAATGCCATGCGTCCGATCCCACTGCTGTTGATATTGAGCGCCTTAGCGCTACCAGCCCTGAGCCAGGCCGCGGTGCGGGTGGAGGTATTGCAAAACCGGCTGGCCCAGCCGTGGGGCATGGCCTTTCTGCCTGATGATCAGGGCATACTGATCACCCTGCGCGGCGGCGAGCTCAAGCGCTGGCAGCCGGGTAAAGGTCTGTCGGCGCCGATAGCCGGCGTGCCGCAGGTATGGGCCAACGGCCAGGGTGGCCTACTGGACGTGGCGCTGGCCCCGGATTTCGCCCAGTCGCGGCGGGTGTGGCTGAGCTATGCGGAAAGCGACGCCAGCGGTAAGGCGGGCACCGCGGTGGGCTATGGGCGGTTGAGCGAGGATGCCACGCAGCTGACGAACTTTACCGTGGTCTTTCGCCAGCAGCCGAAGCTCTCCGTCGGCAATCATTTTGGCGGCAGGCTGGTGTTCGACGGCAAAGGATATTTGTTTATCGGGCTGGGCGAAAATAATCAGCGCGCCACCGCCCAGGATCTCAGCAAGCTGCAGGGGAAAGTGGTCCGCCTGACGGAGACCGGAGGTGTACCGCCGGATAACCCTTTTGTCGACCGGGCTGACGCCAGGCCGGAGATCTGGGCTTACGGCATCCGTAATCCGCAGGGCATGGCGATGAATCCCTGGAGCGAGGCGCTGTGGCTGAACGAGCATGGCCCGCGTGGCGGAGATGAAATTAATATTCCGCAGGCGGGGAAAAATTACGGCTGGCCGCTGGCGACGCACGGTATTAACTACAGCGGCCTGCCCATTCCGGAAGCAAAAGGCAAAACGGTTCCGGGGACCGAACCTCCCCGGTATGTCTGGCCGGTCTCTCCCGGGGTGAGCGGGATGGCCTTTTATTCGGCGCCGACCTTTCCCCAGTGGCAGCATAAGCTGTTTATCGGCGCGCTGAAGGAGACATCGCTGATTGTCCTGGCGGTGGACGGTAATCAGGTCCGCGAGGAGGGGAGATTACTGGAGGCGCGCGGAAAACGCATCCGCGATGTTCGCGTGGGACCCGACGGCTATCTGTACATTTTAACCGACGAGTCTAACGGCGAGCTATTGCGGTTGAGTCCCGAGGCTTAGCCTCAGGTCACCGGGATCTGCACTACTTCGCGCCAGGCAGGACGTTGGCTAATCTGCTGATACCAGCGCTGCAGATGGGGCCGCGGTTGCCAGCTGTCGAGGATCGACAACAGATTGTAGACGAAGGGAGCGACGGCAATATCGCCAAGGCCGAAGTGCTCGCCGGAGAGCCACGGCATTTTGGCCAGTTCGTCATCCAGCATGGCGAACAGCGCTTCGCAGGCGCTGATCCCCGCGGCGATGGCCGCCGGGTCGCGCTGCTCCGGTGGCGTTCTCACCAGGCCCATTAATACCGGGCGATGGGCGGGTGAGAGGGTGCCGTTGGACCAATCCATCCACTTTTCCCCTTGCGCGCGCTGCGCCGGCGCGGCCAGCCACAGACGGTCAACGCCATACTGGGCCGCCAGGTAGCGAATAATCGTATTTGATTCCCACAATACCACCCCGGTGGCATCGTCCTTTAACAGCGGCACCAGCCCGTTCGGGTTCATCGCCAGATATTCCGGGTCATGATTGAGACCAAACTCCAGCCCGGCGAGGATCTGCTGATAAGGCAGATCCAGCTCCTCCAGCACCCAGCGTACTTTCTTCACGTTGGTCGAGTTATTACGTCCCCACAGTGTAATCATTTTCGCTCCTGAGTTTGTTTCACTGCCGTTGCAGCGCGATCGGCGATCATGTTGGGATAAAGTTAAAAATCCGGCAAGCTTTTTTATTTGGCTGTTATTAAAGGTTTTTATGCTTACTCCCTTCAGCCAGGGGCACTCCTGGGTCACAGGGCCCGGAAAGTGTTTTTACTATTTTACAGGAGTAATATCTATAGGGTGTTACGCTACGAAGGAAAGGGTGTGATCATGGTGTATATTATTGATAATTAAAGCTTTAAGTTAGGCATGCATCTATAAAAACGCTCCCTCTCCGTCTCGGTTAAAATCTCAATGTCGCCTGAGGGTATAATTTGATGCTGATTATTGCATCGCAATCATCTGAGGAACACAGGTTAATATTAATAAATAGAAAGTCAGTGAAAGAATTATTTTTTTACAGGGATGAACTGTTGTTTTTATCGATCGGATATACATCTTTCTCATCCCACCCAGAAAAAATAGACCATGAGAGGCGCCAACTGGCTGGAAGATATTCTGAAAAATAGCAAAAAAAACCCAGTGACTGGCACTGGGGAGTAAATTTACTCAGGGTTGCATGCTGTTCTCAAGATAATATTCGAGTCTCGAAGTATGGGTTAACCAAAGGTAACCATCAACTTCCATACAGACTACATGGGAAATATACTGTATTAAATAACCAGGAATCCACCCTTACTTTTGTGCTATTTATCTTACCCGGGTAATCACGGCGGGGGTAAGTGGTATATAATGCAATAATCAGTATTTGAATCTATAGCGTTAAACGAGCAGAGCCTGGTAGAGGACTTTACTTTCCCCGGAAGGATTTGAAAAAGGCGGTTAAAATGAATGACTGATAAGGATGGCCAGCATACTATCGCGGTGCTATCAAAACATCCCTGCAAAACGAAATAGGGATAAAAGAAGCACTGGCGAACTGCAGTCTGGAAGAGCGAGTCGTAGAGCTCGATATGGCATCGGACGAGAAGGGTAGGAGATTACCCGGGAAGAGATGTTAACCTTTTCATCAAACCGGCGTGATTAATAACGGGCAACAGAATCAGAACGGCCCGGGGTTTTGAGAGCAATACTTCTGTAAAGGCCACGGCTGTGGATGCGCTGTTATGAATGTATTTGTAAAATTTATCACCATCCAGAGTCGCCTTGAAAAAAAAGCCCAGCGACAGGCTGGGGTGTAATTACACGCATAAAGGGATATGCCATTTTCAACACAATATGCGAATCTTAATTTATGGAATAACTGCGGGTGAGCTACCCGCTTCCATAAAGATTGCAGGGGAAACTATACTGTATTTAATGACCAGGAATCCATCCTTATCGATGTGCTATTTTTCTTACTTGTGTAATACGGAAAGGGAAAATAGCCCGATAAACTATCTTTTACCGATATGCCGACTAAAACAGGAAAGCCGTCTGCCTGCTTATCCAGTGGGCGAATAATTCATATCATTAGCGGGAGGCTCTCCCTTCCTGACCTCAATCCCTGATGGTGGCGTATAGAGGGGATAGCTGATTGATATCCTTTATCAAGGATATTGCGCCTCCATCGGCGGAATGCTGTGGCAATCGAAGCCCTGCTGAACATGGCGATCAGGCAGACCCGATGGAGAGAAAAGTGCGGGCGTTGTTGCTAATTTCCTGAGACGGGCGTAATGACCGTCTCAAGCATAGCCCGGGAGTTCTCAACTGCATTTCAGGCGTAAATAGGGCCTACAGAACCTTCAGGTTTATATTTAAGCGTCTGAGACTTCTACAGCAGCAAGTCAGATGTGGTTATTGTGAGTTCGGAAGTTGAACTGGGCCTCATGGAATGCAACCGGGCCGACATTTTGAGTTTTGTGAAGGGTATCAGCAGTAACAACCATCCCCGGTTCTCAGGTGAGGGGGGTAGGGGCGAGGCGACTGGATATCACTGGCCAGGCTTTCGCTTACCCCACACGCTCCCGCCATAATGTGAATCTATAACCAGGCAAACCACAATGAAAGACACGCTTGCGACCTCTCTTTAGTAGCATTTTTCCCGAAGGCAAGTGAGCTATGTCATTGAAATTTCGGTGACTAATTGGTTTTGAAAGGCGATTTTTTTCTTGCCATAATAAAGTTAACATTAAGGCGATTACGATCAAAAAAATTGTTCTGATTAAAGCACAGCGGCATGTTATTGCGTAAACTTTAAAAACTTTACCAACTCGCTGTTTCTTTAAGGTCATTTGTACGCTTTACTCACCGGTTGCTGCGGCGCGGTCAGAGTGGCGCGGCATATTTTGTTTGGAAAGGATACTTGGGTGGCTCTTATGATGCATGACGCTTTTTCCCTTCGCGGCCTCGCGGCAGGTTGCGCGCTGTTATTTCTTGTCGCACCTGCGGTGCAGGCTGCGGAACAACTCCCCGACGCCCCTTCAATTGACGCTCGCGCCTGGATCCTGATGGACTATGCCAGCGGGAAGGTGCTCAGCGAAGGCAATGCCGATGAAAAACTCGACCCGGCCAGTCTGACGAAGATCATGACCAGCTACGTGGTAGGGCAGGCAATAAAAGCGGGAAAAATCAAACTGACCGATATGGTGACCGTTGGGCGCGATGCCTGGGCGACCGGCAACCCGGCGCTGCGCGGCTCATCGGTGATGTTCCTCAAGCCTGGCATGCAGGTTTCCGTAGAAGATCTGAACAAAGGGGTCATCATTCAGTCCGGTAACGACGCCAGCATTGCGATTGCTGACTACGTAGCGGGCAGCCAGGACGCTTTCGTTAGCCTGATGAACGGCTACGCCAAAAAAATGGGGCTGACCAACACCACCTTTATGACCGTCCACGGCCTTGACGCGCCGGGGCAGTTCAGCACCGCCCGCGATATGGCGCTGCTGACCAAAGCGATGATCCACGACGTACCGGAAGAGTACGCGGTACATAAAGAGAAAGAGTTCACTTTCAATAAAATTCGCCAGCCGAACCGCAACCGCCTGCTGTGGAGCAGCAACCTCAACGCCGATGGCGTGAAAACCGGGACCACCGCCGGGGCCGGCTATAACCTCGTCTCCTCGGCCACTCAGGGTGATATGCGTTTGATTGCCGTGGTGCTGGGGACCAAAACCGACCGCATTCGCTTTAACGAGTCAGAAAAACTGCTGACCTGGGGCTTCCGCTTCTTTGAAACCGTGACGCCGATTAAACCAGATGCCACCTTCGTTACCCAGCGCGTGTGGTTTGGCGATAGCAATGAAGCGAAACTGGGGGCTGGCGAGGCGGGCTCTATCACTTTGCCGAAGGGCCAGCTGAAAAACCTGAAAGCCAGCTATACCTTAAATCAGCCGCAGCTTACCGCGCCGCTGGAGAAGGGACAGGTGGTCGGGACTATCGACTTTAAGCTAAATGATAAAACCATTGAACAGCGTCCGCTGATTGTCATGGAGTCGGTAAAAGAGGGCGGCTTCTTCAGCCGGATGATCGACTTCGTGCTGATGAAACTGCACGGCTGGTTCGGCAGCTGGTTCTCCTGATGCCTGCCCGCGCCCTGCGGGGCGCGGGCAGCGACGCTTCAATACAGTAGGGAAATCTGCTGCGCCTTCGCCAGCGCGACCAGCTCATCATCCGGGCAGATATCGCTGGCGATCACGTCAAATTTCGCTAACGCCCCCATGCGCGCCGGACGCACTTTGCCAAACTTGCTGTGGTCGACCACCAGCACGTGGTAGCGCGCGTGACGCATCGCCCAGTGCTTAACCGGCAGCTCTTCCAGGTTATAGCAGGTCGCCCCCTGCTCGCAGTCGATCCCCGCCGCCGAGTAAAAGGCGATATCAGGGCTCAGATGGCTGAGGGTATCCTCAAGGCTCAGCGGCATAAAAATCGCGTTGCTGGCATGAAACTCCCCACCGCACAGGACCGCGCGGCACTGGGGTTTTTCCTGCAGGGCCAGAAAGGTGTTCAGGGAGTAGCAGACGCCGGTGAAGGGCAGGGCATCGTCAATGGCGTCAATAATCCACGGCGTGGTGGTCCCGCAGTCGAAGAAGGCCATCTGATGGGCCTCTAGCAGCGCGGCCGCATGGCGAGCGGCACGGCGTTTTTCCTCGACCAGCCGGGTTTTTTGATCGCTGAGCAGGTAATGGGTGGCGCTGCGCGGCTCCAGCACAATGTATCCGCCGAGCAGCACAACCGGGCCGCTGTGGCCATTGAGGTCGCGACGAATGGTCATTTCCGACACCCCAAGCAGGGAAGCGGCTTCTTTCAGATGCAGCTTATCGCTGCGTTTAAGTGCCTGAATGAGCTGACTGATACGTTCGTCACGGCGAGTTTCCATATTCCCTCTGCGCTAAAATCGCCCTGCGGGGGCAGGGCGTTAGCGGGATTTTACCTGTCGCTTGCGGGTTAGTCACGCGGTGGCCGCAGCGACGGCGGCGTTTAGCCGCGCACCCAACCTTTGCGGATTGGCAAGGAGAAGCAGAGACGATACAGCCGCTGCAGCTGATGGTATAGCGCCGGGCCGAACGTGTGCCAGATCAGCGCCGCGCCAAGGCAGCCGCACATCCCGGCCAGCAGCCCGCCGACCATATCCAGCGGCCAGTGCACGCCGAGATAGACACGGGACCAGGCGATGGCGGCGGCAATCGCCATCAGCAGGGCGCCGGACCACAGGCGATGCCAGAACAGGAAGGCCAGGGCAAAGGTAAAGCTGACGGTGCCATGGTCGCTGGGGAAGGAGTCGTCCGCCGCGTGGTGCAGGAAGTTATAGCCTACGCCGGCGACAAACGGCCGATCGTGCGGATAAAGATGGCCGATCGCCCACGACACGGTCAGGCTGATCGTCAGCGCCAGCATCAGCTTAAACACCATCTGCCGCTGGGCAGGCCCCCACAGCCACAATGTCACCACCAGCAGAGGCACGATCAGAATCAGATCTTTAGCGATGAAGATCGCCATCTCAATGGCCCACTGCGGCGAGGCAGGCGTCGCGTTGAGCAGGGCGAACAGCGCATAGTTAATATTTTCCAGCATAGACTTCCAGGCTCGTTGGTCCGATAGCAATTAAGCCGCCTGCCCTAAATAAAAGCGGTGCGGAGTTAAAGGCGGCATTGTCTTAAAGATCAGGTTGTTATGAAATCCACTACCATAAAGTCTACGGCTAACAGCCTGAAAAACGTCAGTATATCGTTTGTCACATTGCTGAAACATAAACGGAATATATACACAGGCTGAATAACAGGGGAGAGGCAGGACGATGGCGCACGGCTCGTAATATTGTGCGGTGTCACCCACAATTCACTATCTCCGCGCCGGGAGTTTCATTACACTTTGCGCGATTTTTGATAGATAAGAGATTTCATGCAAAATTATTCGCTTTCAGGCCGCCGCCTCGGAAGGCAGGCGCTGTTGTTCCCGTTATGTCTGGTGCTGTACGAGTTTTCCACTTATATCGGCAACGATATGATTCAGCCGGGCATGTTAGCCGTGGTGCAGGAATTTCAGGTGGGTAACGAATGGGTACCTACCTCAATGACTGCCTATCTGGCAGGCGGCATGTTTTTACAGTGGTTGCTGGGGCCGCTGTCGGATCGTATTGGCCGCCGTCCGGTGATGTTGACCGGCGTAGTATGGTTCATCGTCACCTGCCTGGCGACGCTGCTGGCGCAGACCATTGAGCAGTTTACCCTGCTGCGCTTCCTGCAGGGGATCAGCCTGTGCTTTATTGGCGCGGTGGGCTATGCGGCGATACAGGAGTCCTTTGAGGAGGCGGTGTGTATCAAAATCACCGCCCTGATGGCTAACGTGGCGCTGATTGCCCCGCTGCTGGGGCCGCTGGTGGGCGCCGCCTGGGTGCATGTCCTGCCGTGGGAGATGATGTTTGTCCTGTTCGCCGTGCTGGCGGCCATCTCGTTCTTCGGCCTGCAGCGGGCGATGCCGGAGACCGCGACGCGGCTGGGCGAAAAGCTGTCGGTGAAAGAGCTGGGCCGCGACTATCGGCTGGTGCTGAAGAACCTGCGCTTCGTCGCCGGCGCGCTGGCCACCGGCTTTGTCAGCCTGCCGCTGCTGGCGTGGATTGCCCAGTCGCCGGTGATTATTATCAGCGGCGAACAGGCCACCAGCTATGAGTACGGCATGCTGCAGGTGCCGATTTTCGGGGCGCTGATTGCCGGCAACCTGGTGCTGGCGCGCCTGACTGCGCGCCGGACCGTGCGCTCGCTGATTATCATGGGCGGTTGGCCGATCATGTTTGGCCTGATCCTCTCTGCGGCGGCGACCGTGGTCTCTTCCCACGCTTATCTGTGGATGACGGCCGGTCTGAGCTTCTACGCCTTCGGGATTGGCCTCGCGAACGCCGGCCTGGTGCGTTTAACCCTGTTCGCCAGCGAGATGAGTAAAGGCACGGTCTCGGCGGCGATGGGAATGCTGCAGATGCTGATCTTCACCGTCGGCATCGAGCTCAGCAAACATGCTTACGAGCTGGGCGGCAACGGGCTGTTCAGCCTGTTTAACCTGCTGGGTGGGGTACTATGGCTGGGGCTGATGATTTACTTTCTGAAAGATAAAAGCGTCGGCAATTCGCAGCAGGGGTAGTTGTTTTCAACCCGGATGCGCTCGCATCCGGGTCTTATCAGGCGAACGGCGCTTCGCGATCCAACACCTTATCAATAATCTGCAGGACACCTTCTTCGTTGTTATGCGGCGCCTGATAGCGGGCGACGGCTTTGACGTCTTCCCGGGCGTTGGCCATGGCAAAGCCAAACCCGGCGTGCTGCAGCATTTCGATATCGTTGCCGCTGTCGCCGAACGCCACCACCTCGTGATCCTCAATGCCCCAGCGCTGCTGCAAAATGCGCAGCCCGTTGGCTTTGTGCACACCCGGGATAATTAAGTCGATGCTGCCGTAGCCGGTGGCCACCGCGGTGACCATGTCCCCCAGCGTCGCGTGCAGCTTCGGCTGAATTTCCGGGATCAGGCTGTCTGGCACGTTGAGACCAAATTTGAGGATGGTGTCATCGAGATGGTTAAAATCATCCACCAGTTCTAGGCGGTGATAATACTTCGCCGCCACCGTCTTCAGCGCGTCGTTGTAGCGATTGAGGGTGTAGGCGCTGCGCTTCCCGCAGGCGATGATTTCGATATTCGGCAACGTCTGCAGATGGTCGACCACGGCGTTGAAGTGGTGAACCGGCAGTTGGCAGTTGAAGACGTCTTCATTGCCGCTCACCACCCAGCCGCCGTTTTCCGCCACGAAGGCGATCTGATGGGCGATCTCCGGGAAAAAGGAGATCAGCTGATAATATTGGTTGCCGCTGGCGACCACGAAGCGAATATTCTGTTCGCGCATTCGCTGGTACTGGGCGAGGAAGCGCGGCCGGTTATAAGTTTTGGCATCGCTTAAAAAGGTGCCGTCCATATCCACCGCAATCAGTTTGATGCTCATTAGCTGTTCTCCATAACGGGTTCAGATTGTGGCTTAGCCACCGCGCGGGCGACCAGCGCCGCCACCATCACCAGACCCAGCACCACCATCATGGCGCTGCGCAGGCCGAAGTGTTCGCCGAGGAAACCCAGCAGCGGCGGCCCGACGAGGAAAGCGAGATAGCCGGTGATCGCCACCACGCTGACGCGCTTGGGCGCGTCCGGCCCGGTATCGCTGGCGGCGGAGATGGTCAGCGGGAAGCCGAGCGAGGCGCCAATGCCCCACAGCAGCACCGAGATGCCCGCCACCCAGGGGTTATCGACGAAGATGATCAGGCCTATGCCGAGGGCGCCCATCACTGCGCTGCCGCGGACCACCGCCACCCGGCTGTAGCGATCGATAAACCAGCCGCCGGTAAAGCGGCCCAGCGTCATGCCGAGGGTGAAACCGGCATAAATCAGGGAGCCGGAGGTGGGGCTAAAGCCGTGGCCATCCACCATCAGCAGCGGCAGCCAGTCGTTGGCCGAGCCTTCGGCAAAGGCCATCGCCAGGACAATGACGCCGATCAGCAGCAGCTGCGCGTCGCGCCACACCGGCAGACCTTTCGCCTCACCGTGGGCGACTTCGGCGGCATTTTTACCGGTGCCGTCGGGAATGGCGCGGATAGCAATGGCGATGGGCAGGATAGCCACCAGCGCAGCCGCCAGGATGTGCGGGGCGGCCGGCAGACCGAATCCGGTCACTGCCATGCCCACCCCGGCGCCGAACAGGGTGCCAAAGCTGTAGAAGCCATGCATCATCGGCAGCACCGTTTTATTCATCTCCCGCTCGATCGCCGCGCCTTCGACGTTAATAGCGACCTCTGCGGAGCCGAAGCTGGCGCCGAAGATAGCCAGACCGAAGGCGAACAGCGGTGCGGAAGTGACCCACAGCGCCAGGCTGAGCACCAGCATGCCAAGCACGGCGAAGGACATGGTGGTGCGGATGACCTTGCGGGTACCAAAGCGCTTCACCAGCCACGCCGAGCAGAGAATACCGCTCATCGACCCCACCGACAGACCAAACAGCACCACGCCCATCTCTGCGGTGGATAGCGCCAACAGATCGCGGATCGCCGGCGTGCGGGTGGCCCAGGAGGCCATTAACAAGCCGGGGATGAAAAAGAACATAAACAGCGCCCATAGCCGAAGCTGCAGCGCTCTGCGCGAGGATTGCGTCGTCATCCGTAAACGCCTTAAAGGAGAAGAGTGAAGACAACAGTAGCAAGTATGTGTACATTTGTACATAAACCGGAAGAGGAAAATCATGGCCCGTAGACCAAACGATCCGCAGCGCCGCGAGCGCATCCTGCAGGCGACGCTGGATACCATCGCGGCGCATGGCGTCCATGCGGTAACGCACCGTAAAATCGCCACCTGCGCGAATGTGCCGCTGGGGTCACTGACCTACTATTTTAGCGGCATTGAGGCGTTAATTGAGGAGGCGTTCAGCCTGTTTACTGCCGAGATGTCGGCGCACTACCAGCAAGGCTTCGTCGGGGTAACGAATCAGGAGCAAGCCTGTGATGCCATTGCTGAGCTGATTTTCAGCGCCCAGGTGACCACGGCGCGTAATATGAAGCTGATGTACCAGCTGTACGCGTTCTGCAGCAGTCAGCCGGCGCTGAAGGCGGTGATGCAGAACTGGATGCGGCGCAGCCAGCAGACGCTGGAGCAGTGGTTCGCCCCCGATACCGCCCGCGGTCTCGACGCCTTTATTGAAGGGATGACCTTGCACTTTGTCACCGACCGCGCGCCGCTGTCGAAGGCGGCAATCCGCATGATGGTCGGGCAGCTGGCGGGGGAGAGGGCGCAGGAAGAGGGGCGCTGAAGCGGCGTTTCACCCGGAATGGCTAAACGCAGGCAACAAAAAACCCATCAACCTTGAACCGAAGTGGCGGGGTTGATGGGCTCCACAAAATGGGGACATCAAAGAAAAGCAGTGGCATTACTTATGACTGATGCCCTGAGAAAAAGTTCTGCCTGTGACGGCTTTTTTCTCAAAAAATTATTGTAGCCCTGGCCAGATGATCACGATGAGCGTCCCGGCAAGGGTAAGCAGCACGTTGGCGATGGCGTAGGTCCCTGCGTAGCCGAGCGCTGGAATATTGCTGCGCGCGGTATCGCTGATGATCTCCATCGCCGGGGCGCAGGTGCGGGCTCCCATCATGGCGCCGAACAGCATCGCCCGGTTCATGCGCAGCACGTAGGCGCCGAACAGGAAGCAGATCACCACCGGCACCAGGCTGACGATAAGCCCTGCCGCCAGCATCTGGCCGCCGACGGCGCCCAGCCCGTTATTGATCCCGGCCCCGGCGCTGAGACCGACCCCGGCCATAAACACCATCAGACCAAACTCTTTCACCATGTTCAGCGCCCCCTGCGGGATATAGCCGAAGGTTGGGTGGTTGGCGCGCAGGAAGCCAAGCATGATGCCGGCGAACAGCAGGCCGGCGGCGTTGCCGATGCCGAAGCTGAAGGAGCTGAACTGGAAGGTGATCATGCCGATCATCAGGCCAACGATAAAGAAGGCGCAGAAGGCCAGCAGATCGGTCACCTGGCTGTGAATGGAGATAAAGCCGATGCGGTCGGCCACGGTTTTTACGCGGCGGGCGTCGCCGCTGACCTGCAGCACGTCGCCTTTGTTCAGTACGACGTTATCGTCGATAGGCATCTCGATCTGGCTGCGAATAACCCGGTTTAAGAAGCAGCCGTGGTCGGTAAGCTTGAGCTGCGCCAGGCGGCGGCCGACGGCGTTGTGGTTTTTGACCACAATCTCTTCAGTGACGATGCGCATGTCGAGCAGATCGCGGTCGAACACCTCTTTACCGTTGCGGAAGCTCGGGTCGAGGCGGGCGTGGGCGTCCGGGTAGCCCACCAGCGCAATATCGTCACCCATCTGCAGCACCGCGTCGCCGTCCGGGTTGGCCAGAATACCGTTGCGACGAATGCGTTCAATATAGCAGCCGGTCTGGCGGTAAATACCCAGTTCGCGCAGATTTTTGCCATCCGCCCAGGCCACCAGCTCCGGGCCGACGCGGTAGGCGCGGATCACCGGCAGGTAGACTTTACGTTTGGAATCGGTATCGAGGCCGCGCTCGCGGGCGATTTGCTGGGCGCTGGTCTGCAGATCCTGATGCTGCAGCTTGGGCATATAGCGGGCGCCGACGATCAGGCTCACCAGACCAACCAGATAGGTCAGGGCATAGCCGAGGCTCAGATGGTCAAGCGACTGCGCCAGCTGATCGCTGGGCAGGCCGAAATGGCGCAGGGTGTCGCCCGCGCCCACCAGCACCGGGGTGGAGGTCATGGCGCCTGCCAGCATACCGGCGGTGAGCCCGATATCCCAGCCGAACACTTTACCCAGCATCATGGCGATCAGCATCGCGCTGCCGACCATCACCAGCGCCAGCATCAGGTAGTTTTTCCCGTCGCGGAAAAAAATAGAAAAAAAGTTGGGCCCGGCTTCTACGCCAACGCAAAATATAAACAGCATAAAGCCGAGATTAAGGGCATCGGTGTTAATCGCGAAATGCTGCTGGCCTAATAATAGAGAAACGACTAAAACGCCAATGGAATTACCAAGTTGTACTGAGCCGAGACGCAGTTTTCCCAGGCATAGTCCTAATGCAAGTACAACGAATAATAACAGGATGTAATTCCCGTTTAACAAATCTGCGACGTTTATATTCACGAAAGCCAACTTCTCATTTACTAGTAAGTTGTTGAAGGAAATGGTTATTTGGTCTAAGGTTGCTCAGGCGTTCGCGTTGTCGCGAACCTATTCTGGCACCCTGTTATAACCAGCAAAAATATACCGCTAGTTTAATCCTTCCTGGATGCGGCGGCTAGTGACAATCGTTTTTAGGCTGGTAGGGGAGTTATTGGCATGGATTGCCGAAATGCTTTATCTGACTGGGCGACGTGGACGTGAGTTAGAGGCAACATCAGGAGGATACGGTGAAATCTGAGCGTAGTTGGGCCGGCATTATCTGTGGCTTCGTTCTGTTCATTGTGGTGTGCTTATCGTTGTTGTTACATATGAAAGGGGCATTTCGCGCCAGCGGCAACCCGGAGCTGGGCCTGCTCTTCTTTTTGCTGCCAGGGGCGGCGGCGAGCTGTCTCTCTCCCGGACGGCGGGTGCTGCGTCCTTTGCTCGGCGCGATACTGGCGGCGCCGGTCTGCATGGTGACGATGCGGCTGTTCTTCGTGACCCACCGGACGTTCTGGCAGGAGATGGCGTGGGTGTTGAGCGCCGTGTTCTGGTGCGCGCTTGGGGCATTGTGCTTTTTGTTTATCTGCGCCTGGCTTGATACCTGGCGCAGTCATTCATCGAGCAAATAAATTGACTCAGGCAAACAGGCCGAGATTCTCTTTTGCCCAGGCTTCAAAATCGGTGCAGCCGCCGATGTGTTTCTGGTCGACGAAAATCTGCGGCACGGTTTCAACCGGTTTGCCAACGGTTTTTTCCAGGTCAGCTTTGCTGATGCCTTCGGCATGAATATCCACGTAGCGGTAGTTGAAATCATCACGCTCGTTGGTCAGTTTTTCTGCCAGTTCTTTAGCGCGAACGCAGTAAGGGCAGCCTGGACGACCAAAAATAACGGTAAACATTGCTTCTCTCCTTAAACCTCAGCCGGATGGCGAATGGCGCTTATGATGCCTGGAACGGGCGGGGAGGGAAAGAAGGTTCTGCCTTTTACTTCGATGGTTTACGGCTATGTTTGATAAATGTCGGACTGTCAAAACCCGTATACTGGCCCGACGGCGCGGTGGAATTGGCTGGCGCGCCGCGTTTATCAACCGGAGAGGCGTGATGCGAAAATTTGCCCCATTGCCGAAAAGCATACTGCTGGTTGAGATCCTCGGGATGGGGCTGTTAACCCTCGCCTGGCTCTCCCTTAACCAGTATGTCCAGCTGCCTGCGCCCATTGCCAGCCCGACCGCGGCGCTGGTGATGCTCTTTGCCGGGATCGTGCTGATGATCCCCGCCGCCCTCGTCGTTATGTGGCGGATGGCGCAGATCGTGGCCCCGCAGTTAACGCACTCTCCAAAGCCTGAATCCTTGTCTGACAGAGAAAAACGTAATGACGCCGACCATTGAGCTGCTGCGCAGCCACCGTTCCATCCGCCACTTCACCGATGCCCCCGTGAGCGACGAACAGCGCGCAGAGATTATCGCCAGCGCGCAAGCGGCATCTACCTCGAGTTTTTTACAGTGCACCTCCATCATCCGTATTACTGACCCGGCCCTGCGTGAACGTTTGGTCCCGCTGACCGGCGGCCAGCAGCACGTCGCCCAGGCAGCGGAGTTTTGGGTCTTCTGCGCCGACTTTAATCGCCACCTGCAGATCTGCCCACAGGCGCAGCTGGGGCTGGCGGAACAGCTGCTGATCGGCGTTGTCGATACGGCGCTGCTGGCGCAAAACGCGTTGACCGCCGCCGAGTCCCTCGGACTAGGGGGCGTCTATATCGGCGGGTTGCGCAACAGCATTGAGGCCGTCACAGAGCTGCTGGAGCTGCCGCAGCACGTCCTGCCGCTGTTCGGTCTTTGCCTTGGCTGGCCGGCGGATAACCCGGATATCAAGCCGCGGATGCCGGCGGCCATGCTGGTGCATGAGAACCGCTATCAGCCGCTGGATAACGCGCTGCTGGCGGAGTATGACGAACAGCTGGCGCACTATTATCTGTCGCGCGGCAGCAACGCCCGCCGCGATACCTGGAGCGACCATATCCGGCGCACTATCGTGAAAGAGAGTCGTCCGTTTATTCTTGACTATCTGCATAAGCAGGGGTGGGCAACGCGCTGATTACGTGTACACTGCTGCTCCGGCCAGGTGATATCCGCCGCCGGCCGCAGGAAAGGTGAAAGTGTGTTCGATAGCTGAGGCCCGCCAGAGCGGGTCTTTTCGCAGAGGTGCAGGATGAAAATTGCCATATTATCCCGGGATGGAACGCTTTATTCATGTCGGCGCCTGCGCGAAGCAGCGCAACAGCGCGGTCATCAGATCGAGATCCTCGATCCGCTTTCCTGTTATATGAACGTCAGCCCGGTGGCCTCGTCGATCCACTACAAAGGGCGTCAGCTGCCACACTTTGATGCGGTGATCCCGCGCATTGGCTCGGCGATCACCTACTATGGCACCGCGGCCCTGCGCCAGTTTGAGCTCCTGGGAAGCTATCCGCTGAATGAGTCGGTCGCCATCACCCGCGCTCGCGATAAGCTGCGCTCGCTGCAGCTGCTGGCGCGCCAGGGCATCGATCTGCCATTGACCGGCATCGCTCACTCCCCGGATGACACCAGCGATCTGATCGCCATGGTGGGCGGCGCGCCGCTGGTGGTGAAGCTGGTGGAGGGCACCCAGGGGATCGGCGTGGTGCTGGCGGAGACCCGCCAGGCGGCGGAGAGCGTGATCGACGCCTTTCGCGGACTGAACGCTCATATTCTGGTGCAGGAATACATTGCCGAAGCGAAAGGGTGCGATATCCGCTGCCTGGTGGTCGGCAATGAGGTGGTGGCGGCGATCGAGCGGCGGGCGAAAGAGGGGGATTTCCGCTCTAACCTGCACCGCGGCGGCATGGCCACGGTGGCGCAGATTAGCGACGAGGAGCGGGCCATTGCCATCAAGGCAACGCAAACTCTCGGGCTGGACGCCGCCGGTGTCGATATTTTACGCGCCGCCCGCGGGCCGCTGGTGATGGAGGTGAATGCCTCGCCGGGGCTGGAAGGGGTGGAAACCACCACCGGCGTGGATGTCGCCGGCAAGATGATCGCCTGGATCGAGCGCCAGGCGACGCCGGAATTCTGTTTGAAAATAGGCGGCTAACCGCCGGATGCAAGACGGCCATGGTATGCGGCGCTTTTTTTGCGTAAGCTATGGCGTCGTTTTTCCACTGTAAGAGGTCACAGGCACTATGGATTCACTGGTCGTTCCAGGTCTGGATACGCTACGTCGCTGGCTGGACGAAATCGGCATCAGCTTTTTTGAGTGCGATTCCTGTCAGGCATTGCACCTGCCGCATATGCAGAATTTCGACGGTATTTTTGATGCCAAAATTGACCTGGTGGACAACGTGGTGCTCTTTTCCGCCCTGGCGGAGGTGAAGCCGTCTGCCCTGCTGGCGCTGTCGGCGGATCTCTCGGCCATCAACGCCAGCTCGTTAACCGTGAAGGCGTTTATCGACATTCAGGACGATAATTTGCCCAAGCTGGTGGTTTGCCAGTCGCTGTCTATCGGCCCAGGGGTGACCATGGAGCAGTTCGCCTGGTTCTTCCGCCAAAGCGAAGAGCAGATCTCAATGGTAATCCTTGAAGCCGGCGCAAATCAGCTGCTATACAAAGGCGAAGAAGAAGAGCCTGCGGCGGAAAACGTGCAATACCATTTTCTTCACTAAACCTGCCTAAAATTAGCGCAGCCACTACCGCAGCGGCTGCGTATTACCCGCTTTTATTCTGCATTTAACCTTTCTTTAAAGCATTATTCACCGCCATTCAGGCCGTTTTGGCTTATCACGTAGACCGTTATTGCATAAAAATTTGATAAAAGGCGTTTTTTTACCTGGGCTATAGCCTCTTATTCTGGCTACAGTTATTCTGGCGATGCTTCCAGTTGCGAGCAACCACTCCGGGAGAGATCCGCTCTCCTTTTCTCAGGCAATGAAAAAATATGCATGATTTTTGCATGCGTAGAAATGCGTATATTTGAGCCCGTAAGTTAACGGGCGTTGAGAAGGAAAAGAGATATGACCGCCTTTGGTAAAAAATGGTTAACAGGTCTGGTTACGGGTGCGCTGATGGCCGTCTCTGCCGGTTCGCTCGCCGCCGAACAAAAAACCCTGCATGTTTATAACTGGTCTGATTATATCGCGCCGGACACGGTAGCGAATTTCGAAAAAGAGACCGGGATTAAAGTGGTGTATGACGTTTTTGATTCCAACGAAGTGCTGGAAGGCAAATTAATGGCGGGTAGCACCGGTTTCGACCTGGTGGTGCCGTCGGCAAGCTTCCTCGAACGCCAGCTGGCGGCGGGCGTGTTCCAGCCGCTGGATAAAAGTAAGCTGCCCAACTGGAAGAACCTTGACCCCGAAGTGCTGAAGCTGGTCGCCAAGCATGACCCGGAGAATAAATACGCCATGCCTTACCTGTGGGCGACGACGGGCATTGGCTACAACGTGGATAAGGTGAAAGCCGTTCTCGGCAAAGATGCGCCGGTGGACAGCTGGGATCTGGTGCTGAAGCCGGAGAACCTCGAAAAACTGAAAAGCTGCGGCGTCTCCTTCCTCGACGCGCCGGAAGAGATTTTCGCCACCGTGCTGAACTACCTCGGCAAAGATCCGAACAGCAGCAAAGCGGATGATTACACCGGCCCGGCGACCGATCTGCTGCTGAAGCTGCGGCCGAACATTCGCTACTTCCACTCTTCGCAATATATTAACGACCTTGCCAATGGCGACATCTGCGTGGCGATCGGCTGGGCAGGGGACGTCTGGCAGGCGGCCAACCGCGCGAAAGAGGCGAAGAACGGCGTCAATGTCTCCTACTTTATTCCGAAGGAAGGCGCGCTGGCGTTCTTTGACGTCTTTGCCATGCCGGCCGACGCGAAGAATAAAGATGAAGCCTATCAGTTCCTTAACTATCTGATGCGTCCGGACGTCATCGCCAAAATCAGCGACCAGGTGTTCTACGCCAACGGCAACAAGGCTTCCACGCCGCTGGTCAGCGAGACTATCCGTAACAACCCGGCGATTTATCCGCCAGCGGATGTGTTCGCCAAACTGTTCACGCTGAAGGTGCAGGATCCGAAGATTGACCGCGTGCGCACCCGCGCGTGGACCAAAGTGAAGAGCGGCAAATAATTCCTGACGGCCCGTCGAATACGGGCCAAATCAGATCTGCACTCGCCGGGAAATAGCAGCGCGCCCGGCGAGCAGAAGCACCAGGATGGTGCAAATGCACTGTTAAGCACGAAGTATGGCACCGGACCATATGGTGATCGTTTTTTTGCCGGAGAGCACCCGATTGAACGACGTAATGCCCCGCCCACAGGCGAAAGCCCCCAAAGCGCTGACCCCGCTACTGGAAATCCGTAACTTAACCAAGTCGTTTGATGGCCAGCATGCGGTCGACGACGTCAGTCTCACTATCTACAAAGGCGAAATTTTTGCTCTGCTGGGCGCGTCAGGCTGCGGGAAATCGACGCTGCTACGCATGCTGGCGGGCTTTGAACAACCGACCGCCGGGCAGATTATGCTCGACGGCGTGGATCTGGCGCGCGTGCCGCCCTATCAGCGGCCTATTAATATGATGTTCCAGTCCTATGCCCTGTTTCCCCATATGACCGTTGAGCAGAATATTGCCTTCGGCCTGAAGCAGGACCGCCTGCCTAAGGCGGAAATCACCGCCCGGGTGCAGGAGATGCTGGCCCTGGTACATATGCAGGAGTTTGCCAAACGTAAGCCGCACCAACTCTCAGGCGGCCAGCGGCAGCGCGTCGCGTTGGCGCGCAGCCTGGCGAAACGGCCCAAGCTGCTGCTGCTTGATGAACCGATGGGGGCGCTGGATAAAAAGCTGCGCGATCGCATGCAGCTCGAGGTGGTGGATATTCTTGAGCGCGTTGGCGTGACCTGCGTGATGGTGACCCACGATCAGGAAGAGGCGATGACCATGGCGGGCCGTATCGCCATCATGAATCGCGGCAAGTTTGTGCAGATTGGCGAACCGGAAGAGATTTACGAGCACCCAACCACCCGCTACAGCGCCGAGTTTATCGGCTCGGTGAACGTCTTTGAAGGGCTGGTGAAGGAGCGTCTGGAAGACGGTCTGGTGCTAAGCTCGCCGGGACTGATGCATCCGCTGAAGGTCGACCCCGACGCCTCGGTGGTGGACAACGTGCCGGTCTGGGTGGCGCTGCGTCCGGAGAAGATCATGCTGTGCGATGAACCGCCGGCGGACGGCTACAATTTTGCCGTCGGCGAGGTGATTCATATCGCCTATCTGGGGGATCTCTCTATCTATCATGTGCGCCTGCAAAGCGGGCAGATGATCAGCGCCCAGCTGCAGAATGAACACCGCCATCGGAAAGGGACGCCCACCTGGGGCGATGAGGTGCGTTTATGCTGGGATGCTGACAGCTGCGTTGTGCTGACGGTGTGAGGAGAGGGCGATGAATACCGTTGAATCCCCGTCAGGGGCGAAAAAACCGGGCGGCTTCGCGCTGTGGGCGGCGCGCCTGCAGATGGCGCATGGCCGCAAGCTGGTGATCGCGCTGCCCTATCTGTGGCTGATCCTGTTGTTTATGCTACCGTTCCTGATCGTGTTCAAGATAAGTCTTGCCGAGATGGCGCGGGCGATCCCTCCCTACACCGAGCTGATGGAGTGGGCGGACGGCCAGCTGACGCTGACGCTTAACTTTGCCAACTTCCTACAGTTGACTGACGATCCGCTCTATTTTGAAGCTTATCTCCAGTCGCTGCAGGTGGCGGGTATCTCGACGATCTGCTGCCTGCTGCTGGGCTATCCGCTGGCCTGGGCGGTGGCGCACAGCAAGCCGTCGACGCGTAATATTCTGCTGCTGTTGGTGATCCTCCCGTCGTGGACCTCGTTTTTGATCCGCGTCTATGCCTGGATGGGGCTGCTGAAGAGCAACGGGGTGTTGAATAACTTCCTGCTGTGGTTAGGGGTTATCGATCAGCCGCTGGAGATCCTGCACACCAACCTGGCGGTGTACATCGGTATCGTGTATGCCTATCTGCCGTTTATGGTGCTGCCTATCTACACCGCGCTGACCCGCATCGACTATTCGCTGGTGGAGGCCTCGCTGGATCTCGGCGCCCGGCCGCTGAAGACCTTCTTCCAGGTGATCGTCCCGCTCACCAAAGGCGGCATTATCGCCGGCTCCATGCTGGTGTTTATCCCGGCGGTCGGCGAGTTCGTGATCCCGGAACTGCTGGGCGGGCCGGACAGCATCATGATTGGCCGCGTGCTGTGGCAGGAGTTCTTTAACAACCGCGACTGGCCGGTCGCCTCGGCGGTGGCGATTGTCATGCTGCTGTTGCTGATCGTGCCGATCATGTGGTTCCACAAGCACCAGCAAAAACAGATGGGAGAGCAGGGATGAACGACTTGCCGGTAGTACGCTCGCCGTGGCGCATTCTGATCCTCGTGCTCGGATTCACCTTCCTCTACGCCCCGATGCTGATGCTGGTGATCTACTCGTTCAACAGCTCGAAGCTGGTAACGGTCTGGGCCGGATGGTCGACGCGCTGGTATAGCGAACTGTTCCACGATGATGCGATGATGAGCGCGGTAGGATTGAGCCTGACCATCGCCGCCTGCGCGGCGACGGCGGCGGCGGTCCTCGGTACCATCGCCGCGGTGGTGATGGTGCGCTTTGGGCGTTTTCGCGGCTCCAACGGCTTCGCGTTTATGATCACCGCGCCGCTGGTCATGCCGGACGTGATCACCGGTCTCTCGCTGCTGCTGCTGTTCGTGGCGCTGGGACATGCCATCGGCTGGCCGTCGGACCGCGGCATGTTGACCATCTGGCTGGCGCATGTCACCTTCTGTACCGCCTACGTGGCGGTGGTGATCTCCTCGCGCCTGCGCGAGCTGGACCACTCTATTGAAGAGGCGGCGATGGATCTTGGCGCCGCGCCGCTGAAGGTCTTCTTCGTCATCACGCTGCCGATGATTATGCCGGCGGTGATCTCCGGCTGGCTGCTGGCCTTCACGCTGTCGCTGGATGACCTGGTGATCGCCAGCTTTGTCTCCGGTCCCGGGGCCACGACCTTGCCGATGCTGGTCTTCTCCAGCGTGCGCATGGGGGTAAACCCGGAGATCAACGCCCTGGCGACGCTCATCCTCGGCGTGGTCGGTGTTGTTGGTTTTATCGCCTGGTATTTGATGGCCCGCGCAGAAAAGCAGCGAGTGCGCGATATCCAGCGTGCAAGACAAGGCTGAACCACCTAAAATCGGTACAGCAGCCTCCGGTCGGCGCCACCCTGTGGCGCCGTTTTCATGGAAGACATTACGTTGGGATTGTTTACGAAAACTCGCTCATCGCATGCCCGCCTTAACGTCCCTGCGCTGGTGCAGGTGGCGGCCTTTGCTATTATTTTGATTCGTGGCCTGGATCTGCTGATGATCCTTAATCTGTTGGGCCTGCAGGGGCTGAACGAATTCATACACCGCAGCGTTCAGACCTGGAACCTGACGCTGGTCTTCCTCGGCAGCCTGGCGCTGGTGTTTATCGAGATCTGGTGCGCCTTCTCGCTGGTGAAAGGGCGCAACTGGGCGCGCTGGATCTATCTGCTGACGCAGATTATCGCTGCCGGCTACCTGTGGGCGGCGTCGCTGGGCTACGGGTATCCGGAGCTGTTCAGCATTCCCGGGGAATCAAAACGAGAAATTTTCCACTCGCTGGTGATGCAAAAACTGCCGGATCTGCTGGTTCTGACGCTGCTGTTCGTGCCGGCGAACTGCCGTCGCTTTTTCCGCCTGCAATAACGGTGATACAATCCCCGCCCCTGGATTTTTGAAGGTCAATTATGCATTGCGCACTCTACGACGCCGGCTGTTGCCGCTCCTGTCAATGGCTGGAGCGGCCGGTCCCGCAACAGCTCGCCGATAAAATGGCCGATCTGCGCACGCTGCTGGCGGCGATCCCGGTCGCAGCCTGGGGCGAGCCGGTCAGCGGGCCGGAGGCGGCTTTCCGTAACAAGGCTAAAATGGTGGTCAGCGGCAGCGTTGAGCGTCCGCTGCTGGGGATGCTGCACCGCGATGGCACTCCGGTGGACCTCACCGACTGCCCGCTCTATCCCGCCGAGTTTGCCCCGGTTTTTGCTGCCCTGAAGCCCTTTATCGCCCGCGCCGGGTTAACACCTTACAACGTCGCGCGCAAACGCGGGGAGCTGAAATACCTGCTGCTGACCGCCAGCCAGCAGGGGGAGATGATGCTGCGCTTCGTGCTGCGCTCAGAGGCCAAGGTGGCTCAGCTGCGCGCCGCGCTGCCGTGGCTACAGGCACAGCTGCCGCAGCTCAGCGTGATCACGGCGAATATCCAGCCGGTGCATATGGCAATCATGGAAGGTGAGCAGGAGATCTTCTTCACCGAACAGCAGGCGCTGGGGGAGGTCTTTAATGGGGTGCCGCTGTGGATCCGCCCGCAAAGCTTCTTTCAGACCAATCCGGCGGTAGCCAGCCGGCTGTACGCCACGGCCCGCGACTGGGTGCGCGCGCTGCCGGTCCAGCATATGTGGGATCTGTTTTGCGGCGTTGGGGGATTTGGCCTGCACTGCGCGACGCCGACGATGCGCCTGACCGGTATCGAGATCGCCCCGGAAGCCATCGCCTGCGCCAGACAGTCAGCCGCGCAGCTGGGGCTCAGCAATCTGCATTTTCAGGCGCTGGACTCCACGCAGTTCGCCACTCACGAAGCGGATGCCCCGCAGCTGGTGCTGGTTAACCCGCCGCGCCGCGGTATTGGCGCTGAACTATGCGACTATTTAAGCCGCATGGCGCCGCCCTATATTATCTATTCCAGCTGTAACGCCCGCACCATGGCGACCGATATCGCTCGTCTTAGCGGCTATCGCGTTGAGCGGGTCCAGCTGTTTGATATGTTCCCCCACACCGCCCACTACGAAGTGCTGACCCTGCTGGTCCGCGAAGTTTAAACAAAATGTGAAGGCTTTGCGCCGCTGAAATCGGGTAAGCTTGACGCAGCATGTTTTGTTATTGGTGGGGGGAATCTAATGGCCAAAACCATTCTGCTGGTGGAAGATGACGAGGATATAGCCACGCTGCTGCGGCTCAATCTTCAGGATGAGGGCTATCAGATTGTCCATGAAGCCGACGGCGGCCAGGCCCTCGCCCGGCTGGAGACGCAGGTCTGGGATGCGGTGATCCTCGATTTGATGCTGCCCGGCGTCGATGGTCTGGAGATCTGCCGGCGTATCCGCCAGATGACCCGCTACCTGCCGGTGATTATCATCAGCGCTCGCACCAGTGAAATGCACCGCGTGCTGGGCCTGGAGATGGGCGCCGACGACTATCTGGCGAAGCCCTTTTCACTGCTGGAGCTTATCGCCCGCGTCAAAGCGCTGTTTCGTCGCCAGGAGGCGATGGGGCAGAATCTGCTGATGGACGCCGGGCGCCTGTCCTGCCATGGCCTGAGCATCGACCCGCTGTCGCGCGAAGTGAAGCTGCGCGGCGAGACGGTGGACCTCACGCCGCGTGAATTCGACCTGCTGTATTACTTCGCCCGCCACCCCGGGGAAGTGTTTTCCCGCCTGGCGCTGCTGGAGCAGGTCTGGGGATATCAGCACGAGGGCTATGAGCATACCGTCAATACCCATATCAACCGCCTGCGCAGTAAAATCGAACGTGACCCGGCCGAGCCGGACATCATTCTTACCGTCTGGGGAAAAGGCTATAAGTTCGCCCCGGTGACGCAAGAGGCCGCCCCGTGATCCGCCGCCTGAGCCTCAGCCAGCGGCTGGCGCTGGTGGTGGTTTCCCTGCTGATGCTGTGCGCGGTGGCGGTATGCGCCGTCCAGTTACACAGCAGCGCGCAGTATGGCAACGCTATGGTGCAGCGTCTGTCGTCCGGGCTGGCTCAACAGATTGTCGCCCGCGAGCCGTTGCTGGACGCCCACGGCGAGGTCAACCGGCAAACCCTGAAGTCGCTGTTTGACCGACTGATGACCTTTAATCCCAGCGTGGAGCTCTATCTGCTGTCGCCGGATGGCGACCTGCTGGCCGATGCGGCGCCGCCGGGCCATATCCAGCGCCAGCGTATCGACATGGCGCCGGTGCAGGCTTTTCTCACCGGCAGTGCGTCGCCGGTGTATGGCGACGATCCGCGCAGTCCCGACGGACGAAAAGTCTTCAGCGCCGCCCCGCTGCGCGTCGACGGCCAACTGCGCGGCTACCTGTATATCATTTTGCAGGGGGAGACGTTTAATCAGCTGGCGGCCGACGCCTGGCAAAAAACGCTGTGGAGCATTGTTCTGTGGACGCTGCTGCTGGTGGCCCTGTTTGGCCTGCTGGCAGGGGGGCTGGCATGGTTCTGGGTCACCCGGCCGGTCCGCCTGCTCACCGCCCAGGTGGCGGCGAGCGGCCAGGACAGCATCAGCGCCATCAAAACCCTGGCGGCCCGCAGGCCGGAGCCCCGGCCTGGTAACGAGGTGGCGGTGCTCGAGAACCGCTTTATTGACCTTGCCCGGCAGATTGCCGATCAGTGGGATCGGCTGGCCGACAGCGATCGCCAGCGCCGTGAATTTGTGGCCAATATCTCTCACGATTTGCGCACGCCGCTGACTTCGCTGCTGGGGTATCTGGAAACGCTGACCCTGAAGGATGAATGGCTGACCGCCGAGGAGCGCAGGCAGTATCTCACCATCGCCCTGCGCCAGGGGAACAAAGTGCGCCATCTTTCGCAGCAGCTGTTTGAGCTGGCGCGACTGGAGCATGGAGGCATTAAGCCGCAGCGCGAGCGTTTCGCGATGGGGGAGCTGATTTCCGACGTGGCGCAGAAGTTTGAATTAACTGCCCGCACGCGCGAGGTGAACCTGCATATTGATGTACCGGGACCGCTGCCGCTGATTAACGCCGATGTGTCGATGATTGAGAGGGTGGTGACCAACCTGCTTGATAACGCGATGCGGCATACTCCCGTCGGCGGGGAGATCCGTCTGGCGGTCTGGCAGGAGAATCAACAGCTTCAGGTCGAAGTGGCAGACAACGGAGCGGGCGTCGATGCCGCGCTGCGTGACGATCTGTTCCAGCGGCCGTCGGCGTTGTCTACCCAGGCATCGCGGGAGGATCGCGGTGGGTTAGGGTTGCTGATTGTGAAACGAATGCTGGAGCTGCACGGGGGCGATATCAGACTGGTGGAGTCGGTAAGCGGGGCGCGGTTCAGGTTCTTCGTGCCACTTTGAGAAATCGCCGGGTGGCGGCTACGCCTTACCCGGCCATCGTGGAAGAGCGGTGGCCGGGTAAGCGCAGCGCCACCCGGCGAAAAAAGTTACTCCGGGAACCACTGGTTGCTAATTTTCTGGTAGGTACCGTCGGCCTTAATCGCTTTCAGCGCGGCGTTCAGTTTCTCCAGCAGCGCCTTGTTATCCGGGCGCACGGCAATGCCGAGTCCGGTGCCGAAGTATTGCGGGTCGGTCACTTTCGGCGTGGCTGCCCCCAGCTGCGGGTTAGTTTTCAGCCATTCGTTGACCACCGCGGTGTCGCCGAACACGCCGTCGATACGGCCATTTTTCAAATCGATAATCGCATTCTGGTAGCTGTCATAGGCGACGGTCTTCACCTCAGGATGCTTATCCTGCAGATATTTCTGGTGGGTGGTGCCGTTTTCCATGCCGATCCGTTTGCCTTTCAGGTCATCGAAAGAATGGAACGCATCTTTTTTGGCGATCACCAGCGCCGAGTTGGCGTAGTACGGGTCGGTGAAGGCCACCTGCTTGCTCCGCTCCGGCGTAATATCCATTCCGGAAATCACCGCATCATATTTCTTGAACTTCAGCGCCGGGATCAGGCTGTCAAACGCGTGGTTGGTAAAGGTACATTCTGCCTGCATTTGTTTGCACAGCGCGTGGGCCAGATCGATATCAAAGCCGACAATCTGGTTATTAGCGTCCATCGATTCAAACGGCGGATAGGTTGCGGAGACGCCAAAGCTGATTTTTTCCGCGGCAGCAGCGCCGAACGCGAAAGAGGTGAGCAGTGCAGCCAGAACTAACTTTTTCATCGTGGAACTCCCGTCTGTCTATCTTATGATTATTCGCCGTGTCTGCGGCATAGAGTGACAATGCCATTAAATGAATTTATATGCAATAAATTTGATTAAATATTTTTATGGGCATAAAAAAAGACGGACAAGTGTTAGACTTATCCGCCTTGCTGTTTGCTTTTTATGCAATATGCTCAGGTGCTAGCTACGTCGCTCGAAGGCCAGCGCTTTGCGTTCCACCAGGCGCATCAGCAGCGTCAGCAGTCCATTAACGATGAGATAGATAATCCCGGCGGCGCCGAACACCATCACGTCGTAGGTGCGTCCATACAGCAGCTGGCCGTGGCCCATCACTTCCATCAGCGTGATGGTGTAGGCCAGAGAGGTACTCTTGAAAACCAGCACCACTTCGTTGGAATAGGACGATAGCGCACGCTTAAAGGCGTACGGCAGCAGGATCGCCAGAGTATCCTTTTTACTCATCCCCAGCGCGCTGCAGGACTGCCATTGCCCGTCGGGGATCGCCCGGATGGCGCCATAAAATAGCTGAGTGGTGTAGGCGGCGCTGTTGAGCGACAGAGCGATCAGGGCGCACAGCCACGGCTCGGAGATAAGATGCCACAGCCACGGATACTCCTGCAGCGAAGGAAACTGTCCCGGGCCGTAGTAGATCAGGAAGATCTGCACCAGCAGCGGCGTACCGGTAAACAAGGTGATATAGCCGCGAACTATCCATACCAGCCCCGGCGTCTTCAGGGTCAGGATAATGGTGAAGATCAGCGACAGGATCAGCGCCACGATAATCGACGCCACGGTCAGCGTCAGGCTGGTATGCAGTCCTTTCAGCAGTTCGGGTAAATAGTCGAGCATCAGCCTGGTCTCCGTTCGAAGCGCGTCGCACGCTGGTCAATCCGCTTAAGGATGTATTGACTCAACAGGGTGATGACGAGATAGATTGCCGCCGCAATGATATACCAGTTAAAGGGTTCCTGAGTGCGGGTGGCGATGCTTTTGGTCTGCAGCATCAGATCGTTGACGCTGATCAGGCTCACCAGCGCGGTGTCCTTCAGCAGCACCAGCCACTGGTTACCGAGGCCGGGCAGGGCATGGCGCCACATCTGCGGCATCACCAGACGGAAGAATATGGCCGCTTTCGACAGCCCCAGCGCCTGGCCGGACTCCCACTGGCCCTGCGGAACCGCTTTCAGCGCGCCGCGCAGCGTTTGCGAGGCGTAAGCGGCATACAGCAGCGACAGGGCGATCGCCCCGCAGAGGAACGGGCTGACGTCAAAGTTCTCAATCTGCATCTGCACCGGGATCTGCGTGAACCCGAGCGGGATGGTGAAACCGTCAGAGAGCGTCAGCAGCAGCTGGGAAGAGCCGAAATAGATAAACAGCACCACCAGAATTTCCGGTAGCCCGCGCAGGATGGTCACTATGCCGGTTGCAAGCCAGGCTACCGGGCGCCATTTCACTGACTCCAGTACCGCAAAGAGCATCGCCAGGACCAGGCCGATGACGAGCGCGCAAACGGCAAGGCCGACGGTCATCCCGGCGGCGCTTGCTAATGGAAAAATTTCGTTCATTCAGTCTTACTTCTGGAACCATTTGTTATAGATGGTCTGGTAAGTGCCGTCTTTCTTCACTTTTTCCAGCGCAGCGTTAAATTTCTGCTGCAGGTCGGTGTTGCCCTGACGTACGGCAATGCCCAGCCCGGTGCCGAAATAGGCTTTGTCGGTCACTTTATCGCCCACGGCCGCCAGCTTCGGATTGCTCTTCAGCCATTCGGTCACCACGGCGGTGTCGCCAAAGACCGCGTCGATACGACCGTTCTGCAGGTCCAGCTTCGCATTCTGGTAGCTGTCGTAAGGCACGGTAGTGATTTCCGGATGTTTATCGGTGATGAATTTCTGGTGGGTGGTGCCGTTCTGCACGCCCACTTTTTTGCCCTTCAGCTGGTCAATGCTGGTGAACTTACCCTGCTGGCCGACGAACAGCGCCGAGTTGTCATAATACGGGGTAGAGAACAGCACCTGCTTTTCACGCTCCGGCGTGATGTCCATCCCGGCCATGACCGCGTCGAAACGGCGGAATTTCAGTCCCGGGATCAGGCTGTCAAAGGCCTGATTGGTGAAGGTACAGGTGGCGTCGATCTCTTTACACAACGCGTTCGCCAGATCGACATCGAAACCGACGATCTGGTTGTTGGCGTCCACCAGCTCAAACGGAGGATAAGAGGCCTCGGTGGCGAAACGAATGGTCTGCGCGGCGGAAGCGGAGAGGCTCATGCCTGCGAGCAGGGCGGCAATCAGTACTTTTTTCATCGTCATTTCCCCGAAAAACATCAATGTGAAAGATAGTTTTTAAACGCGTCAGTTTGCGGATGCGTGAAGCAGGAGGCATCCCCTTGCTCGACGATATGGCCATTTTCCATATACACCACCCGGCTGGCCGTCTTGCGCGCCACTTCAACTTCGTGGGTGACGATAACCTGGGTAATGCCGGTTTCAGCCAGCTCGCGGATGATGCTGACGATCTGGGCAGTGATTTCCGGGTCGAGCGCCGCGGTAGGCTCATCGAACAGCAGAACCTGCGGCTCCATCATCAGCGCGCGGGCGATAGCCACCCGCTGTTGTTGGCCGCCGGATAAATGCAGCGGGTAACGATCGCTGTACGGCTTCAGACGCAGGCGCTCCAGCAGCTTCTCTGCGCGAGCCAGCGCCTGATCCTTGCTTAACCCCAGTACGCGGCAGGGGGCCTCGATCAGGTTCTGCTGTACCGTCAGGTGCGGCCACAGGTTGTATTGCTGAAAGACCATGCCGACGTTCTGACGCAGCTCGCGAATCGCTTTATCGGACGGCGCTCTGGTGAAGTCGAATTGGTTACCGGCGATGGATAACGAACCGGACCGCGGCATCTCCAGCAGGTTGAGTACGCGCAGCAGCGAGCTCTTCCCGGCACCGCTGGGGCCGAGCAGCACCAGCGTTTCCCCCTGCGGGCAATCCAGCGTGATGTCGAACAGCGCCTGGTGTGCGCCGTAGAAGCAATTAATGCCGTTTAGTTTAATACTCATCTGGGCAGTCTGATACGAATAGCTATTGAGGCCGCAAATACTACCTTTGGCAGAATAGTTATGCAATATTTATGCGTTAAAAGTTAAATCTAAACCACGTTTAGCTTTAAAGTTAGCACAAAATATGGCCTGGTGGGTGAGGGGGGCGCAAATGTCGGCATTCCTGGGGCGAATACCGACATTTTACCGGGGTTATCGTTTCAGCGGCGTCGCTTCAACTCCGGAATCAGCGTTTCTCTAGACTCTGTCGCAGCGTCCCGGCTGGCGCATGGCTGTTGTTGCCGAGATAGCGAACGTCATCGACGGCCCAACACTGGCCTTCCTGGATCATCAGCACTTCATCTTTCCAGCTCTGGGTGCCCTGTTTCAGATCGACGCGCAGCGGAATATTGCGCGCATCGCGGTTCGGGATGGTGGAGGCGCTGGCGACCACGGCGCTGTCTGCCGGGGTGCTGCTGCTGGAGAACGGATTAGCCTGCAGTAATTTGCTGTTGGCGGGATCCTGGCGGGCGTCATTGAGTAACTGCGCCAGGCCGTCGCTCAGATAGGGGCGCAGCGCCGCCGGATCCTGAGTACGATTCTGGATCTGGGTGTCATAGAATTTTTGCGCTACGTCGTCAGGGCCGCCTTCGACGCAGGGGCCGCTGCGGGTGCCATTATCTTTATAGGCCGGGGTGACGGTCGTACAGGCGCTGAGCGCCAGCGCGCAAGGGAGAAGTACAGCAAAAAGTTTGTAGCGCATGATGATTTCCTTATAAGCGAACTACGTTTTCAGT
This sequence comes from Klebsiella sp. HMSC16A12, assembly GCF_001808265.1. Classification (NCBI taxonomy): domain Bacteria; kingdom Pseudomonadati; phylum Pseudomonadota; class Gammaproteobacteria; order Enterobacterales; family Enterobacteriaceae; genus Klebsiella; species Klebsiella sp. HMSC16A12. The sequence continues at coordinate 33,696 of NZ_KV792633.1, forward strand.
TTCCGTTAAAGCATAGCGTATAGCGTGCGGATTGTACTTGACGCAAAGAGCTAAGACCTTGATGTGGCTACAGCCTTAGGGCGGGAAATCGGCACGGGGATGACAGAATTCCGTCAGGCGCTAAAAGGCAGGGCAGTATAAAAATAAACTTAATTTTCCCGTGAACAAGAAATATTACCCCGTAAAATAGGGAAATGGCTCTTGAAAGATAAGGGTAATTATTTCTTCTTATAGATGCGAGTGGCGACGTGCATTTTTTTATCCGTATTACCGGAGGACGGGACAATGACGCCCCCCTTGTTCATTTGTTTTTTTAATCAGCTCTTCACGGGCATCGTTGGATGCGGTTTGACCAGTAGAGGAAATGGCGCCGATTTTGGTATATTGCGTATGGACTTTATCAAAAACTGTTTTGTTAAAATTTCTGCGGAGACGGCATTGGCCGCTTAAAACAATGCTGTACCTGCCACTAAAGCTGCATATTTAATATTCTTAGCCCCTATTGTTTATCTCGCTATCATCATGCTCTTGTTTGCATTCACCAATGAATGATTCAGATTGAACTCACACTGCTTTTTGTAAGCAAAATGCTGCAATTTAATGACGGTTAGTTAACGCTTTTTAGCGAAAAGATGACGTATTTCGCAGTGCTGATGCTTGTTTTTTGAGCCGGTTACCCATCGGGAGCGGACCAGGCTATTTTCTTCGGTCGTTAGCTGAAAATCACCCTGAGAGGCCGGAGCTGAGGGGATAGGGCGCTGACAGACATTCCCGGTAACATGGTTTATCATATAGAAAGGCAGGGGCTGCGCCCATGGTCATGCAGGTCACCAGGGAGTTAAGATGTTAACAAATAAGCGAGAGCGCGCCCGGCAGCAGCGAGCCGCGTTGTGGGCCACCAGAGATAATGTCCAGCGCCATGCGCTGTCCATGAGTATGCCCTGGCTGGCCTTTGTCAATATCGCTTTTGCGTTAATGATTTTCTTCCGCAATTTTATCTTTACCTATTTTGATAAGAGGCTACTGACGCACCGGGCGGTTATTCCTTATATCGAAGCGGCGTTGATTGCGGTTATTATCATTTCGGCCATTTTAGTGATTATTGCCCTCACGCCGCGACTGGCGCAGGGACGATATACGTTGAATATCATCACCGGGCTGCTGCTGGCGCTCAGTCTGTGCTGGTCCCTGAGTAATTATTGTTTTATTTTTTTCTGGACCTTGCCCTTTGCCTGGCCGCTGCTGGTGATATTAATGACTACCGGCCTCACCGCGCTGTATCACCATTGGCCCGGCATAACCGCTTTTATGCTGCCGCTATGGGTGACCGCCTTGCTGGCGGGAATACAGCTCCACTATCACACCGAGATCCGCTTTTTGATCCTCTGGGCCATTTTTACCGCGATTTTGCTGTATGGCCGACGTATTTTGCAGCGCTGGTATGACGAAGCCTGGGATACCCACCAGGAGAATATGCAGCTTATTCAGCGGCTGGAAAGTATCGCCAACCAGGATGCCTTAACCGGAACCGCTAACCGTCGGGCGCTCAATGCTTACCTGGCGGCGATCTGGCAGCAAAAAACGCCGCTGGCGCTGATGATGATCGATGTCGATTATTTTAAGCGCTATAACGATCGCTATGGCCATCAGGCTGGTGATGAGTGCTTATCTTCTGTCGCGCAGGTGCTTAAAATGGCGGTCCGGGCGGAGGGCGATCTGGTGGCTCGCTACGGCGGCGAAGAGTTTGTCGTCGTGTTGCCCGGGGTGTCCTTAGCGCATGCCACCGCTATTGCCGAGCGCATTCAGCAGAAGATCCGCGAGGCAGGCCTACCGCACGCCGCTTCGGCGGTGGCGTCGGAGGTCACCGTGAGTATCGGGATCGTCGCCTCCGATGGCACGGTCCCGATAGAGACGCTGATCGCCCGGGCGGACAGTGCGCTGTATCAGGCGAAAAATAAAGGACGTAATCAATGGTCTTATTAACCCGGAGACGCTGCCGGGCAAGGGAGAAGGGATGAAACGGATGATGCGGATCGTGCTGCTGGCGCTGCTGCTAACCGGCTGCGCTGGGGAAAAGGGCATTATCGATCGCGACGGATACCAGCTGGACACCCGTCATCCGGCGCAGGCTGCCTATCCGCGAATAAAGGTGTTAGTGATCCACTATACGGCTGACAATTTTGATGTCTCGCTGGCCACGTTGACCGATAAAGAGGTCAGCTCCCACTATTTAATTCCTGAACAGCCCCCGCGTTATCAGCATAAACCGCGGATCTGGCAGCTGGTGCCGGAAGAGGATTTAGCCTGGCACGCCGGGGTAAGCTACTGGCGCGGCAGTACGCGCATTAACGATACCTCCATTGGCATTGAGCTGGAGAACCGCGGCTGGCAGAAGACGGCGGGCGTCAAAAGTTTTACCCCCTTTCATCCGGAACAGATTGCGGCTCTGATCCCGCTGGCGCGCGATATCATCGCCCGCTACCACATCGCGCCGCAGAATGTGGTCGCCCATGCGGATATCGCCCCGCAGCGCAAAGACGATCCGGGGCCGTTATTCCCCTGGCAACAGCTGGCGCAGCAGGGGATCGGCGCCTGGCCTGACGAGCAGCGGGTGGCCTTTTATCTCAACGGGCGGGCGGCCAGCGAGCCAGTGGACCCCGAAATCGTACTGGATTTGCTCTCGCGCTATGGCTATCAGGTGACGCCGGAGATGACCCCCGCGCAGAAGAAGCGGGTGATTATCGCCTTCCAGATGCACTTCCGTCCGCAGCGCTGGGATGGGGTAGCGGATGCGCAAACCGAAGCGATAGCCGAGGCGCTGTTAGAAAAATATGGCCAGGGTTAGCGGTGTAGTTTACCGTGGTCGCGAAGCCAGGCGGCGGTGCGCACGATGCCGTCGTCAAGCGTCACCACCGGCTGATAGCCCAGCTCGTCCTGCGCGCGGGTGATATCGAGCGTAAAATCAAAGTTAAGCTTGGAGACGCCGTAGTGGGTAAACGCGGGTTCTTTGGCGGTTTTATCGCCAAAGCGCTCCATGCTGCGGGCGATAATATCCAGCATCGGATAGGGAACTGAGCGGATCCGGCATTTGATACCGAGCTCGTCGATCAATTTCTGCACGATGCTCCGCAAGGTGCGCGGTTCGCCGTTGCTGATATTCCACGCGCGGGCGGAGGGAAGATGATCGCAGGCCGGCTGGCTCGCCAGCCACATCGCATGTACGGCGTTTTCATAATAGGTCATGTCGACCAGCGCGCTGCCGCCGCGCGGGAGCAGGACGCTGCCATAATGCTGCATCATTTGCGCCAGCCGGGGGATAAAGACTTTGTCGTGCGGCCCAAACAGGCTCTGCGGCCGCAGAATGGTAAAACGGGTATGCGGGTTGGCCTGCGCCAGCAGGTTGATCACCTCCTCGCTGGCCGCCTTGCTGCGGGCAAACTCGTTGGCGAAGCGGTGTGGACGGAAATCTTCCTGGATATCACGATGATGGTGATAATCAAAATAGAGCGATGGCGAAGAGATATGGACGAAATTGCGCACTCCCCATGCCACTGACCATTCGCCCAGACGACGGGTGGCGCGGACGTTAACGAGATCGAAAGCCTGCTGAGTGCCCCATGGCGAGGTAAAGCTGGAGCAGTGCCATAGGGTATCGATACCGGCGAGCATCACTTTAGCCTGCGAAGAGACCAGCTCGGTTAAATCTGCCGGGATGAATTCCGCCCCCATTTTGCTCAGAAGCTTGCCCATCGCTTCGTTGCGCCCGGTCGCTCGCACGCTGATGCCCTTGTTGCGCAGATATTCCACTGCGTTGCGGCCTAATCCGCTGGTCGCACCGGTAACCAGTACCTTCATATCACTCTACTGTCCCAGAAAAGAATTTCGTGCGCATTTTTCCGTGATTCTCCCGACTATGCAATGAGAATCATGAAAGAATAACGCTTATCCTTCGACTCTGCCTGAGATTTGTTCGGCCAGCCGGGCGATGCGTTGCGCCATACCGCGGAAAATAAACAGGTGCGCCGGGATCATCAGCAGCCAGTAGATCAGGCCTGGCATACCGTGCGGGTGCCACCAGGCGCGCACGTCCAGTTCACGACGATCGCCTTTATCGTTAATGGTAAAGCTTAATCGGCCCAGCCCGGGCGCTTTCATACCGAATAGCAGGGTGAGCTGTTTTTCTTCCTCCACGATAATTACCTTCCAGCTGTCGACCGTATCGCCGGTTTGCAGATAAGCGCGCTGCGGCCGTCCTTTGGCCAGCCGGTGGCCGACCAGCAGATCCATCGCGCCGCGGGTTTTCCACAGCAGATTGCCGAAAAAATACCCCTCTTCACCGCCGATTTGGTTAACGACCTGCCACAGGGCCTGGCGGCTTGCCTGAGTGGTGACGGTGCAACCTGCCTGCTTCGGATAGTAGCCGTACTCCGGTCGCCAGCGGGCGAAAGCCTGATCGTCGTAGCCCCAGTCGCTGGAGTTTACTAACTGCTCTTCTTCTTTCAGCGTGCGGCGAACCGCCTGATCGAAGGGGATCAGCGTTTGCGGGATCAGCGCCCGCAGCGCCCGATCGTCAGCGATTAGATCGTGCTTCAGCCCCTGAATCAGCGCCTTGGCGATGGTCGGCGGCACCGAGGTGATGACATTGAGGAACCACACCGAGATCCAGCGCGTCGGCAGGGGAATGGGAATGAGCGGGCGATGTTTACCGCTGACGGCCATAAAGCGAATGAACTGCTGCTGATAGCTTAACACCTCCGGACCGGCGGCTTCGAAGACGCGGTGCGCATCGAAAGGATGATTCAGCAGCTCAACCAGGTCAACGAGCAGGTTTTCCAGTGCGACAGGGGTAGTACGCGAACGTACCCAGCGCGGAGGGGTTAGCACCGGCAGGTTATAAACCATGTCGCGCATCACCTCGAAGGCGGCGGAGCCGGCTCCGACGATAATCCCGGCCCGCAGCTCGGTCACCGGCACGCCCGACTCACGCAGGAGATCGCCGGTAATCTGACGAGCGCGCAGATGGTCGGACTGCTCCTGCGCCGGGGCCTGCAGCGAACTGAGAAATATCACCTGGCGCACTGATGACTGACGCAGGGCATCGCGCACATACGTCGCCACCCGCCGCTCATGGGCGATAAAATCACCGCCTTCGCCCATGCCGTGGACCAGATAATAAAGGGTATCGATACCGGTGAGTAGCGCAGGCAGGTCCTGCGGTTGATTGAGATCGACTGACCGGCAGGTAACGCCGGGCAAAGCGAGTTTTTGCAATCGGTCGATATGGCGTGCCGCCGCCAGCACCGGATAGCCCCGCGCGCTTAATGCGCGCACCAAATGCTGGCCAATATAACCGCTGGCGCCGAGCACCAGAACTGATTGCGACACGCCTGACTCCTTAGCGTTGTAAAAAAGCCTGCCAGTGGGCGACCACCTCGCTCAGCTGCTGACGGTTGACATCCAGGTGAGTGACCAGACGGACAACAGGCGAGGCGTTAATCAATACCCCCTGCGCCTGCATAAACTTGCCGAGCGCCGGGGCCTGCTCTTCGCCGACGCGAACGAACAGCATGTTGGTATCGTGACGGGTGACGTCGGCGCCGATAGCGCGCAGCTGCTCTGCCATCCACGCGGCGTTGTCATGATCCTCCTGCAGGCGCTGCACGTTATTTTTCAGCGCGTACAGCCCGGCGGCGGCCAGGATGCCCGCCTGGCGCATCCCGCCGCCGACCATTTTCCGCCAGCGGACGGCGCGGCGAATGTACGCCTCGCTGCCGAGCAGCAGCGAGCCTACCGGAGCGCCAAGCCCCTTTGACAGGCAGATGGTGAAGGAGTCGCAGTATTGGGCGATATCGCGTAACTCGCAGCCGTAGGCCACCACGGCGTTAAAGATGCGTGCGCCGTCGACGTGCAGCGCCAGATTGCGCTGGCGGGTAAACGCCCAGGCTTCCTGCAGATAGTCGCGCGGCAGCACCTTACCGTTATGGGTGTTTTCCAGGCTCAGCAGGCGGGTGGGGGCAAAATGGATATCGTCGGGTTTGATTTTCGCTGCCACTTTATCCAGAGGCAGCGAACCATCCGCCGCGGCGTCGATCGGCTGCGGCTGAATACTGCCGAGGACCGCCGCGCCGCCGGCTTCGTACAGATAGTTATGCGCCCCCTGGCCGACGATATACTCTTCGCCGCGCTGGCAATGGCTGAGCAGGCCAACGAGGTTGGCCTGGGTGCCGGTGGGTAGAAATAGCGCCGCTTCTTTGCCGGCCAGGTCGGCGGCATAGCGCTGCAGTTCATTGATGGTAGGGTCGTCGCCATACACATCGTCCCCGACCGGGGCGGCCATCATGGCCTCCAGCATGGCGCGCCCGGGACGGGTAACGGTATCACTGCGTAAATCGATCACGGCTTTTCCTTGGTCTGGTTCAACGTATTGCTTCTGTTTTACCTGAGCCAGTTGGTTTTCGCCAGTTCGATGACCTCATCGCCGCGCCCGCTGATGATCGCCCGCAGCATATACAGGCTAAAGCCTTTGGCCTGCTCCAGCTTGATCTGCGGCGGGATCGCCAGTTCCTCTTTGGCGACGACGACGTCGACCAGCACCGGACCGTCGGTGCGGAAGGCGGTCTGCAGCGCGTCATCCACCTCGGAGGCTTTTTCAACGCGTATACCTTTGATACCGCAGGCCTCGGCGATGCGGGCGAAGTTGGTATCGTGGAGCTCCGTACCGTCGGTGAGATAGCCCCCGGCCTTCATTTCCATCGCCACGAAGCCCAGCACGCTGTTGTTAAAGATGACAATCTTCACCGGCAGCTTCATCTGCGCCAGCGACAGAAAATCGCCCATCAGCATGCTGAACCCGCCGTCGCCGCACATGGCCACTACCTGCCGCTCCGGCGCAGTGGCCTTGGCGCCGATAGCCTGCGGCATGGCGTTGGCCATTGAGCCGTGGTTGAACGAGCCCAGCAGGCGGCGTTTACCATTCATTTTGAGATAGCGTGCCGCCCAGACGGTCGGGGTACCGACATCGCAGGTGAAAATGGCATCTTCATCGGCAAAATGACTGATCTGCTGCGCCAGATATTGCGGGTGAATGGCTTTATCGCTGGGTTTAGCCAGATCGTCGAGCCCTTTTCGCGCGTCGCGATAGTTCTCCAGCGCCTTATCGAGGAAGTGGCGATCGGTTTTCTCTTCCAGCAGCGGCAGCAGCGCCTTCAGCGTCGATTTAATATCGCCCACCAGCGCCATGTCGACCTTACTGTGTGCGCCGATGCTGCCGGGGTTGATGTCGATCTGGATAATTTTCGCGTCGGTTGGGTAGAAGGCGCGATAGGGGAACTGGGTGCCCAGCAGGATCAGGGTATCGGCGTTCATCATGGTGTGGAAGCCAGAAGAGAAGCCAATCAGCCCGGTCATGCCCACATCGTACGGGTTGTCGTACTCCACGTGCTCTTTGCCGCGCAGGGCGTGGACGATGGGGGCTTTAATTTTGGCTGCGAACTCCACCAGTTCCTGGTGGGCGCCGGCGCAACCGCTGCCGCACATGAGCGCGATATTGCTGGAGTAGCGAATAAGCTGCGCCAGCTTGCGCAGCTCTTCTTCCGCCGGGGTGACCGTCGGCAGCGGCGCATGATACCAGTGGCTGCTGGCGCTTTCCGGGGCGGCCTTCAGCGCCACATCGCCGGGTAGCACCACCACCGAGACGCCGCGGTTAATCACTGCCTTACGCATCGCCACTGCCAGCACCTGCGGGATCTGTTCCGGCGTGGAGACCAGTTCGCAGTAATGGCTGCACTCGCGGAACAGCTCCTGAGGATGGGTTTCCTGAAAATAGCCGCTGCCGATTTCGCTGGATGGGATGTGGGCGGCGATGGCCAGCACCGGGACATGGTTGCGATGACAGTCAAACAAACCGTTAATCAGATGCAGGTTGCCCGGTCCGCAGGAGCCGGCGCAGACCGCCAGCTCGCCGGTCAGCTGCGCTTCCGCGCCAGCGGCGAAAGCGGCGACCTCTTCGTGCCGGGTGGGCATCCAGTCGATGGTGCCCATGCGGTTAAGGCTATCGCTCAATCCATTGAGGGAATCTCCGGTGACGCCCCAGATACGTTTCACGCCGGCCTGTTCCAGCGTTTTGGCAATGTATGCCGCCACGGTCTGCTTCATGATCTCCATCTCCTTTTTTTGATAACGCCTTCAAGCTTAGATGAAACTGACCGCAATGTAACCGATTACCCCTGATTTTTTGCTGGTTTTATTCCTCTCCGGCTGCGCATACTCTGGAAGTACACAGGATGCAAAACAGGATGCACATCAAATGGTTAAAGGATTGTTAAACACAGTAAATCGCAGGCTGTCGCATGATGACGCCGGTAAACTCTTGTTACGACTTGCCGTCGGCGGCTTAATGCTTTTCCATGGAATCCATAAGCTGATAGATGGTGTGGATGGCATTAGCGGGATGCTGGCGGCGCAGGGATTGCCCGGGTTTATCGCCTACGGTGTGCTGGTGGGGGAAGTGGTCGCTCCCTGCTTGTTAATTCTCGGCGTCCTGACCCGCCCGGCGGCGTTGGTGCTGGCGTTCACCATGGTGGTGGCGTGGCTGATGGTCGGCTTAGATAAGACGTTTGCGCTTGATGCGGTGGGAGCGTGGGCCATTGAGAATCTGGTCTATTTCTTTGTTGGCGCACTGGCGATTGCGCTACTCGGCGCGGGGCGTTATTCGCTGGCCGGTCAGTCGGCCTGGCGGTAAAAATGCCTCATTCGTCCTGGGGCGTAAAGTCGATACTGTTGGCGATTTGCAATTTTTTCAGTCCGGGAAAGCGTTTATCTCATGTCGCCTGAGCGTTTGTTTATTGTCGCCAGGGATTTTCCCGGAGGCGGCGCATTGCGCCTTCTCCGGGCTACCAAATCGCACAGCGCTGTAGCCCCGGTAAGCGGTAGCGCCACCGGGGATTTTGACCTCAGGCGAGAACCAGATCGCTCTGCGGATGACAGGAGCAGGCCAGCACATAGCCGTCGGCGATTTCGGCGTCGGTCAGCGTCATGGTGCTGGTGACGCTGTACTTCCCGGAAACCACTTTGGTTTTGCAGCAGCCGCAGACGCCGGCGCGGCAGGCGACGGTCACCGGCACTTTATTGCTCTCCAGCGCGTCGAGCAGCGTAGTGCCCACCGGCGCGTAAAACTCGCGCGCCGGCTGCAGTTTAGTAAATTTCAGCCCGCTGGTGGCGGCCTCAGCCACCGGGGTGAAGAATTTTTCCTTAAAGAAGCGGGTGACGCCCAGGGCGGCAACATCCTGCTCGACCTTCTCCATATAAGGCGCCGGGCCGCAGGTCATCACGGTGCGGCTGGCTAAATCCGGCACGCTCTGCAGCAGCTCCCGGGTCAGACGGCCGGCGACAAAACCGTGCGTCGCGTTGTGCTCCGCTACCAGGGTGACCGGGTAGTTGCGCCACTCTTCGGCAAAGATTACATCTTCCGGCGAACGCACGTTATAAATCACCTGTACGTCGGCCTGCGGTCGATGCTTAGCCAGCCAGCGGCGCATCGCCATGATCGGTGTCACACCGCAACCGGCGGCCAGCAGCAGGAATTTATCTTCCGCTTTATCGTCGCAGGTAAACTCGCCCATCGCATCGGACAGCCAAAGGTAATCACCGCGTTTGACCTCGCGGGTCAACCACTGCGAACCCGTACCCTCGTCAATACGGCGAACGGTCAGCGTAATGTATTCGCTGACCCCCGGCGTCGAGGAGAGGGTATAGGCGCGCAGCGTTTCCGCCGAGTTACGCACGCTAACCAGAGCGTACTGGCCAGCGCGGTACGGATAGTAATCGTGGCACAGCAGCGAAAGGGTCCACACGTCCGGGGTTTCCTGGTGAATGTGGTGAACCTGCATCCGCCACGGGCACTGGGAGGTTGGCATAGTCATCAGGGACTCCTTAAGCGCTCAGCAGCTGCTGCATATCTTGTTCCACGGTGGTCACGGAACGCAGACCAAACTTCTCATTGAGGACCGCCAGCAGATCCGGTGTGAAGAAACCAGGCGCCGTCGGACCGGTGACGATGTTTTTCACACCCAGCGACAGCAGCGTCAGCAGGATGACGATCGCTTTCTGTTCGAACCAGGAGAGCACCAGCGACAGCGGCAGATCGTTGACGCCACAGCCCAGTTTCTCCGCCAGCGTGACCGCCAGAATAATCGCCGAGTAAGCGTCATTACACTGCCCGGCGTCGACCAGGCGCGGCAGCCCTTCGATATCGCCAAAGTCCAGTTTGTTGAAGCGGTATTTACCACAGGCCAGGGTCAGGATCAGGCAGTCATCCGGCACGCTGGTGGCGAAATCGGTGAAGTAGTTACGCTCCCCGCGGGCGCCGTCGCAGCCGCCGACGAGGAAGATATGGCGCAGTTTTTCACGACTGACCAGATCGATCAGCGTATCCGCCGCGCCAAGCAGGGTCTGACGGCCAAAGCCGACGGTGATCAGATGCGGGATTTCGCTGTATGGGAAGCCCGCCATCTGCTGCGCCTGGGCAATGACCGGGGAGAAGTCTTCGCCTTCCAGATGGTTCACACCCGGCCAGCCGACGATGCTGCGAGTCCAGATGCGGTCGTCGTAGGCGCCGACGGTCGGGTCGATGATGCAGTTAGAGGTCATCACGATGGGGCCCGGGAAGCGGGCGAACTCCACCTGCTGGTTTTGCCAGCCGCTGCCGTAGTTGCCAATCAGATGTTTGAATTTACGCAGCTCCGGATAGCCGTGAGCCGGCAGCATTTCGCCATGAGTATAGACGTTGACGCCGGTGCCTTCCGTCTGCTCCAGCAGGTTATACAGATCCTTCAGATCGTGGCCGGAGATCAGGATGCACTTCCCTTCGGTGGCTTTAACGTTGACCTGAGTCGGCGTCGGATGGCCGTATTTGGTCGTTTCACCGGCGTCGAGGATGCTCATCACTTTGAAGTTCATCTGGCCGATTTCCATCGAACATTCGAGCAGCGCATTCATATCCGCAGGCCAGGTGCCCAGCCATGCCATGATTTTATGGTACTGGGCATAGATAGCGTTGTCGTACTGGCCGAGCACGTGGGCATGCTCCATATAGGCCGCCGCACCCTTCAGACCGTACAGGCACAGCAGGCGCAGACCGAGAATATTCTCGCCGATGGCGGCTTTATCTTTATTCGGGGTATAGTCCGCCGCCTGACGCTGCAGGTCGCCCAGATCGTCGCTGACCAGCTGCAGGTCGGCGACCGGGCTGTCGACCGCGGCGCTGGCATCGATCGCCAGGCATTGCGCTTTCAGCGCCTCACGCAGGGCAATTGCCTGGCGGGCGTAGCCGACGATGCGCGGGGAATCGAAGTTAACGTTAGTCAGGGTGGAGAAGAAGGCGCGGGGGGCAAAGCTGTCGACCTCATGATCGATAATGCCATATTCGCGCGCTTTAAGCGCCCAGGCGGACAGGCCTTGCAGTGACGCAATCAGCAGATCCTGCAGGTCCGAGGTTTCCGCTGTTTTACCGCACATCCCCTGCGCGTAAGAGCAGCCGTTGCCGGCTGGGGTACGAATGGTTTGTTCACATTGCACACAAAACATGGTCACACCTTTAAAGTTATATTTGATATACATGTTTAAGGTTATGCCGCGCGGCAACGGGTGAAAAGGTATTTCTCAGACAACTTAAAGGGAGATTGATTTAGCGCAAATTTGGCGGCAGGAGGGCTGCCGCCAGCGGGTGCTCAGGCGGTAAAAAAGGCGATCAGGATCGGGACCAGCAAACTAAGCAGAAAACCGTGCACGATGGCGGCAGGGACGATTTCGACGCCGCCGGAACGCTGCAGTACCGGTAAGGTGAAGTCCATCGAGGTGGCGCCGCACAGCCCCAGCGCCGTGGAGCGGCTGCGGCGAATAAGGCCCGGAATTAACATGATGGCCAGCAGCTCGCGACAGAGATCGTTAAAGAACGCCGCGCTACCGATGACCGGGCCAAAGGATTCGGTGAGTAAAATACCGGAGAGCGAATACCAGCCGAAACCGCTGGCCATTGCCAGACCGGTCTTTAACGGCAGACCGAGAATAAAGGCGTTAAGTATCCCGCCGAGTAATGAACTGGCCGTAACCACCACGGCGACGATCATTCCCCGGCGGTTAAGGACTATTTGTCGCAGACTCATTCCATTATTGCGTAATTGGATACCAACGAGGAACAGGAGAAAAATCAACGTATATTCGCTGGCTTCTGTCGCGTGCTGTAAAAAAGGCAGTCTGGTCAGACCGAGCAGAAAACCGAGCACGACCACACCGCACAGCTGCAGCGATTCCAGGGCCATGGCCAGGCGCGAGGGTAATTTCTCCTGACGATGCTGACTGCGCCATGGCATTTTACTTTCCAGCCACAGCAGGGCGGCGATATTACACAGTAAAATGATAACCACGCTCACCGCGGCGTAATGCAATATTGCCAGCAGGTTGCTGGCCAGATTGTCGAGGAACGCCAGGCTGATACCCATAAAAAAAAGGATTACATAGACAATCCAGCTGAGCATGCGGTTTATCAGCTTTAGCGCGGAGGAGTGACGAAGAGGCAGTAAATAGCCGACGACCAGCGGCAACAGAATAATAAAGAGTCCCGAAAACATGAACGATGCAGCCCTTGCATGATGAGAATAGCGCCCATGACACTACCCAAATCACCGGGCCGAGTAAAGCTGTCGCCAGAAAGAAAAAGCCCGGAGACCCGGGCTTTGAAAAGCGTTAATCGCGTTTTTCCAGCAGGGTGCGATACAGCACGCCGCCGAGGATCCCGCCGACGATTGGCATGACCCAGAACAGCCACAGCTGCTGCAGCGCCCAGCCGCCCTGGAAAATTGCCACCGCGGTGCTGCGCGCCGGGTTGACCGAGGTATTGGTGACTGGAATGCTGATCAAATGGATGAGGGTCAGCGCCAGGCCGATGGCGATGGGGGCAAAGCCCGCCGGCGCATGTTTATCGGTCGCGCCATGAATAACCAGCAGGAAGCCGCAGGTCAGGACAATTTCAATGACGATAGCCGACAGCATAGAGAAGCCGCCCGGGGAGTGTTCGCCATAGCCGTTGGAGGCGAAGCCGCTGGCGGCGGCATCAAAGCCGGCTTTACCGCTGGCAACCACGTACAGCACCGCCGCGGCAATAATTCCGCCGACCACCTGAGCGATAATATAGCCAATGACCTCTTTTGCCGGAAAACGGCCGCCGGCCCACAGGCCTAAGGTGACCGCCGGGTTGAAATGCCCCCCGGAAATATGGCCGACCGCAAACGCCATGGTTAATACCGTTAAGCCAAATGCCAGCGCGACGCCGGCAAAACCAATACCCAGCTCGGGGAAAGCCGCGGCGAGCACGGCGCTACCGCAGCCGCCAAATACAAGCCAGAAGGTGCCGAAGCATTCGGCTGCTAATTTTCTGAACATAACCACCTCAATTAAATTGTTTACGCGCACGAGCGGACCGTGCCGGTCTTTATTTATCGTGATAAGGGATAACGATAAAAATAAAGCGGCGTTAGTCTAGAGATAATCGCCATCCCGGAGCCAGTTAAATATATTGATATTATTTGATTTAGGGCAAGGTGAGTGGATTCCTTTTGCCAGTTTAGCCTTTCCTTTATCCATGGAAGATTATCAATAGTGTAGATCATAACGCCTGAAATAAAACTATTTTGTTTGATGAATAATCAACGGCCGGTAATAGGCGATAAGTGAGTAATTTTATGAATATATTTAATCCGCTGAATATGAGCCACGGATGCGATTAAGCAGAGTGTCATCTTGCCTCCGCCCTCGCTATACTGTTGATTACTGAAGGAGAGTGGTGGTGTAGCGGAGGGGATATGCTTCTTGAGCGCGTAGAAATCGTCGGTTTTCGCGGTATCAATCGTTTGTCGTTGATGCTGGAGCAAAATAACGTCCTGATCGGGGAGAACGCGTGGGGGAAGTCCAGTCTGCTTGATGCGCTGACCCTGCTTTTGTCGCCGGAGTTCGATCTTTATCACTTTGTTCGCGATGATTTCTGGTTTCCCCCGGGCGACATCCAGGGGCGCGAACACCATTTGCATATTATCCTGACCTTCCGCGAAACGGAGCCAGGCCGCCATCGGGTCCGGCGTTTCCGTCCGCTTCAGCGCTGCTGGGTGCCTTGCGATGACGGGTATCACCGGGTGTTCTATCGCCTGGAGGGCGAGCTCGCTGAAGATGACAGCGTGATGACCCTGCGGAGCTTTATCGATGGTGAAGGCGAAGCGTTGGTGCTGGAGGAGATTGATGAGCTGGCCCGACACCTGGTGCGTTTGATGCCGGTGCTGCGCCTGCGCGATGCGCGCTTTATGCGCCGCATCCATAACGGGACGGTACCGCACTCGCCGCAGATAGAGATCACCGCCCGTCAGCTGGATTTTCTCTCCCGCGAACTGGTCAGCCATCCGCAAAATTTATCGGACGGTCAGATCCGTCAGGGGCTATCGGCCATGGTGCAACTGCTTGAGCATTACTTTGCCGAGCAAAGCAGCGCTCAGACGCGGCATCGCCTGATGCGGCGGCGCTCCCATGATGAACAGCGCAGTTGGCGTTATCTGGATATTATCAACCGGATGATCGACAAGCCCGGCGGGCGCAGCCATCGGGTGATCCTGCTGGGGCTGTTTGCCACCCTCCTGCAGGCGAAAGGGACGGTGCGCCTCGATCGCGACGCGCGACCGCTGCTGTTGATTGAAGATCCCGAGACCCGTCTGCATCCGATCATGCTTTCCGTCGCCTGGCACCTGCTGAATTTGTTGCCGCTGCAGCGTGTGACCACCACCAACTCCGGAGAGCTGCTGTCCCTGACGCCGGTAGAGCAGGTCTGCCGGCTGGTGCGTGAGTCGACGCGGGTATCGGCGTGGCGGTTAGGCCCGGGCGGAATGAATGCCGAAGAGAGCCGGCGCATTGCTTTTCACATTCGCTTCAATCGCGCCTCATCGCTCTTCGCCCGCTGCTGGCTGCTGGTGGAGGGAGAGACGGAAACCTGGGTTATCAACGAACTGGCCCGGCAGTGCGGTCATCATTTTGATGCTGAGGGGGTTAAGGTGATCGAGTTCGCCCAGTCCGGCCTGAAGCCATTGATCAAATTTGCCCGCCGGATGGGGATCCAGTGGCACGTGCTGGTGGACGGCGATGAGGCGGGGAAAAAATATGCCGCGACGGTACGAGGTCTGCTTAATAACGATCGCGAGCTGGAGCGCGACCATCTGACCAGTCTGCCGGCGCTGGATATGGAACACTTTATGTATCGTCAGGGATTTGATGACGTTTATCATCGGGTGGCGCAGATCCCGGATAATGTCCCGATGAATATGCGGCGGGTGATCACCAAAGCCATCCATCGCTCATCCAAGCCGGACCTGGCGATTGAGGTGGCGATGGAGGCCGGCCGCCGTGGCGTGGACGCTGTGCCGACGCTGCTGAAGAAAATGTTCTCACGGGTGCTGTGGTTAGCCCGCGGTCGTGCCGATTAATCTCACCGCCGTCGTCATTTACGGCGGCACAAAGCTCTCCGGCAGCTAAACAAAACGTCATTGACGAGAAAAATGGGTGTCCTGTTGCCAACGGGTTTCGATAGAATCACCGCCTGGAGCGGCAGGGAAACAGCAGGAATCGGAATATGAAAGTGAAGGGAAAACGCAGGACCGTCTGGTGGCTGTTGGCGATCGTTGTGCTGGGGCTAGCTATCTGGGGATGGCGGATCCTCAATGCGCCGCTGCCGAACTACCAGACGCTGGTAGTTCGCAAAGGGGATCTCCAGCAGAGCGTGCTGGCCACCGGCAAACTGGATGCCCTGCGAAAAGTTGACGTTGGCGCCCAGGTCAGCGGACAGCTGAAAACGCTGCACGTCAATATTGGCGATAAGGTTAAAAAGGATCAGTTGCTGGGGGTTATCGATCCGGAGCAGGCGCAAAACCAGATTAAAGAGGTGGAAGCGACGCTCATGGAGCTGCGCGCCCAGCTCAATCAGGCGCGCGCGGAGAGCAAACTGGCGCAAGTGACTCTGGCCCGTCAGCAGCAGCTGGCGCAGCGCCAGCTGGTCTCGCGGCAGGACCTTGATACCGCGGCCACCGATTTGGCGGTGAAACAGGCGCAGATCGGCACTATTGAAGCGCAAATAAAGCGTAACCAGGCGACGCTCGATACGGCGAAGACCAACCTCGATTACACGCGGATCCTGGCGCCGATGGCCGGCGAAGTGACGCAAATTACCACCCTGCAGGGACAGACAGTGATCGCCGCCCAGCAGGCGCCTAACATTCTGACGCTGGCGGATCTCAGCACCATGCTGGTTAAAGCGCAGGTCTCTGAAGCGGATGTCATCCACCTCAGACCGGGGCAAAAGGCGTGGTTTACCGTGCTGGGCGACCCGCTTACCCGTTATGAAGGTAAACTGAAAGACATTCTGCCGACGCCGGAAAAAGTGAATGACGCCATCTTCTATTATGCCCGCTTCGAGGTACCGAACCCGCAGGGGATCCTGCGCCTCGACATGACCGCGCAAGTGCACATTCAGCTGGCTGAGGTGAAGAACGTGATTACTATCCCGCTGAGCGCCCTGGGCGACGCGGTAGGCGATAACCGCTACCACGTTCGACTGTTGCGCACCGGTGAGGTCAAAGAGCGTGAGGTTATCATTGGCGCCCGCAATGATACCGACGTCGCAGTGGTGCAAGGTCTGGAAGAGGGCGACGAAGTGATCGTCGGCGAGAGCGCGAGCGGGGCGGCAAAATGACGGCGCTGCTTGAGCTGCGAGATATACGTCGCAGCTATCCTTCCGGCGACGGCAGCGTTGAGGTCCTGAAGGGGATCACCCTCAGCATCCATGCGGGTGAGATGGTGGCGATCGTCGGGGCCTCCGGCTCGGGAAAATCGACGCTGATGAATATCCTTGGCTGCCTCGACAAACCCACCAGCGGCACCTATCGGGTGGCGGGAACCGATATCGCGCAGCTGGATGGCGATGCGCTGGCCCGTCTGCGGCGGGAACACTTTGGCTTTATCTTTCAACGCTACCATCTGCTGTCCCATCTGACCGCCGCGCAGAATGTCGAAGTGCCGGCGGTGTATGCCGGCAGTGAACGGCGCGCGCGCCTGGCGCGCGCTCATGAGCTGCTGGTGCGGCTGGGGCTGGGCGAGCGCGCCGACTATCAACCGTCACAGTTGTCCGGCGGTCAGCAGCAGCGGGTCAGTATCGCCCGCGCCCTGATGAATGGCGGGGAGGTGATCCTCGCTGATGAACCGACCGGCGCGCTGGACAGCCATTCCGGCGAAGAGGTAATGGCGATCCTGCACCAGCTAAAAGCGCAGGGGCATACGGTCATCATTGTGACCCACGATCCGCAGGTCGCCGCTCAGGCGGAGCGGATCGTCGAGATCCGCGATGGCGAGATCGTCCGCAACCCGCCCGCCAGCCGCCAGGGCGGCGGACTGCGCGCCCGTCCGCAGGCGGAGCCTCCGGCGTGGCGTCAGTTTACCAGCGGCTTTCGCGAAGCGCTGGTGATGGCCTGGCGAGCGATGGCGGCGAATAAAATGCGTACCCTGCTGACCATGCTCGGGATTATTATCGGTATTGCCTCGGTGGTGTCGATCGTGGTGGTGGGGGATGCCGCCAAGCAGATGGTGCTGGCGGATATTCGCGCCATCGGCACCAATACCATTGATGTGTATCCTGGTAAGGATTTTGGCGACGACGACCCGCGCTATCAGCAGGCGCTGAAGTATGACGATTTGCTGGCGATCCAGAAGCAGCCGTGGGTGCGCTCCGCCACGCCGGCGGTTTCAAAAAGCCTGCGCCTGCGCGCCAACAATATTGACGTTGCCGCCAGCGCGGAGGGGGTCGGTCCACAGTATTTTAATGTCTACGGCATGACCTTTAGCGAAGGCAATACCTTCAATGAACTGCAGCTCAACAGTCGGGCACAGGTGGTAGTGCTCGACAGCAATACCCGTCGGCAGCTGTTTCCCAATAAAGCGAAAGTGGTGGGAGAGGTGATTCTGGTGGGCAATATGCCGGCCACGGTGATTGGCGTTGCGGATGAAAAACAGTCGATGTTCGGCAGCAGCAAAATTCTCCGCGTCTGGTTGCCCTACACCACCATGGCGGGAAGAGTAATGGGCCAGTCGTGGCTGAACTCCATCACTGTGCGCGTTCATGAAGGCTACGACAGTGAAACCGCAGAGAAACAGCTGCTGCGTCTGCTGGAGCTGCGGCATGGTAAAAAAGATGTATTCACCTGGAATATGGACAGCGTCTTGAAAACCGCCGAAAGGACCACACATACCTTACAGCTGTTCCTGACATTGGTGGCGGTGATTGCCCTGGTGGTCGGCGGGATTGGCGTAATGAATATTATGCTGGTGTCGGTGACCGAACGAACCCGGGAGATCGGCATCCGCATGGCGGTTGGCGCCCGGGCCAGCGATGTGCTGCAGCAGTTTCTCATTGAAGCGGTGCTGGTTTGCCTGGTCGGTGGCGCGCTGGGCGTAGCATTGTCGCTGATGATCGCCTTTATTTTACAGCTGTTTCTCCCCGGCTGGGAGATTGGTTTTTCTCCGCTGGCGCTGCTGACGGCGTTTCTCTGTTCGACGCTGACCGGGGTGCTGTTTGGTTGGCTGCCTGCGCGCAACGCGGCGCGGCTCGATCCGGTGGATGCCCTGGCGCGAGAATAGGCGGGGCGAGAAATAAAAATGCCAGTCAGAAGGACTGGCATTTTATTAGCAGGATGTACACAATGAAGCAAAAGAGTTATGCAGCCGTTTCCGCTTCCACAGGGACGATCACGCTGGCGTGGTTGCCTTTTGGCCCCTGGTGAACATCAAACCGAACGGCTTGTCCGGCTTTTAGCGTTCTGTAACCATCCATCTGGATGGTGGAGTAATGGGCGAAAATGTCTTCGCCGCCGCCCTCAGGGCAGATAAAACCGAACCCTTTGGCATTGTTGAACCACTTAACAGTACCCATTTCCATACTTCGACATCCTTCGTAAATCTTTATTAGTAAGATGGAATGAACCGGTGGTGGAGTGACGAGTTGTTCAATTGCTCGCCAACTCTCGCCACTACAATTTAGAGAAATACGAAAACGCGTCAAGCGATTGAGGAGGGGGAACGGCGAAAAATGCGTCAAAATTTGAAGCAGTTAACGCTATTGCCGGGGAATGTGACAGCCGTCGCGGATAGAAGCGATAGATGATAGTTATCTATGATCTATTGTAGATTTGTGATGAGCATAACCTCTGGTCATCGACAGGCCTCCGCCTGTTGGCAACAGCAACCGATGATGAACACTGACGATGAGTAAGAGAGATTGGCTGGACTTCGAGCACCTGGTTGACGACGAAGTTCGTGATGCGATTAAACCGCCATCTATGTATAAAGTGATATTGGTCAATGATGACTACACTCCGATGGAGTTTGTTATTGACGTGTTACAAAAATTCTTTTCTTATGATGTTGAACGTGCAACGCAACTGATGCTCACGGTTCACTATGAAGGTAAGGCGATTTGTGGCGTGTTTACCGCGGAAGTGGCGGAGACCAAAGTCGCTATGGTGAATCAGTACGCGAGGGAGAACGAGCATCCATTGCTGTGTACGCTGGAAAAAGCCTGAATACAGGCATGAAAATTGGGGGAGGTGCCTATGCTCAATCAAGAACTGGAACTCAGTTTAAATATGGCTTTCGCCAGAGCGCGCGAGCACCGTCATGAGTTTATGACCGTCGAGCACTTGCTGCTGGCTCTGCTAAGCAACCCCTCGGCCCGTGAGGCCCTGGAAG
Source organism: Klebsiella sp. HMSC16A12 (assembly GCF_001808265.1). Lineage (NCBI taxonomy): Bacteria > Pseudomonadati > Pseudomonadota > Gammaproteobacteria > Enterobacterales > Enterobacteriaceae > Klebsiella > Klebsiella sp. HMSC16A12. The sequence continues at coordinate 53,517 of NZ_KV792633.1, forward strand.
CGTGTTCAGTGGACCTGGTGGCATTGCGTCAGGAACTTGAAGCCTTCATCGAACAAACCACACCCGTTCTGCCAGCCACGGAAGAAGAGCGCGACACCCAGCCGACGCTAAGCTTCCAGCGTGTGCTGCAGCGCGCCGTCTTCCACGTACAATCTTCTGGCCGCAGCGAAGTGACCGGCGCCAACGTGCTGGTGGCGATTTTCAGCGAGCAGGAGTCGCAGGCCGCCTACCTGCTGCGTAAACATGAAGTGAGCCGTCTTGATGTGGTGAACTTCATTTCTCATGGTACACGCAAAGACGAGCCGAGCCAGTCTTCCGATAACAGCGGAAGCCAGCCTGGCAATGAAGAGCAAGCCGGCGGGGAGGAACGTATGGAAAACTTCACCACCAACCTCAATCAGCTTGCTCGCGTCGGCGGCATTGATCCCCTGATCGGCCGTGAAAAAGAGCTGGAGCGCGCGATTCAGGTCCTGTGCCGTCGGCGGAAAAATAACCCGCTGCTGGTGGGGGAATCCGGCGTCGGTAAAACCGCGATCGCCGAAGGCCTTGCCTGGCGTATTGTGCAGGGCGATGTGCCGGAAGTTATGGCCGACTGCACTATCTACTCGCTCGACATTGGCTCTTTGCTGGCAGGGACCAAATATCGTGGCGATTTTGAAAAACGCTTCAAAGCGTTGCTCAAACAGCTGGAGCAGGATACCAACAGCATCCTGTTTATTGATGAAATCCACACCATTATCGGTGCGGGGGCGGCGTCTGGCGGCCAGGTCGATGCGGCTAACCTGATCAAACCGCTGCTTTCCAGTGGCAAGATCCGGGTGATCGGCTCCACCACTTACCAGGAGTTCAGCAACATCTTTGAAAAAGATCGTGCGCTGGCCCGCCGTTTCCAGAAGATCGATATTACCGAACCGTCGGTGGAAGAGACGGTCCAGATTATCAACGGCCTGAAGCCGAAGTACGAAGCGCACCATGATGTGCGTTATACCGCCAAAGCGGTGCGTGCGGCGGTAGAACTGGCGGTGAAATACATTAACGATCGTCATCTGCCGGATAAGGCGATTGACGTCATTGACGAAGCGGGCGCGCGGGCGCGCTTAATGCCGGTCAGCAAGCGTAAGAAAACGGTTAACGTGGCGGATATCGAATCAGTGGTGGCGCGCATTGCGCGGATCCCTGAGAAGAGCGTCTCCCGCAGCGATCGCGACACGCTGAAAAACCTGGGCGACCGTCTGAAAATGCTGGTCTTTGGACAGGATAAAGCCATCGAGGCGCTGACCGAGGCTATTAAAATGGCGCGCGCCGGGCTGGGCCATGAGCACAAGCCGGTGGGATCATTCCTGTTCGCCGGGCCGACCGGGGTCGGGAAAACCGAAGTGACCGTCCAGCTGGCGAAGGCGTTGGGTATTGAGCTGCTGCGCTTTGACATGTCCGAATATATGGAACGTCATACCGTCAGCCGTTTGATCGGGGCGCCTCCGGGCTACGTCGGCTTCGATCAGGGAGGGCTGCTGACCGATGCGGTGATTAAACATCCGCACGCGGTATTGCTGCTTGATGAGATCGAAAAAGCGCATCCGGACGTGTTCAACCTGCTGCTGCAGGTGATGGATAACGGGACGCTGACCGATAATAACGGCCGTAAAGCGGACTTCCGCAACGTGGTGCTGGTGATGACCACCAACGCCGGGGTGCGGGAAACCGAGCGTAAATCGATTGGCCTTATTCAGCAGGACAACAGTCCGGATGCGATGGATGAGATCAAAAAGATCTTTACGCCGGAGTTCCGTAACCGCCTCGACAACATCATCTGGTTCGATCATTTGTCTACCACGGTGATCCATCAGGTTGTCGACAAGTTTATCGTCGAGCTGCAGGTCCAGCTGGACCAGAAAGGCGTCTCCCTGGAAGTGAGTCAGGAAGCGCGCGACTGGCTGGCGACGAAAGGCTACGATCGGGCGATGGGGGCACGTCCAATGGGACGCGTCATTCAGGACAACCTGAAAAAACCGCTGGCGAACGAGCTGCTGTTTGGCTCGCTGGTCGACGGTGGTCAGGTCACTGTCTCTCTGGACAGCGACAAAAATACGCTGACTTACGACTTCCAGAGCGCGCCGAAGCACAAACCGGAAGCGGCCCACTAAGGCGATATCTTCAATGTAAAAAAACCGGCCAGGGGCCGGTTTTTTTT
>NZ_KV792633.1:55727-64091 GCF_001808265.1 Klebsiella sp. HMSC16A12
TTTTTTTTGCTGACGGCAGAAATGAAAAGACCGGGAATTATCCCGGCCTTCAGCATCTGACGCCTTAAGGGCGAAAACAATCAGCGACTACGGAAGACAATGCGGCCTTTGCTCAGGTCGTACGGGGTCAGCTCAACAGTCACTTTGTCGCCCGTCAGAATGCGGATGTAGTTTTTACGCATTTTACCGGAGATATGCGCGGTTACCACGTGACCGTTTTCCAGTTCTACGCGGAACATAGTGTTAGGCAACGTTTCAAGTACGGTGCCCTGCATTTCAATATTGTCTTCTTTGGCCATCTAGTCCTCTGGGGTATCACTACCGTAGTTTTGAACCGGCAAGATAATGCCGAAGTTCATCATGTAAGTAAAGTTTTACGTATCTACCCTGAATCATTCACCTTGCCGCAAGGCGCATAGTCAGCGCAGCGGCTACGGAAATATGACGGGTATGAATCGCCGAAGTAGTTTTGGCGCATTGCCCGGGACACACACGGCCATGCCGCGTGACAGGCGCAAACGTAAAGGGGAGTGACAGAACGATGGGCGTTATCTGACTCTTATTATTCCCAAACGGCGGCGGGGCAACAGGCAGAAGCTACTCTACCGCGCAATTATACCATCCTGACGCAAAATGTGCTGAAAACATTTTATTATCCGCCAGGAAATAGCACCCGCGGCACCCAAAATCGCTCGGGCAGTCGGTAGCCGCGTAATACCGACAGATAGTCCAGATAATCGCGGCGGGGAATATCCACTGCGCCTAATGACGCGGTATGGTTGTTCAGTACCTGACAGTCAATTAATTTACCGCCGCTGTGCGCAAAGTCCTGGCAAAATACCAGCAGCGCGGTTTTGGAGGCATTTTCCGCCCGGCTAAACATCGATTCGCCGCAAAACAGCGCTCCCTGCGCTACGCCGTACATTCCTCCCACCAGGGTATTCTCCTGCCAGACTTCAATGGAGTGGGCATGACCCAACTCATGCAGCTGGTGATAGGCGCGAACGATACTGCTGGTTATCCAGGTGCCTTCGTCACGATCGCTGGCGCAGCCCTCAATCACTTCGCCAAAGGCGTGGTTGAGCGTGACCCGGTAGGGCGAACGCTGATGAAAGCGCTTCATGCTGCGGCTGAGATGGAATTGCTCTGGCCAAAGTACCGCCCGGGGGTCGGGCGACCACCAGAGGATCGGGTCGCCAGGGGAAAACCAGGGAAAAATACCACGCTGATAGGCCATCAGCAGCCGCGCGGGGCTCAGATCGCCGCCGAGCGCCAGCAGGCCATTAGGTTCTCGCAAGGCGCCTTCCGGAGAGGGGAAGGCGATAGAGTGCCGGGAGAGCTGAACCAGACGCATTTTAACCTCAATACGCATCAGCAAAAATTAGATAATAGAATAGCCTACAGACGCTGTTTAAACTGGAAGTACCGGCCCTGTTTAGCGAGCAGCTCCGCGTGACTACCTTGCTCAATTATCTGGCCGTTGTCCATGACTATTATCTGATTAAAACCCGCCAGGCCCCGCAGGCGATGGGTCACCATCAGCACGGTTTTGTCGCGCATGACATCTGCCAACAGATGCAGGATCTGGCTTTCGGTGGCCGCATCCAGACCTTCTGTCGGTTCATCGAGCAGCATCAGCGGCGCATCGTGGAGCAGCGCGCGGGCAATGGCCAGTCGGCGCAGTTCGCCGCCGGAGAGCTGACGCCCGCCTTCGCCCAGCCAGCCGTTAAGACCACCATCTTGCAGCAGTTTTTCGAGACCCACCTTCTCAAGGGTAGCGCTGAGATGAGCGTCATCCGCTTCAGGCGCCGCCAGCAGCAGGTTGTCGCGCAGGGTGGCGCTGAACAGGTGCACGCGCTGCGGCACTACGCTCATTGCCTGCCGCAGAGTGGCTTCGCTGAGGCCGGAGAGCGGCTGATTGTTGAGCAGAATCTCTCCCTGTGACGGGTCCCAGGCGCGGGTAAGCAACTGCAACAGCGTCGATTTTCCGCAGCCGGTCCGGCCAAGAATGGCGATGTGCTCTCCGGCGGCAATCTGCAGGGAAATATTCTCCAGGGCAGGGGAGGGCTGCTGAGGATAGCGGAAAGTGACCTCCCGAAGCGTTAGGGCCACCTGCGCTGGCGAACTGGCTTCATCTTCGACAAAGGTGACCTCCGGCTGCTGGTCGGTAATCTGCGAGATCCGCCGCGCGGAGGCGATCACCTGGCCTAAATGCTGGAAAGCGCCAGTAACCGGCGCCAGGGCTTCAAAAGCCGCCAGCGCGCAGAATACGAATAGCGCGATCAGCGCCCCGGGCTGACTATTGCCGCCGACGCCGTCTGAGGCCAGCCAGAGCATGGCCACCACGGCGATGCCACCGATTAACAGCATTACCGCCTGCGAAAGCGCGGTCAGCTCGGCCTGGCGCCGCTGTGCATCCTGCCAGCTCAGCTCGGTCTTTTCCATTTGTGCGCGGTAGCGGTCGCTGGCGTTAAATACCATCAGCTCCGCCTGACCCTGCAGCCAGGCGGTGAGCTGTTGGCGATACTGGCCGCGCAGCTGCGTCATACTTTCGCCGGCTGGCTTACCTGCGCGATAGAACAGCGGCGGCATAACCAGCAGGGTCGCCAGCATGATACCGCCGAGCGTCAGCGCGAGGGTGACGTCGAGCAGACTTAATCCGCAGGTGACGACCACAATCACCACCAGCGCGCCGACCAGCGGCGAAATGACCCGCAGGTAGAGATGATCCAGGGTGTCAACGTCGGCCACCACCCGGTTGAGCAGCTCACCCTGGCGAAAGCGCGCCAGCCCCGCCGGAGAGAGGGGGAGCAGTTTGCTGAAGGTGAAAACGCGCAGGTGCTGCAGCACGCGAAAGGTAGCGTCGTGGCTGACCAGGCGCTCAAAGTAGCGCCCGGCGGTACGGATAATTGCCGCGCCGCGAACGCCCGCGGCAGGCAGCATATAGTTAAAACTGTAGATCCCGGCGACGCCCACCACCGCTGAGGCGGAGAGGAACCAGCCGGAGAGCGTCAGCAGGCCGATGCTGGCCAGCAGGGTCACAATGGCCAGCACGACGCCAAGCAGCAGCATCCATTTATGGCGTTTATAGAGCGCCAGATAGGGTAAAAGTGCGCGCATTTAAATCTCCTCCTGACGATGGGCCAGCAGCGCCGAGAAGACCCCACCAGCACGGGCCAGCGTGGCGTAGTCGCCTTGTTCGATAATCTGTCCGTCCTGCATCACCCAGACGTCGTCCCAGTCGGCCAGCCCCTCAAGCTGATGGGTGACCAGCAGCGTGGTTTGCTCACTGGAAGCGTGGATCAGGGCCTGCATGACTCGCTGTTCGCTATGGGCGTCAAGGCTGGCGGCAGGTTCATCCAGCAGCAGCAGGCGGCACGGCACCAACAGCGCGCGGGCGACCGCGATACGCTGCGCCTGGCCTACCGACAGACGCCCCGCCTGATCGCCTACGGCGGTATGGATCCCCTGCGGCAGCAGGGCGATAAACTCGCTGACCCAGGCCTTGTCCAGCGCCAGCCTAAGCTGTGCTTCGCTAGCTTCGGGCCACGCCAGCAGCACGTTTTCCCGCAGCGTGGCGGCAGGTAACTGCGGATTCTGTCCTACCCAGCTCAGCAGGCGGCGCCAGCGCTCAGCGTCCAGCTCGCGCAGCTCTACGCCGTTGACCATCAGCGACCCCTCATAGGGCAGAAAGCCGAGCAGTGTATTCAGCAAAGAGCTTTTCCCGGATCCGCTCTGGCCGACCAGCACCACGCGAGCGCCGGCGGGCAGCGCAAAATTAAGCGGCCCCGCCAGAACTTTACCTTCCGGAGATTTGATCACCAGGTCGCGCGCTTCCACGCTAATCAGATCGTTGTCATTTAACGTTTTCTCGCCACGCTCTACCTGGGTCAGCGGCGTTTCCATAAACGTTTTCAGGCTGTCTGCGGCGCCCACGGCCTGAGCTTTGGCATGGTAGAAGGTACCCAGGTCACGTAACGGCTGGAAAAATTCCGGGGCGAGGATCAGCGTCAGGAATCCGGCCATCAGCGTGACGCCCGCGCCATAGTGGCCGAAGTTCAGCTCGCCAAGGTAAGAAAAGCCAAAATACACCGCTACCAGCGCAATGGAGAGGGAGGTGAAAAACTCCAGAACCCCGGAGGAGAGGAAGGCCAGACGCAGGACTTCCATGGTGCGTTGGCGAAAATCCTGCGAGGCGTCGCGAATATTATCGGTTTCTGCCTGACCGCGATGAAAAATACGCAGGGTTTCCATGCCGCGCAGGCGGTCGAGGAAGTGGCCGCTGAGGCGGGCCAGCGCCTGGAAGTTACGCCGGTTGGCGTCGGCGGCGCCCATCCCGACCAGCGCCATGAAAAGCGGGATCAGCGGGGCGGTGCCGAGAAGGATTAGCGCGGCGGCCCAGTTAATCGGAAAAATAGTAATAACGATCAGCAGCGGTACGCAGGCCGCCAGCGTCATCTGGGGCAGGTAGCGGGCATAATAGTCGTGCATGTCGTCGATTTGCTCAAGAATAAGCGTTGCCCAGCTGCCGGCCGGTTTGCCCTGGATCCACGCCGGGCCTGCCTGCTGGAGGCGGTCAAGAACCTGGCGGCGAATTTCATAGCGAATATGCTGCCCGGCCTGAAAGCCGACCCGCTCACGCAGCCAGACCACCCAGGCGCGTAGTACAAAGATCAGCACCAGCAGCGTGAGCGGCAGCAGCAGGGCGGTCGCTGGAATATTCTCCATCACCATCCGGTGCAGGATCCGCGCCAGGAACCAGGCCTGCGCCACGATCAGCAGACCGCTCGCCACGCCAAGCAGGCGGGAAATCATCAACCAGCGACGGGAGATAATGCTTTGCTGTTTTAACCAGCGGGTTAACTCTTGTTGACGGGTTTTATTCATTGCGCGCTTTGCAGGTGTCGTTATCGGAGTATTGGGCACGGCAATGTTACATCGCAGCAAAAATAAAGGCGACTTTTCGTCGCCTTCTTTACCTTTGTTACTGACTTGTAAAGATTATTTGCAAGCGTCAGCCAAACCGTCGAGGTAACGCTCCGCATCCAGCGCCGCCATGCAGCCGGTGCCCGCAGAAGTGATGGCCTGACGATAGATATGGTCCATGACATCGCCGGCGGCGAACACGCCCGGGATGCTGGTCTGGGTCGCATTGCCGTGGATACCGGACTGCACTTTGATGTAGCCGTTCTCCAGCTCCAGCTGGCCCTCAAAGATGGCGGTGTTCGGGCTGTGGCCGATGGCGACAAATAAACCAGCCACTTCCAGGGACTCGACATTGTCGCTGTTTTTGGTATCGCGCAGGCGCAGGCCGCTGACGCCCATCTGGTCGCCGGTCACCTCTTCGAGGGTACGATCGGTATGCAGCACGATGTTGCCGCTTGCCACTTTATCCATCAGGCGTTTAATGAGGATTTTTTCCGCACGGAAGGAATCGCGACGGTGGATCAGGTGTACCTCAGAGGCGATATTCGACAGATACAGAGCCTCTTCCACTGCGGTGTTGCCGCCGCCGATCACCGCCACTTTCTGGTTGCGATAGAAGAATCCGTCGCAGGTAGCGCACGCGGAAACGCCGCGGCCTTTGAAGGCTTCTTCGGAAGGCAGGCCCAGGTAACGGGCGGAAGCGCCGGTGGCGATGATCAGCGCGTCACAGGTGTACTCGCCGCTGTCGCCTGTCAGACGGAACGGGCGGTTTTGCAAATCGACGCGGCTGATATGGTCGAAAATGATCTCGGTTTCAAATTTTGCGGCATGCTCGTGCATGCGCTCCATCAGCAGCGGACCGGTGAGATCGTTCGGATCGCCTGGCCAGTTTTCCACTTCCGTCGTGGTGGTCAGCTGACCGCCTTTTTCCATCCCGGTGATCAGCACCGGCTGCAGGTTGGCGCGTGCGGCATAGACCGCCGCGGTGTATCCCGCAGGTCCAGAACCAAGGATAAGCAGTTTACTGTGTTTGGCTGTGCCCATGAGATCCCCATAATAATTGGCATACATTGGGCTGGGATTGTAGGGAATTTGTTGTCGTAAAAAAAGAGCACAGCGATTTTGTTAACGATGTGTGCAATAGAAGCTGCCAATGAATTGGTGATTTTCCCGGCAAGGAATATAACTATTTCTACTGTCGGCGGGACAATTATAAGACGAAAAAATGAGAATCAACCAGGGCGGATGATGAATATCTGGCATCTTGTACTAAAAATCGATGTTTTGCTTTGACAATCACCTGTGCTTTTGCGAAAACATTCAAGGAAGAAGAAAAGCAGTATTTAGCGTGCGGCGAATTTTCATGCACGCAAATGCCATTTTTATCCGGGTTAACGAAATCTACGCATGGTGTGGACAGACGCCATGCGTGATGTCGGTGACTGCCGTCAGGCAACGGGCTTCTCACGTACCCCTGGGTTACCCAATGTCGTACGGGTGATAACAGGATGGGCTCTGGCAGTGAAGGCTCAGAGCCGGAACAGGAGTAGGGAAGGAATACAGAGAGACAATAATAATGGTAGATAGCAAGAAGCGCCCTGGCAAAGATCTCGACCGCATTGATCGTAACATCCTGAATGAATTGCAAAAAGATGGGCGAATTTCTAACGTCGAGCTTTCTAAACGGGTGGGACTTTCTCCGACGCCTTGCCTTGAGCGTGTGCGTCGTCTTGAAAGACAGGGTTTTATTCAGGGCTATACGGCGCTGCTCAACCCGCATTATCTGGATGCATCACTTCTGGTATTTGTTGAGATTACTCTGAATCGTGGCGCACCGGATGTGTTTGAGCAATTTAACGCCGCAGTGCAAAAACTTGAAGAAATTCAAGAGTGTCATCTGGTTTCCGGTGATTTCGACTATCTGTTGAAAACCCGTGTACCGGATATGTCAGCGTATCGTAAATTACTGGGCGAGACCTTGCTGCGCCTGCCGGGCGTTAACGACACCCGTACCTACGTGGTAATGGAAGAAGTCAAGCAAAGTAATCGTCTGGTTATTAAGACGCGCTAACACGGAACAGGTGCAAACTCGACGTAGTTTGATTACACTCCTGTTAATCCATACAGCAACAGTGCCGGGGAGACCCGGCGCTGTTGTCCGTTTTAGCAGCAGGCAGGAAACAGCCTGATACCTGGAGAGCCTTTCTTGAGCCAGGAATACACCGAAGACAAAGAAGTCAAACTAACCAAACTCAGCAGCGGGCGCCGACTCCTTGAGGCGATGCTCATCCTTTGCTCCCTCTTCGCCATCTGGCTGATGGCGGCACTACTGAGCTTTAACCCCTCGGACCCCAGCTGGTCGCAAACGGCATGGCATGAGCCTATTCATAATTTAGGCGGCGCCCCCGGCGCGTGGCTTGCCGATACCCTCTTTTTCATTTTTGGCGTCATGGCCTACACCATCCCGGTGATCATCATCGGCGGATGCTGGTTTGCCTGGCGGCATCAGGAAAACGACGAATACATTGATTATTTTGCCGTTTCCCTTCGCCTCATCGGTGCGTTAGCCCTGATCCTGACCTCCTGTGGTCTGGCGGCGATTAACGCCGATGATATCTGGTACTTCGCTTCCGGCGGGGTGATCGGCAGCCTGCTGAGCACCACGCTGCAACCCCTGCTGCACAGCAGCGGCGGCACCATCGCCCTGTTGTGTATCTGGGCGGCCGGGCTGACGCTGTTCACCGGCTGGTCGTGGGTCAGCATTGCGGAAAAGCTGGGCGGCGGCATCCTGTCCGTTCTCACCTTTGCCAGCAACCGTACCCGTCGGGATGATACCTGGGTCGATGAAGGCGAATACGAAGACGACGAGGAAGAGTACGACGACGAAGAGGCGGCCAGGCCGCAGGAATCGCGTCGCGCCCGTATCTTACGCAGCGCGCTGGCGCGGCGTAAGCGTCTGGCCGAGAAGTTTACCAACCCTATGGGGCGTAAAACCGACGCTGCGCTTTTCTCCGGCAAACGGATGGATGACGGCGAAGAGGTGGTGCAATACAGCGCCAGCGGGGCGCCTGTTGCCGCCGACGATGTACTGTTTTCCGGCGCCAGCGCCGCGCGTCCCGCAGAGGATGATGTGCTGTTCTCCGGCGCCAGCGCCGTGCGCCCGGGCGATTTCGACCCTTACGATCCGTTGTTGAATGGCCACAGTATCGCTGAGCCGGTAAGCGCAGCGGCGGCGGCTACTGCCGCGCCGCAGGCGTGGGCAGAATCACCGGTGGGCCATCACGGCGCTGCGCCAGCTTATCAGCCGGAAGCCAGCTATCCGCCGCAGCAGGCGTATCAGCCTGAACCCGCTCCGTTCCAGCAGGCTGCTTATCAGCCGCCAGCGGGGCAAACCGCACCGCAGGCGTATCAGCCTGAGCCAGCGCCGTATCAACAGCC
>NZ_KV792634.1:0-64449 GCF_001808265.1 Klebsiella sp. HMSC16A12
AAAACACTATCAGTAAGTTGGAGTCATTACCACATTCATGAAGGTGATAAATTAAGCGGATTATCGATATATATTAAATATTTTGCTTATTTTGCAAATAACCTTTTTTTGCACATTGTTATCAGACTCTTCATTTTTGGCTTTCATCATTTTGAAATTTAACGACTAATAATGATTCTTCCGATATGACTGCACAAACCTGGCGAGCACACTACGCACAAAAATATCAATATTCCTTACGGCTTTTTTTACTGCTTAATTTCATTTCTTCCTCGCTGTCGCTGGTCACCCCCCTATTTACGGTAGTTCGTTTTACGCTGCCCTGCGCCCTGATCGTCGTCTGCAGCGGGCTGCTGCTGCTCTGGCACTGGAAATGGCCGCAATCGAAAATAAATATTCCCACTATCTCGTTGTTATTTGGCATGCTATGGGCATGGCACGTAGTGACAAAAGCGATGCTATTGACACCGCCGCATTTTAACTATCTGGTGATCGCCCTATTAAGCATTCTGTTTATCGGCACCATCGCTTTTTCCAATAATATCACTGCCTTTACCCTCCACTCTTTACCAACTTTCCTTGCCTGCCTGATAATGGCGGAGGGGGAACAATGGTTGCGTATGACTTACTGCTTTATGCTGCCTATAGCCGGTATTACCCTGCAAAATATTATCCAGAAGCGCAGCGATGCCTTTACGCAGGGTTTAATGGATAAACTGATGCATGAACGCAATACGCTCAACGATCTCAGTATGCTCGATCCCCTGACCGGTTTGTATAATCGCCGCGGACTGCAGAACCGCCTCGATACCCTGCTGGCGCTGGACGGCGACAACCACTACGTGCTGCTCCTCGATATCGATCACTTCAAGGCCTATAACGATCACTATGGTCATATGATGGGTGACCAGGCGCTTATTCGCGTCTCTGCTGCCATTCGCAACGCTGTACGCTCACGCGATATTGTCGCCCGCTTTGGTGGAGAGGAGTTTATGGTGCTGCTGACCAATAGCAGCGAAGAAACGGCCTGGAAGACAGCCGAACGTATACGTCAGCGGGTCTATGACCTGAAGATCCCGCATATGTTTAATGAAAGCGTCGCCACCAACGTCACCATCAGTATTGGCCTGACGCCGCTCATTAATGACAACATTGAACAAGCGCTGGCGCGCGCCGACGGCGCACTCTATGAGGCCAAAAATAAAGGCCGCAACATTATTCTTGCCAGTTGACCTGCGCGCGCTGCGACATCGCGGCGCCGATAAAAGCCTTGCCATGCCGCCTGCAAGCAACTAATATCAGTAATCATTATCATTTAGATTTGTATCTGGAAATCGAATGGCCTGGCGTTCCCTTCCTCTCAGCGATGAACTTATCTGGCGGGCTCCTTTGCCGACGGCTGAGCATGCCCTGGCGGAGAGTATTCGGGAAAAAATCGCCACCCTGCGTCCACACCTGCTTGATTTCCTGCGACTTGACGAACCCGCCCCACGGCACGCGTTAACGCTTGCCGAATGGTCGCAACCCATCACCTTGCGCTCCCTGCTGGCCACCTGGTCCGATCATATCTATCGTCATCAGCCGACGCTGCCTCGGGAACAGAAGCCTCTGCTCTCGCTCTGGGCGCAATGGTATATCGGTCTGCTGGTGCCGCCGCTGATGCTGGCGCTGCTCAATGAACCGCAAGGCCTCAGCCTGGCGCCAGAACATTTCCATGTCGAATTTCATGAAAGCGGCCGGGCGGCCTGCTTCTGGATTGATGTGCATAGCGATGCCGACATCGAGAGGCTTTCACCGCAGGCGCGAATGGATGCCCTGGTAACGCGCACCCTGCAGCCGGTTGTTGAGGCGCTGGCAGCGACGGGCGAAATCAATAGCAAACTTATCTGGAGCAATACCGGCTATCTGATTAACTGGTATCTTGGGGAAATGCGCGCGCTGCTGGGTGATGAGCGGCTTGCCGCGCTACGTCAGCACTGTTTTTTTGAAAAACAACTCGCCGATGGCCAGGATAACCCGCTGTGGCGAACGGTGATGCTGCGTGAAGGGCAGTTAGTCCGACGCACCTGCTGTCAGCGCTATCGCCTGCCGGATGTCCAACAGTGCGGCGACTGTACGCTTAAATAATTACCACTTACCTGAAAAGTAACGGGCGGCCTTTACCGCCCGTTGCTATTTATGCGGTCTGTTGACTCTCCTGCTCCGCCCGCTCGGCCTCTTCCGCTTCCTGAGCAAGCAGCTGTTTCTCATATACCTTAAAGAATGGGAAGTAGATGATTGCCGACACGCAGGCCAGAACAATGACCAGAATCGCCGCCCGGAAATCCCAGCCCAGCGCCCAGGCGCCGCCAATTGGCGCTGGCGCCGTCCATGGTACGACGGAGATGACGCGGCCAATCAGATCCAGCTTCATTGCCGCCCAGGCCAGCACCGCGTTCACCATCGGCGCCAGCAGGAACGGAATAAAGAACACTGGGTTCATGACGATAGGCGTCCCAAAGATCACCGGCTCGTTGATATTGAACAGGCTTGGCACCACGCTCAAACGACCAATGGAGCGCAAATGCGCTGAACGGCTGCGCAGATAACAGAACACCAGTCCCATGGTCGCCCCGGAACCTCCGACCACGATAAAGAAGGTCCAGAACGCCTCCATAAAGATATGCGGCAGAGGCGCGCCCTGGGCCAGCGCCTGCTGGTTCATACCGAGGTTAGTCAGCCAGAACATCTGCAGCATCCCGGACACGATCGCCGCACCGTGGATCCCGGCAAACCACAGCAGGTGGCCGATCAGCACCGCCAACAGAATTGCCGGCAGAGAGTCGGCTGCCGAAACCAGCGGCTTGAAAATGGCCATAATGGCCTGCGGGATCAGCATGTCAAAATGGTGCTGGATAAACAGGCTCAGCGGATAGAGCGTCAGCACGACCACCAGCACCGGGATCAACAGATCAAACGAGTTTTTGATCATCGGCGGAACCTGATCCGGCAAGCGGATCCCAATGTTGTGCGCTTTCAAGAAACGCATCATCTCCACGCAGTAGATCGCCACCAGGATGGCGGTAAAGATCCCGGTCCCTCCGAGGCTATCCACCGGCAGCGTGCCATTGGTCTTCGGCGCGGCAATCAGCAAAAAGGCCATGATCGACAGCATTGCGCACATAAAGGGATCGAGCTGATTGGATTTCTCGTAATGCTTACCGAGGTTATAGGAGATTGCCGCGCAGATGTAGATCGACATGATCCCCATCGTCATATCAAAGGGGGTCAGAATACGCCCCTCAAACTCTTTCGCCAGATCCAGCCAGGCGCGGGCAAAACCCCAGGTGGTATCCGGTGAGAACGGTGGATAAGCAAACACTAACAGGAACGATCCGACGATCATAAACGGCATCGCTGAGATAAATCCGTCACGGATAGCCATGACGTGGCGCTGCGACGAGATCCGCCCTGCTATGGGGCTTATGTAATTTTCTACAAAGCGAAATATCAAATTAAACGCAGCATGGTTAGCAGACATAGTAGCCCTCCTGACAGGCTATTGATACTGGCCCAACAACGATTACCCTGCCGTTACGATGACCGCTTTTTGACGCAGCAGGCCGCTGGCGGATTGTGCAACCGGCTATACTGCTCATGAGGCAACGATTCATACACGGCTCTTTTGTTATAAATAAAAGGAGAAGTGACTGTTCCAGTATTCATCTCAATGCAGATAACCGCAACCGGTTACAGTAACCGGTTACGGTGATTGTGAAGGAGATCGACAAAATAGAAAGAATCTGGATTGTCCGCGCTGATATTTACACTCCGCCAGGCTTGTGACAGATTTAACCAGGCTTAAATCAGGAGAATCCAATGAGTCTGCAGTCTGTACGGCAGTTTTTTGCCGAACACGCCCCCGATATCGAAATTATTGAGTTAAATCAGAGTACCGCCACCGTCGCACTTGCCGCTGCCGCACACAACGTTGAGCCGGGGCAAATTGCCAAAACGCTGTCGCTCAAGATCAAAGATAAGATTGTACTGATCGTCGCCAGGGGCGATGCGCGGCTGGATAATAAAAAGCTGAAAGAGACCTTTGGCGCGAAAGCACGCATGCTAAGCAGCGATGAAGTGGTTACCTGGACCGGTCATCCGGTCGGCGGCGTTTGCCCGTTTGGTCTGGAAAATCCGCTGGCAGTCTACTGCGACGTCTCTCTCAGACATTATCAGGAAGTACTACCCGCAGCGGGAGCCATCCATAGCGCGGTTCGCATTGAACCAGAACGCATGGCGCAGCTCACCGATGCAACATGGGTAGATGTGTGTTTATAGCCGCATTACGCTACCTGTTTAACAGCGCTTGTCGTACTATTGAGCGGTAAATGCAACAGGATATCCGCCGCGTTTAATAAACCAATGTCTGAGCGAACTCCGAGCTTGGTCATGGCGTTAAACTTATGCGCGCGGATCGTTTTAATATTCCGGTTGAGCTGTATCGCAATATCAGAAAGCGAATATCCCCACGACATATACCGAAGGATGGCGTGCTCCGTCGGGCTTAGCGGATCGTTGCACGCCTCTCTGTCGCAAAATTGTTCGCTGCCGCTGAGATGATGATTGTCCAGTAGCTGCAGCAAACGCTCCTGTAGCCCGCGTCGCGGCGCGGATTTATTCAGTATGCCGTGCAAACAGGCCGGCATAAGATGGCCGATCAGGTGCATTTCACTTTCATTATTAGCCAGAATAATCGTTTGGACTTCCGGCCGGCACCGCGCCATTTCATGAACAAAGAGCAGACTCTCGGCTCGTGAAGAACGACTTCCCGAAAGAGAAAAAATAATGGTTGACCAGGGAAACGGTATTTCCGCCGCCCTGAGCATACTGACATTTTTAAACAGATGAATATGATAACGGCGATTATCTTCACGACTAAAGATATAGCGCCATGCCATTTCCGTCATCACGCATTTTTCTACGATGGCGACATGGCGGGTTGTACTATTTTTTTCCATTCCATTTGCTCTCCGTAAGCTGAATTGATATTCAGCTCTTGCATTCCCTGCGCGCTGTTGATCCAGGCATACATTTCAGCGTTGCTGCGTAGCGATAAGCGACGCATTGCGCTGTTTTTCTGCGCACTGATCGTCTTATTACTCTTTTTCAACAGCGCGGCGATCTGGTTTATTCCCCACCCCTTCGCCAGAAGGCGCAGAACTTTACGCTCTGAAAGAGTGAGCATCGCCGCAGAGTGGTAGCTTGCGAAGTCGCTGTCCTCATCCCCGGCAAACAGCGTACGGCTAATCTGTTCAGCCGCACGGCTACCGGCGCAAATCACCTCAATCAGCCGGTTAACCGGCTCGCTCTCGGAGATCAACGAGCTTTCAGGACGAATTAATAGCTCAACGGCCAACGGATAGAGGCTGTCGCTGACCATAAAAACCCAGTGAATATCACGGTACTGGGTCATGAGGGAGTAATAACGCTCGCAGACGGCTCGGGGGTGCGCAATCTCGCCGGAGATATCCGCGACAACCAGCACCGCCCGCCGCAGTTGTAAAAGGGTGAGCTCATCATGAGAACGACAAAAACTCAGTTCGTAATCAGGGAGGTTCTCATTGAAGATCACCTTTAACCCTGATTGCATGACGGGAATTTTACTAATAACGACGCCAAACTTACCTTGTCCTGGTAACATAACACCTCCGCTTCCTGTCGAAGTTCCTTCGCTTGCCTGCAAACGATCGGCGAGCGACTTTATCGCCATATCATTTCCTGGATGAATATTAAAATCATATTCATGGCCTGCGCACACGATATACGTAACGACCGAACCGTGGTCATACCGTGTAAAATATTATTGCCGTGTATACTTGCGATTAATATTAACACAGACGTTCCTGCGCCAATAAATTAGAAAAGATAAAAACATTATTTAGCAAAAATAATTTCAGTACTGAACATTATGAAGCATTATCTTTAATTGTTTCTCTAAATGCTTTGGGTGACATACCGCTATAGCGACGGAAAAAACGCGAAAAATAGGCTGCATCGCTAAACCCCAAATAATCAGAGAGTTGTGTAATCGTCATGCGGGTGTACTGCAGATTGCGTCGCGCTTCAAGCATCAACCGCTGATGCAATACTCCAAGAGCGCTACAGCCATAAAACTCACGACATAAATAATTTAAGTGCGTAACCGACAGTCCAATCAGCTTCGCATACTCCGCCAACGGGAGATGCTGTCGGTAGTGGCTCTCGATAAGGCGGGCGAAGTGGCGCATCATGCTGCGCTTCCGCTCCGCTTTATCTTCCGCGGGGGACGCGGGATGGCACTGTCGGTTCAGCCAGACCAACAGCGTCCCCAGCAGCGAATAGAGCATCATTTCTCGCGCATCGTGCTCTTCGCAGTACTCCTCGCGAAGCGCTGAAAACAGCGTATGCATGCGCCCGCGAGAACGGCCCACCGGCACACACTGCGGCACGCTAAGCACATCCAGAGGGCGACCGAACTGATTTTCAAACCGGCTCAGCAGCGGCAGCGCCAGTGAGAGCACAAACCCTTGCGTCCCGGGTGAAAAATTAAACCCGTGAATACAGAGGGCGGGAACCACCTGGATGCAGGACTCCGTCATCACCGTGGTGGCGCCTTCAATTTCGATCTCCGCCCGCCCCTGATGCAGATAGAGAAGCTGGACCATTTCCGCATGCTGATGGACGCGAATATGCCACTGATACAGGCTGCTGCGCTGTAAAATCGACTCACAGTGCAGCAGGTCCGGCGTCGGCCAGCCGCACTCTTCGCCATACAGCTTAAATACGGGCACGGTTTGAACGAACGGCATGATGACTCCTCTTAATTCAGGCGACACGCTCCATGGGCAAGCCCACGTAGTTTTCCGCGATGGTGGTCAGCCCGGCGCGCGAGCCCAGATAGTAGCGGCGGTCGGCGGCCTGCATTTTAGCGTCGAACGCGTTCTGATCCGGAAAATCATGCAGCAGGCGGGTCATAAACCAGCTAAAGCGTTCCCCTTTCCAGACCCGATCCAGCGCCAGTTGCGAGTAGGCCGCCAGCAGATCGCTGCGGCCACGATGGTAGTATTCGCGCAGAATCCGCCACAGATAGTTCACGTCCGATGCCGCCAGATTTAATCCTTTCGCCCCGGTTGGCGGAACGATATGCGCCGCATCCCCCACCAGGAACAACCGCCCATATTGCATCGGCTCCACGACGAAGCTACGCAGGGGGGCAATGCTCTTCTCAAGTGAGTGACCAGTCACTAACCTGGATGCCAGCTCCTCCGGCAAGCGGCTTTTCAGCTCCTGCCAGAAGCGCTCGTCCGACCATGCTTCAACCTTATCGCTCAGCGGAACCTGCAGATAATAGCGGCTGCGAGTCAGTGAGCGTTGACTGCACAATACAAACCCCCGCTGATGGTGCGCATAAATAAGCTCCGGATTGACCGGCGGCGTATCCGCCAACAGGCCTAGCCAGCCAAACGGCCACACGCTCTCGTAGGTCTGCAAAATGCCAGCTGGAATACTTTGCCGCGATACGCCGTGGAAACCGTCGCAACCGGCAATAAAATCGCACTCCAGACGGCAGGTTTCCCCTTCGCTGAGGTAGGTGATCGTCGGCCGGTCGCTTTTGGCGTCATGGATAGCCACCTCGCTCACGCCATAGACGATCGGCGCGCCGCTGGCGGCCCGGGCAGCCATCAGATCGCGGGTGACTTCGGTCTGGCCATAAACCATTACGCTCTTACCGTCGGTTAGCTCGCTCAGTGCGACGGGCACCCGCTGGCCGTCAAACAGAAACTCCACCCCATGATGCACCAGGCCTTCGGCATCCATCCGCTGCGCCACGCCCGCTTCGCGTAGCAGATCGACGGTGCCGCTTTCCAGAATTCCCGCGCGGATGCGCCCCAGCACATACTGCGGCGTTTGACGCTCAAGGATCACGGTATGGATCCCGGCGTTGTGCAGCAACTGCCCCAGCAGCAGCCCGGAGGGGCCCGCGCCAATAATCGCGACCTGTGTCTTCATAGGGATGTCTCACTCTTGCAGGGTTAATTATTTGTATAATTTTTGTTTAATAAAAGTGCTTTTCTGCATTTTTGATAAGTCAGTGGGGAAAAAGAAGGGATGAATGGCGACAAAAATTGCACTTTTCACCAAACTGGCAAAAGTGTGGGATGCTTCAAATTCTGCCGCCCCGCAGACTGGGAATTTTTGCACATTATTTGATCCCCCCCCCCTCAGCCGCCACTGCGCTTCAGGTTAAAGTATCGGCAGATACCAGGCGTCGTGAACAATAGAGGAAGTATGCAGGTTGATCGGACACAACAGCGGGCAATCACACGTTTATGCATCCAGTGTGGTCTTTTTCTGTTACAGCACGGCGCCGAGAGTGCGCTGGTGGAGGAACTGTCAACACGTCTCGGGCTGGCGTTGGGGATGGACAGCGTTGAAAGCGCCATCTCTTCGAATGCCATCGTCCTGACCACCATTAAAAATGGCGAATGTCTTACCTCTACGCGCAAAAATGTCGATCGCGGCATTAATATGCATGTGGTGACGGAAGTGCAGCACATTGTGATCCTCGCCGAGCATAAGCTGCTGGACTATCGCGACGTCGAGAAGCGTTTTGCGCAGATCGTTCCCCTGCGCTATCCGCGCTGGCTGCTGGTGCTGATGGTGGGTCTTTCCTGCGCCTGTTTCTGCAAACTGAATAACGGCGGTTGGGATGGGGCGCTGGTCAGCTTCTGCGCCAGCACGGTAGCCATGTACATTCGCCAGGTGCTGACCCATCGCTCCATGCATCCGCAGATCAACTTCTGCATCACCGCCTTTGTCGCCACCACCATCTCCGGGCTGCTGCTGCGCCTCCCGGCGTTTGCCAGCACGCCGACCATTGCCATGGCCGCCAGCGTCCTGCTGCTGGTCCCGGGTTTTCCATTAATCAATGCCGTCGCCGATATGTTTAAAGGGCATATCAATACCGGACTCGCCCGCTGGGCGATCGCCAGCCTGCTAACCCTAGCCACCTGCATTGGCGTGGTGATGGCCATGACCGTATGGGGGCTGCGCGGATGGGCATAATCTCATTTATTTTTGCGCTGGCGGAAGACATGCTGCTGGCGGCGATCCCCGCCGTCGGGTTTGCGATGGTCTTTAATGTCCCTCAGCGCGCTCTGCGCTGGTGCGCGCTGCTGGGGGCGATTGGCCATGGCTCGCGTATGATCATGATGAGCGCCGGTTTTAACATTGAATGGGCCACCTTTCTCGCCGCTCTGCTGGTGGGCAGCATTGGCATTCAATGGTCGCGCTGGTATCTGGCGCATCCGAAGATTTTTACCGTCGCCGCCGTGATCCCGATGTTTCCTGGCATCTCAGCCTACACGGCGATGATTTCCGCGGTAAAAATCAGTCATTTTGGCTATTCGGAAGAGATGATGATTTTGCTGCTGAGCAATTTTTTAAAGGCCTCTTCGATTGTGGGCGCCCTTTCGATTGGCCTGTCGATACCCGGCCTGTGGCTGTATCGTAAGCGTCCTCGCGTCTAACCCCGACGTCGCGGTTAACCCGCGACGCTCCTTCCGCGATGGCCTCTGTGCTACTATGTGCAGATCACCCCACTCTTTGCAGTTCAGAGTTGAGATAGAGTTATGTCTTCGCGAATTTTAACCTCCCATTTTAGCGGCCTGGAAGAGTTCCTCCAGCAGCACGCGGCGCTGCTGGCAAAATCGACTGACGGCACCGTTGCCGTTTTTGCCAATAACGCGCCGGCATTCTATGCGCTGACGCCAGCGCGGCTGGCGCAACTGCTGGAGCTGGAAGCCAGGCTGGCGCGCCCCGGCAGCGACATCGCGCTTGACCCGCAGTTTTTCGAGGAGCCCGCCGCGGCGCCGGTTGCGGTGCCGATGGGCAAATTTGCTATGTACGCCGGATGGCAGCCTGACGCCGATTTTCAGCGCCTGGCCGCGCTGTGGGGCATTGCCCTGAGCCAGCCGGTTACCCCCGAAGAGCTGGCCGCTTTCGTCGCTTACTGGCAGGCGGAAGGTAAAGTCTTTCACCACGTGCAGTGGCAGCAGAAGCTGGCGCGTAGCGTGCAAATCAGCCGCGCCAGCAACGGCGGACAGCCGAAGCGCGATGTGAACAGCGTTAGCGAACCCGACAGCCATATTCCGCGAGGTTTCCGAGGATGAGCATGAAAAACGTTGGCGACCTGATGAAACGCCTGCAGAAAATGATGCCGGCACATATTGAACCGGCGTTTAAAACCGGCGAAGAGCTGCTGGCCTGGCAAAAAGAGCAAGGCCGGCTGCGTTCCGAAGCGCTGGAGCGAGAGAATCGCGCGATGAAAATGCAGCGCACCTTCAACCGCTCGGGGATCCGCCCGCTGCATCAGAACTGCTCCTTTGATAACTATCGCGTCGAGTGCGAGGGGCAGATGAATGCGCTCGCCCGGGCGCGCCAGTACGTGGAAGAGTTCGATGGCAATATCGCCAGCTTTATCTTCTCCGGTAAACCGGGCACTGGCAAAAACCACCTGGCGGCAGCCATTTGCAACGAGCTGCTGCTGCGCGGGAAGTCGGTCTTAATCATCACCGTGGCCGATATTATGTCGGCGATGAAAGATACCTTCGGCAACCGGGAAACGAGCGAAGAACAGTTGCTTAACGACCTCAGCATAGTCGACCTGCTGGTGATCGATGAAATTGGTATGCAGACGGAGTCTCGCTATGAAAAGGTCATTATCAATCAGATAGTTGACCGGCGCTCATCCTCCAAACGACCTACCGGGATGCTCACCAACAGCAATATGGAAGAGATGAACAAACTGCTCGGCGAGCGGGTGATGGACCGTATGCGGCTCGGCAACAGCCTGTGGGTTATCTTCAATTGGGAAAGTTACCGGCACCGCGTTACAGGCAAGGAGTATTAAGAGATTTCCGGGCGACGACGGCGTTATACTAAAGCGATTATTCAGTCACGCTTATGAGTCCGTCTATGAAATCGTTTAAAAATAGCGTTGTTGCCGCGCTTGCCGTTAGCGCGTTTACCCTCTCTGGCGCCCACGCCGCCTCCTGGCAGGATTCCCTTAACAGCGCTGCCAGCCAGCTCAGCGGCAGTAACGCCCAGGCCAGCGGCGGCATGTCCGTCTCCTCGCTAACCAGCCTGCTTAACGGCAGCAGCCAATCCCTGACCGCCAGCAGCATGAATAATGCGGCCGGGATCCTGTCATATTGCGCGAAACAGAAGCTGGCCTCCGTGACCAGCGCCGATAACGTCAAAAATCAGGTGCTGGATAAACTGGGGCTTAGCACGCCGGAAAAACAAAAACAGGACACCAGCTATCTGGATGGCCTGCAGGGGCTGCTCAACAGCAAAAACGGCCAGCAGTTGGACCTGAATACGCTCGGCAATAGCTCGCTGGCGAAACAGGTAAAAACCAAAGCCTGCGATCTGGTCTTAAAACAGGGTGTTAATTTCCTCTCCTGATCCTGACTGACAAGGCCGCATTTGTTGCCTTCGCGGCGGCGCCGCGGCCTGAAACGCTTTTTTTTGCAGTTTTCCTGTTTCGTTTTCCCATTTCGCCCGATGCGATGCCGATCAAAAAAGGCAACTTCTAAACCAATTCTGAATAACTGCACACTTTCATGACGCTAGAATTGCAGCAAGATGGCGCTGCAATTACAGTGGGGCTTGAAAAGTAATCTGTTCTGCCAGCCGATAACTGGCATTAATGAGGATGAGCTGTGTCAGAGTTGTTATCCATCGCCTTATTTTTAGCTTCGGTGGTGCTGTATGCCTGGAAAGCGGGTCGTAACACCTGGTGGTTTGCCGCCACGCTCACGGTGTTAGGCCTGTTCGTGGTGCTGAATATCACCCTCTACGCCAGTGACTACTTCACCGGCGACGGCATCAACGACGCGGTACTCTACACTCTGACCAACAGCCTGACCGGCGCCGGGATCGGCAAATATATACTGCCGGGGGTCGGCGTGGCCGTCGCACTGGTCGCCGTCTTTGGCGCCCTCGGCTGGGTGCTGCGCCGCCGTCGGCATCATCCTCATCACGTCGGTTACAGCCTGGCGGCGCTACTGCTGGCGCTGGCCTCCGTTGATGCCAGCCCGGCCTTCCATCAGATCAGCGAGCTGGTGAAATCCCAGTCACGCGAGGGCGATCCAGACTTTGCCGCGTACTATAAAGAGCCGTCGAAGCAAATCGACAATCCGCAGCTGAACCTGGTCTATATCTATGGCGAAAGTCTCGAGCGCACCTATTTTGATAACGACGCCTTCCCCAACCTCACCCCTGAGCTTGGCAGAATTAAAGCTGAGGCCATTGATTTCAGCAATACCATGCAGCTGCCGGGGACCGATTACACTATCGCCGGCATGGTCGCCTCACAGTGCGGCATTCCGCTGTTCGCGCCGTTCGAAGGTAATGCCTCAGCCTCAGTCTCCAGCTTCTTTCCACAGAATATTTGCCTTGGCGATATTCTGAAGAACTCCGGTTACGAGAATTACTTTGTGCAGGGGGCTAACCTGCGCTTTGCCGGCAAAGACGTGTTTCTTAAATCCCACGGCTTCGATCATCTGTACGGGGCGGAAGAGCTAAAAACTACGGTGGCGGATCCTACCTACCGCAACGACTGGGGCTTCTATGACGACACTGTGCTCGACGAGACCTGGAAAAAATTCGAAGAGCTGTCGCAGTCCGGGAAACGCTTCTCGCTCTTCGCCCTGACGGTGGATACCCACCATCCCGACGGTTTTATCTCACGCACCTGCGAGCGTAAACGCTATGATGTGGACGGCAAGAAAAACCTCTCTTTCAGCGCCGTTAGCTGCAGTCAGGAACATATCGCCGCGCTGATAGAGAAGATTAAAGCCTCACCCTATTTCAAAAACACGGTCATCGTGGTCTCTTCCGATCACCTGGCCATGAAGAACAGCGCCTGGGATTATCTCAACAAGCACGATCGCAGCAATCTGTTCTTCGTCCTGCGCGGCGATAAACCGCAGCAGGAGACCCTGGCGGTGAAACGCAACACCATGGATAACGGCGCGACGGTGCTGGATATTCTCGGCGGCGATAACTATATCGGCCTCGGGCGTAGCAGCCTCTCCGGCCAGTCGCTCTCCGGTATTTTCATGAATATGAAAGAGAAAGTCCTGGCATGGAAGCCTGACGTGATCCGCCTGTGGAATTTCCCCAAAGAAATGAAGAATTTCACCATCGACTCGCAGAAAAATATGATCGCTTTCTCCGGCAGCCATTTCCGTCTGCCGCTGCTGCTGCGGGTATCTGACCAGCGCGTAGAACCGCTGCCAGAGAGTGAATACTCTGCGCCGCTGCGCTTCCAGCTGGCCGATTTCGCGCCACGGGATAATTTCGTGTGGGTCGATCGCTGCTATAAAATGGGCCAGCTGTGGTCGCCTGAGCTGGCGCTCTCCACCGACTGGTGCGTCTCGCAGGGACAGCTGGGGGGTGAGCAGAAGGTCCAGCACGTTGATAAGCCGCAGTGGCACGGCAAGACCGCCTTCAGGGACACCCTTATCGATATGGAGCGCTATAAGGGCAACGTCGATACGCTGAAAATTGTCGACAACGATATTCGCTATAAGGCCGACAGCTTCGTGTTTAACGTCGCTGGCGCCCCGGAAGAGGTTAAACAGTTCAGCGGTATTTCGCGTCCCGAGTCGTGGGGGCGGTGGTCCAATGCTCAGTTGGGCAGCGACGTGAAGATTGAATATAAAGAGCCGCTACCGGAGAAATTTGATCTGGTGATCACCGCCAAAGCTTATGGCCCAAACGCTAATAAGCCGATTCCGGTGCGAGTTGGAGAAAGTGAGCAAGTGCTCACTCTGGATAATGACGTGACTACCACGACGCTGCATTTTGACAACCCAACGCGCAGCAACACGCTGATCATCACCCCGCCGGACCCGCAAACCACTAACGAGGGCAATATCCTCGGCCACTCCCCGCGTCAGTTGGGGATCGGCATGGTGGAGATTAAAGTGGTGAAAAGCGAAGGCTAACGCAATCCTGCCCGGCGGATTTTCGTGCCGGGCAGCGGTTGTCGTGGCAGGACGTTAACCACACAGCGGCTGTAGTTCATCAGCCGACAGTCCGGTGATCTTCTGTACCATCTCTTTGTCGAGGCCATTCTGTAACATACTGCCGGCAATGCGCAGCGCCTCGCGTCGGCTGCCTTCCTGCAAGCCCTCCAGGTGCCCTTCTTCCCGGCCTTCCAGTCGGCCTTGTTGCCGACCTTCCTGCTTAAGCTTTTGCGCGATAGACATCAATGTCTCCTCATACTGTGGCAGACGGCGGGCCAGCCGGCGGAGAAACACGCCCGGCTCGGCCGTATTACCGTACTGCAGCATATAGTGAAACAGCATTCTCAACTGCCGACGGTTAGTGTATCCCAGCATCACAACGGCCGCCAACGACTCCGTTATGTCGCTGAGATCGCGCTGGCGAATATGTTTTTGCATCAGCTCCAGCAAGGCGACTCGCCGATGTTGCACGATGTCATCGTCCGGCATCACCGTCACGTCGATCAATGGAAACGGACAGCCATACAGCGTCTTCGCCAGCTGCGGGTCGGCAAATTCATCCAGCCAGTTGAGGGAAAAAGGATACGGACTGGTTGCACCGTGATAAAAAAGCATCGGCACCACCAGCGGCAGCGTTTTGTGCCCGGCATCCAGGTGGCGCTGCATTGCGGCAATCGCATAGCGCATCAGGCGAAAGGCCATATGGCTATCCGGTGAGCTCTGGTGCTCTATCACCACGTAAACATACCCCGTGCCGCAGGTGGTCTGCACCGACCAGAGGACATCTGAATACCAGGCGCGCAGATCCTCATCGATAAAGCTCGCCGATTGCAGCCTCAGGGTAGAGAAATCGCACCGCTGACGGATCGCTTCGGGAAGGTAGAGGGTGAGGAAATCAGTCGCTGTCTCCGGGTGACGAAGAAATCGCTTAAAGACCGCATCGTGCGGCGTCGAGGTCATCCGTTTTTTCATGGCCATCCGCTTGCCTGAAAGAGAAGGTAAGCCGGACTCTATCACCGGTTTTTACCCGGTTGGGTTTGACGACAATTTTCTGGGAAGCGCCTCGGAGAATAGCATGGCGGCCAGCCCGGCTGGCCGCCATCAACACGGCTTAGTAATCAAACTGCCGGTAGTAACGGCGGATATTGAGGTCGTGGCCGGTATGGTGTTCAAAGTGGGCCGCCAGCCGGTCCACCAGCAGGGTGGACACCACGCACGGCGCCATAATCCAGCGGAACGCGTCATCAATGCCGTTCAGCGGATAGTCGCGCGGGTCGATAACCACCAGATGGTCAGTTATTTTTTCGGCAAAACGCTCGACGCGTTCGTCCAGCGCCCGGCATCTCCCCTCGCCTTTCACCAGAAACAGCGGAACCTCTTTTTCCAGCAGCTCCAGGGTGCCGTGGAAAAATTCAGCGGAGCTCACCGACTTCGTCCGCTTCCACTGCATCTCTTCGAGAATACACATTGAGAACAGATAGACCTCGCCCCACATTTCCGCGCCGCCAATCCACATCATATAGTCGCAGTCATGGTATTGCGCGGCAATGCTATCCGCTCGGGGATCGAACTGGCGTTTCGCCTGCAGGAGATTTTCCGGCAGTAACTCGAGCTGGCTGGCAAATCGCGCATAATCAGCAAACTCGCCGTGACGAAAAATGACGCGGAAGAATAACCAGTACAGCAGCATATATTCATATTCCACGCCATTTTTGTGGCACATCGGAATATGCCAGCTGGCGGCGGCAGCCAATGGCGAGTCGGCGTGACGAGTAATGGCCACCACGCGGATCCCCTGTGCCTTGCACCATTCGGCAATGGCGACCGACTCTTTGGTATCGCCGGATTTAGATAACGTAACGACAACCGCATCTTTATTTAATTTTTTATGTCCGCGATGGATTAACTCCGCGGCCTGTTCAAGATATACCGGCACGCTGGTTAATTCTTTGGCAAATTCATTAATTGCCATCATCGGCGCCAGGGAACCACCTACCGAAGCAAAAAATAATGCGCTACAGCCGCTGTCATAAATATCGTCGGCTACGGTTTCAGCCTGTTTACGCGCAGCGATGATCTCGCGAGCACTGGTCAGGTACTCGTCCTGATTAAAACCCAACATAGTTTTCTCCTGAATATTCAGATTTTACTTTTTAAGACGCGGTCAAAATCGTCGAAAATACGTTTAGCCAGATCGATGCCTTTCAGTCCTGCGGTATGCCAGGCGAGCATCTGCACTGGGACAATCAGCAGCAGAGGCGCCAGGTGATGCTCGCACGGACAGTTTAGCGCCAGCGTTTGAGCATCCTCTTCGTCACCCAGCGTCAGGGTAAAGGCCCGGCCAATGGACGGCGCCAGATAGTCGCGCAGCGCCCGGGTTCGCGCGTCCGGCGTATCTTCAATAAACAGCATCACATGGCGGGCATTGGCTTCCAGATAGGGGCCATGCATATAGGCTTCCAGCTCAAAGCCGCTGGAAGGCACGCGCACCGTCTCGGTAAATTTGGTTTCGAACTCCTTCGCCACGCCAACCAGCGCGCCGTAGCCGGTGGCGACAAAGCGCTCGCCGCTGCGCAGCGTTTCGCTATGGCGGTCAATAAAGCGCGAGGTGCGGACGATAACCTCCGGGATCGCCGCTACCAGCCGCTGCAATTCAGCGAGATAGCGCTGCTCCTCGACCTCGCTGGCTTTCTCCTGCTTACGAGCAATGATCAGCGCTATCAGCAACAGGTTGAGCACCGTCGCGCTAAAGCCGCGGGTCACAAACCCTACGCTCTCGATCCCGGTATTAATATCCAGAACGCCATCGCTGGCGCCTCCTATCGGGCTTTGCGGATCTGAGGTCAGGGCGAAAACCGACTTGCCGGAAGCCTGTACCTTACGCATCGCCTCCAGCGTCGACGCGCTTTTTCCGCTCTGTGAAATCGCCACCACCAGATCGGCGTGCGGGTCGATCGCGTCGTAATGGGTGAAGTTGTACGGCTCTTTAATGTCAAGCAGCACACCGAAGCGTTGCTCAAAGAAATAGCGCGCGCACAGCGCGGCATTCAGCGACGATCCGGTCGCGAGCAATAATATCCGCCGTACCGGGTGCTGGCGGACGAAGGTTTCAATCGGCGCCAGCTTTTGCCGGTAGTCGCGCAGGATCTGCGCCAGGCAGGCCGGCTCTTCACTGATATATGTCATCATTGTTGGTCGCATAGCTCACTCCCGTTAAAACAATCCGATCCACGAACCCAGAATGCCCACCAGCGCCATGCCGCCAATAATTGAGAGCGGTTTAACTTTCCGTCCCAGTAGCCAGTAGACGATGCCAAAACTCACCAACGGCAGCATGCAGGGCAGAATGTCGTTGATAATGTCCTGTACCTGGGTTTTGGCCTCCCCGGCGCCGAAGGAGAGAGGAATGGTGATATCGATCATTGAAGCGGTCATCGCCCCGACTACCATCAGACCGATAATCGACGCCCCGTAGGTCAGGCTCTCCATCATTCCGCTCTTCTGGATCCGCTGCAGGACCCCGGTGCCCAGTACGTAGCCCCAGCGGGTAAAACACCAGCGCACCAGAATGTGCGGCACGTTAAACACCAGCAGAAACAGGATCGGCCCGAGGATGTTGCCCTTCAGCGCCAGGCTGGTGCCGATCCCGGTGGCGATGAGGCGCAGCGTCCCCCAAAAGAAAGAGTCACCCAGCCCGGCTAACGGTCCCATCAGTGAGGCTTTGACGTTATCAATCGCAGTGGCATCCATGTTTTTCTGCTGACTGTTTTTCTCTTCCATCGCCGTGGTGATCCCCAGCAGCAGGGTGACGATATGCGGCGTGGTATTGAAAAAAACCAGATGCCGCTTCAGCGCTGCGGCCAGCTCCTCTCTGCGCGGATAGAGCTTCTTCAGCACCGGGATCAACGCGTAAACAAAGGCGAGATTCATCTGCCGCTCATAGTTCCACGAGAACTCCATCTGGAAAGAGCGCCAGAACACCCGGCGTAAATCGCGCGGCGTAATCCGGGTTTCTTCCTGCGCCTGCGGCTGCAGGGTCTCTTCAGAAATCATCTTCGTCGTCATCGCTGACTCCTTGTTCTGTCGTGATACGAGGTGAATTCAATGCGGTGACGTTAACCATGACCACCGCCACGATAGCGCCGAGAATGGCGATACCGGTCACCGGGATTTTCAAATAGGCCATCAGCACAAAACCGAGGAAAAAATACGGCGCCACTTTCTTGTTAATCAGCAGCCTGGCGAGCATCGCGAAGCCGAGGGCCGGGATGATGCCGGTGGCGACGCTGAGCCCATGTTTGATAAATTCCGGGATCGTATCGAGCAGGGATTTCACCGCGTTGCTGCCCACCAGGAATGAGACGGTGACCACCGCGGCAAGCATCAGCGACAGGCCGAATCCGGCAATCAAATGCATCCGCTCAATGCCGCGGAGATCCGCCCGTTCCGCATACCCGTCCGCCTTTTGGCTAAGCATTGGAATGAACATCCCCAGATAGATATTTTTCAGGATCAAAGTCAGCGTGGCGATAGGCAGGCCAAGCAGCAACGCCGTTTCTGTGCCTGCGCCAGAGGTAATGGCGAACGCCACGCCGAGAATACCGCCGGTCACGACGTCGGGCGGGATCGAGGCGCCAACGGAGAAAGAGCCGATAAACGCCAGCTCCAGCGTCGCGCCCATAATGACGCCGGTCTGTACATCCCCCAGCACCAGCCCGGTCAGCAGCCCGGTGACGATAGGCCGTGAAATTAGCGACGTCCCTAAGGCATATTCCGATTGCGCGATAAACGCCACCAGACCCAGTAAGAGAGCCTCTACCATAATCTGTCCTCCGGAATTACACGCATTCCGCAAAAAGCTGTTTGCGATCGTTCGGGACCTGGCGAATCTCCACTTCGACGCCCTTGCCCACCAGTTGTTGTAGCTGTTCTATTTCTGTCGGCAGTAAATTAATCGCCTTAGAGATATTTTTACTGCCCTCTTTAGCCTTTATTCCGCCAAGATTTATGCTTTTTATTTCGTCGATGGCGCTGGCAATACGCCAGGCGTCATTAACCGACTCCACAACAATAAATAAATTATATTTATCGGTAACCCCTCTTTTTATTGCCTCAATAGAATCATTTATATTTTTAATCACCAGCTTCACCGAGGGCGGTTTGGCAAGCTTAATGGTGGTTTTCCGCAGCTCATCACCAGGGACGCTATCGTTGGCGATTAAAATACAATCGGCGCCGACATATTGGGTCCAGGAAAAGGCCACCTGGCCGTGAAGTAATCGATGGTCTACCCTTAATAATGTAATCATCATGCTTCCTCATTTCAGAAGTCTTTATCCATAGTCATCGCGCTGGCAATCGTTTGATTGCAGTACTGAATGCTCTCTTTGGCGTTTGTTAATGCCTCGGTAATTAATTTTTCGGTATCGTCTTCCGCTGCGGAAATCAGCAAGTCAATAATTAACGGCAGATTTAAACCGGATAATAAATGGAAATGTGGGCGAGATAAAAAACGAACAAACTCGTTATTCACGCTACCGGCAAAAATATCCGTAATCACGATCAGCTCATCCTGCGCCGGGAAACGCGCCACTAGCGCTTCCACCTGCTGCGTCAGATCGACCTCTTCTTCCACGTAGGCACACAAGGTATGTATATCGGGTTGTTTACCGAGGATCAGTTCCACGGAGTTCAACAAACCGTTAGCAAAGCTGCCATGGCTGGCAAAAATATAGTGTCGTTTCATCCTTACCTCGAAAGCGCATTCCACTGCTTTCTTAATTGCAACCGACGTGCCAGAAACAGTGGCGCGTCGGCTAACGCAAGGATAAAAAAGAAGAGATGTGTTAAAAGTCTTGATCTTCCTGAATAAATTCCGTTTCCCGCGTCAGGATATCGTGAATGTAGCAGAGCTCTACAACGGGAATTTTGACACTATACCCGCTCTCTATGACACTAAAGGCCTCGCGTAGCGTAGCCAGCTCGCGATCCGGACACTGCCCTCCAGTGTATTGGGCTGGGGAAGCGTGACGAATTAATCGCTCTATCAGACAGCTGATATGCACATACAGCGCGACCTTACGATCGTTAGGTACATCGCGCCCGGCCAGATGCTCATAGCGCAGCAAAAACTGCTCAACCTGGTTGATCACCTTAGCCGTATCGAGGATCGTCACCGACTCGATCACCCGGCGCAGCGAAAAGTTTTTCAGGATCAGGTTGTTGATCTCGCTGACCTGCTCCGCCGTCGCCAGTTCGCCAAAAATGCGCATCAGCGGACGACTCCCTTCGCCAGAGATCAGCGAATCCAGCGAGATCCAGGGTAGATCGGCAAGATGCGGATCCAGGGTGCCGACGATCGCCAGCACCTCATAGCGGCTTAGCATCGGCTCCCGTCGCGCGTGATCGGCAAGGGTCTCCACATCACAGGCCACAATATCAATGCCAAGCGCTTCAGGAATGCTGGCTTTTAACAGCGCCGACAGATTCGCCGCCGCGCCCAGACCGGTCGCGCAGGTGGTTAAAATCGCCCGCGGCTTATCGGTTTGCGGGTAATAGAGCTGGTGCTCAACCGCAAGGTCATCGCCGATCTCGCGGACGATATCTTCCAGCATAACGCCCTGCAAAATGCGCTCCCCGACGTACATCGCCATACCGGTGGAGACATTGTTGATGATCGCCATCGGCGTACTCAGGCGACGATTAAAATGGCGGTGAATGGCGTTCAGCGATCCCATGTCGACCAGGATTATCAATCCTGATGCCAGGGCATGGCTCTCTATGTAGGCCATCACCTGGTTAGCGATAGCCTCCGGCGTCACGTCCAGCGGCATATCGAATGACTCAAAGAGCTGGCTTTTCAGCAAGCGGTTTGCCACGTTGGCGATGCTGCTGGCGGTAGCGTAACCGTGAGCGAGAATTATCGCCCGGGTCACCTGCTGCTGGCTGATGGCGCCATTCTTGTGGAACCACAGCACTAACAGCAGCAGGTCGATACGCTGGGGTTCAATATCCAGCTTCAGCGTCAACGCACCGAGGATCGCTTCGCAAAAGCGATACAGCAGCGGAAACTTCTGTACCAGGAAGTCCTCCAGCTGGCGGGCTTTTTCATTGTTTATCGTGGGCTGCGGCTGTCGGGATCGGTGGATCAGGTAGTGGCTCAGCGCGTAGAGGCAGTTGCCGTTAAACTGGATATTGAAGCGCTTTTCCAGGCGATAATACTCCTCCCGAACCTGATGAGCGATCAGCAGCAGCATCTGCGAGCTACTGGAGTCATGATTATCAAAGATCAGCCGATCGAAGAGGGTTTCAATCTCTTCCCCCATGCTCCTTTGCGCCTCTTCCCAGACCGTTTTTTTATTCAGCACCGCTTCATACTGCGCCAGAACCCGACACTGAACGTCATAGATCAGCCCCTGTACCGGGTCGCGCGCGCGCAGCAGCCAGACCAGGCTGGTCTGCGGCTCGATAAGCAGCGGCTCCTGCTGGCCCATCGCTTCGCTGAGCGCTGGCGTCGCGGCCATGACATTTTCCGGCAGATCGTGCAGCGTCACGGTCAACATTTCGCGGCCCGGAGACCTGGCCCAGGCTGACGCCACGGCGTATTTCACCACATTCTTCAGCTCGCCGACGTTGCCCCGATAAACATACTGCGTCAGGACCTGCAATAGTCGCGGCGTTAGTTGCAGCCGGG
The DNA here is from genome assembly GCF_001808265.1 of Klebsiella sp. HMSC16A12. Taxonomy (NCBI): domain Bacteria; kingdom Pseudomonadati; phylum Pseudomonadota; class Gammaproteobacteria; order Enterobacterales; family Enterobacteriaceae; genus Klebsiella; species Klebsiella sp. HMSC16A12. The sequence continues at coordinate 21,751 of NZ_KV792634.1, forward strand.
CGGCAAGCGTGCGCGCCTCCTGCCAGAAAAACTGTAGCGTTAGCGCCTCCTTCTCCTCGCGGCTACGGTGTTGAAGATCGGGCAAGCTAACCAGGATCGGAATTCGGCGCAGGAAGGTGGTGAGAAAAGTGCTGTGAATATCTTCGGTGGTGGCAAACACCAACCGCAGCGAAATCGGCAAGCCTTGCGCGGTCTCCCCCACCCGGTAGATCTCCTTACGATCCAGCCAGGTGAACAGCTTCTCCTGTCCCTGAGCATCCAGGCGATGGACCTCATCGAGAAACAGCATCCCGCCGTTTGCCGCCTCAAACGCCCCCGCTTTATCGCTCTGGGCACCGGTAAACGCGCCTTTGACGTAGCCAAACAGGTTGGCGGCCAGCAGCTCCGGATTACTCGCATACTGCGCGCAGTTAAAGCTCACAAAGGGGGCATCGGGCGCCAGCAGCCCCTGGGCGATGGCGAACTCATGCATCAGCTCAGCCATATAGCTTTTGCCGGTCCCGCTGTCGCCGGTGATCAGCAGCGGTAGCCCGCCGTTAGGATAAAACAGCGCGGTTTTCATCTGCTCAATCGGTTTACGCAGGCTGCCGTCATGCCCGGTCAGCAACGAAAAATGGTCCGCCTGCTCCGGCTGGCGGTCGCTCTCCGCGAGTAACTCCGCCATGCTGGCATACTCACTGCGGGAAAGCGGGTAGAACTGCTGGCAAAAGGCTTTTTTATGCAGAAAATAGACCGGCCGGGTGTTGATTTTCACCAGCACGTCCTGAGCGACCAGCTGATTGAGATAATGGCTGGCGGTATTTCTTTGCATCGCGAAACGCCGGGCCAGCCAGCTGGCGGTAAAGACCTCGCTCAGGTTATCCGGATCGAAAAAATCGGTCTGATTTTGCAAAAAAGCCAACAGTTCCGTTTTACGCATCGCATCCCCCTCTTCGCCATTACGAAGGGATATGATGCGGGAAAAGAGAGGCTTATCGACGGCCCGTGCTGTTTTTTTGCGGTCCAGCGCACACTCCTGGCTAAGCCGACTTCGCGTCGGCCAGATCCATCGTCATTTCATACTGCTGCAGCGAGAGCGGCGTATAACCGGCCGCGGCAAACAGCAGCGTAAAAGTTTCCGGGACCGTCACCGAAGTACCAATGCCCGGGAACTGCTGCGCCAGCGCCATCAGCAGCTCACGCGCCAGCCCCTGGCGGCGGGCGGCGGGCTCCACCCACAAAAACGACAGTACAGGGCGCGAGCCCGCCGTCGTTAGAACCGCGAAGGCGCGCTGTTCCAGCGTCACGACCTGACATGGCAGAGTGGCGAAGGTGAGCGGATCCAGCAGCCAGGGAAGCTGGCTGTTACTCTCCTCAATGGCGCGCCGAAGCAGGGACAGGGTGGGATAAAGCTGTAATACGCCCGGCACCGGGGCCAGAAGTTCTGTACTCAGGTAGCCGCAGAGCCCATAGCGTCGCGTAAAGCCCAGCGACTGATACAGCGCGACGGCCGCATGGTTATCGCGGATCACCTCCAGGAATACCGTCTCGATCCCCTGCTGTTGCAAAAGCATCAGCAGCTCCTGCATCAGTTTCCGGCCCAGGCCTTTGCCGCGCCAGGCCGGGCGCAGGGCAAAGGCCGCCAGGCGAGCGGCACTCCCCCGGCGCGCGACGATCGCGATCGCCGCCGGTTCATCTCCGGCCAGCCAGACGCGGGAATCGACCAGGCTCATCCCCTCGGCGCTAAAACGCTGAACAAATCCCTCTACCGACTGGGTAACAGGCACCAGGTAGGCTTCAAAACAGGCGTTGAGAATATCCGTTAACTGCACGCTGCTGAACTGCGTGGCGGGAACGGCGGTCAGCTCCATACTTTTCTCCCGAAGGCTGCTATGCTGAGGTGATGAAAACTAACACTATAACTGCCGGTGCCGTATTACGCCTGACTCAGGAGAGCGATATCGCCCTTCTGCCCGCCATTGAACGTTCTGCCGCCCAGGCATTTCGCCAGATCCCTTCTCTCGCCTGGCTGGCGGACAGCGAGGTGATTAGCGTTGCGCGCCATCATGATTATCTGGAAACGGAGCATAGCCTGCTGGCGGTAGCCGCCGGGCAACCCGTTGGCTTTATTCTGACCGAACCGCTCGACGATGCGTTATTTATCGTCGAAGTCGCCGTCCACCAGGCCTGGCAGCAACAGGGCATCGGCCGGATGCTGCTGGAGCGGGTTATCGAGAGCGCACGGCAGATGGGCTACCCGGCGGTAACCCTCACCACCTTCCGCGAGGTGCCGTGGAATGCGCCGTTTTATACCCGTCTGGGATTCGCCATGCTCGATGAGCTGACCCTGCCCGCCGGGCTGGCGGCAAAAAGGGAACAGGAGACCCGGCACGGCCTGCCGCCCGAGTCGCGCTGCGCCATGCGCCTGGCGTTGTAGACTTCAGCACTGATTTCAGCGGCGCAATATGGTACAAAGTACCATTCAAAACTTACCCGTTGTTACCGTATGTCCTGGTCAATCGATATTATTTCCTGCATAACCGATCGCTTTGTGGAACTCACGGCGACCGAAAAACGCATTGCGCAGTTTATTCTCGATGATGTCGCGGCGGCGGCGGAGCTGCCCATCGCCGAGATAGCGCGTCTGACGCAAACCAGCCAGGCTTCGGTCACCCGTTTTGCCCGGGCGCTCGGCTGTAAAGACGTCCGCGAGCTGAAGATGAAGCTTGCGCAATCTCTTGCGGTCGGCCAGCGGTTTATCCTCGATGTTCCGGATCTCGAAGGCGTCCAGGGGATCTATGAGTCAATCATCAGCGTACTGGAGACCAACCGGCGGGCGCTGGATATCGAGGCGCTGAAGCGCGCGGTGAGCTGGCTGAGCGATGCGCGGCAGATCCTCGCCCTGGGGATGGGCGGCGGTTCGACCATCTGCGCTCAGGAAATTCAGTATCGCCTGTTTCGCCTCGGTCTGCCGGTAGTCAGCCAGAGCGATGGTCTGCTGGTACGCATGATGAGCTCGGCGGTGACGCCGCAGGATGTGGTGATCGTGCTGTCTCTGGGCGGCTATACCCGGGAAATCATCGAGAGCGCGGCGATTGCCAGCCAGTACGGCGCGAAGGTTATTGCGATTACCCCCGCCGGAACGCCGCTGGCTGAACAGGCGGATCTGGTGCTACCGCTGCTGGTACGGGAAAACGACTATATCTTTAAGCCCAGCACTTCCCGTTACGCGATGCTGGCGATGGTCGATGTGCTGGCCACCGAACTGGCGATGGCCAACAAACCCCAGGCAAAAGGCAAATTACGCCGTATTAAGCTGGCGCTCGACAGCCACCGCGGCGGCGTCGATCGGCAGCCGCTGGGGGACTAACTTTTACTGGCGGAGATAAACCTCTCCGCCTGCTCGCGGGTACGTTCCACGGCCTGTCCGGCGCGATAAAGATCGCTGCCCAGACCGGCACCGGCGCACCCCGCCTGTATCCAGGTCGCCAGACTTTCCGGCGTCACGCCGCCGACCGCCAGCACCGGAACCTCCGGCGGCAACACCGCTTTCAGCGCGCGAATATAGTCCGCGCCGAATGCTGATGACGGAAAGATTTTCAGCCATTGCGCCCCGGCATCCAGCGCACTAAACGCCTCGGAGGCCGTCGCGCAGCCGGCGCACACCAGCATCCCCTTATCTACCGCGCGGCGGATCACCGCCGGGGCCGTATTGGGCGTCACGATAAGTTTCGCCCCAGCTTCAGCGAGAAAATCAACCTGTTCAACCTTCAGCACCGTTCCCGCGCCAATCATCGCCCGCTCGCCAAACTGACGCACCATCGCCGGAATACTTTGCTGCCAGTCCGGCGAGTTGAGCGGGATTTCGATATAGCGAAAGCCTGCATTTATTAGCGTCTCAATATGATCTGCCGCCTCAGCGGGTTGAATGCCGCGTAAAATCGCCACCAGCTTAATCTTGTCCATGCATTATCCTCGCCATGCCAGCCAGCAATGCCTCATCGCCACTGCAGCTGTTAACCATCATTCCGCGCGCCTTCATCGCCCGACCGTAGCGGGCATTCAGCGCCGGTTCGCCAACCAGCGTGACGGCAGAAGTACGGAAACGCTGCCCCAGGGTCGCCACCTCCGCGCCAATCAACAGCCCGGAGAGGTAATCGCTGACTGAGCTCGCCGCCAGACCTCCCAGCACCCGGGCGGCCCTGGCGACAAACAGTTCGCTAATCAGCGACGGCTGCGCCAGACCTTTTTCCAGCCCCCGTTCAAACGCCGCATCGTCCGGCTGCTGGGCAGGCAGCCCTTTGCCGATCAGCGATTGCGTCATCAGCAGATAATGCAGTTCGCCGGTCATCGCCGTGGCGAACTGGCGCACCACGCCGTTTTGCACCTGCACCCATTTGCAGTGGGTGCCGGGCATCACGTAACACTCCGCGGGCATCAGTTGCCAGGCGCCCAGCAGCTGCGTTTCTTCACCGCGCATTACGTCGTAATCTGCAGCCTGCGCCACTTTCAGCCCCGGCACGATCCACACTTTTTCCGCCACCTCATATAACTGACCGTTGAGCGCCTCCAGCGCCAGCGGGCAGGCCAGATAAGGCACCGGTTGCCATCCGGCATCGCTGCCGATCATGCCCGCCATCACCACCGGCAGCGCGGGGTCGCCGCGCCACGGCGCCAGCTGCTGCTGAAATACCGCTTCGGCGCGCTGCCCGTTCAGACGCGTGACGCCGCAGGGCAGTTTCAGCTTGTCGATGCATTCGCCATCACGCATCCGCCATGCCCGCAGCTGGGTGGAGCCCCAATCGACGGCAATATACTCGTTCATGATTGCCCCTTACCCGCGTGAGGTATGACGTTTGCCAATCGGCAGCGGCGGCGGCGTTGGGCGGCTTTCACGCTCGCGGGTAATCATCTCCAGCGCCTGCTCGCGGCTCATGCTGCTGGCCGGGGTCAGTAACGTCACCACAACCGAGGCCACCAGGCTCGTCAGCACCGCCGGAATACACGGGTTGCCCCAGAACGCCAGCCAGTCGCTATCCACCAGTACCGCAACCGATGCCCCGGCGCCGCCGGCCAGCGCGGCGACCGCGCCCTGCCAGTTAAAGCGTGTCCAGAAACGGCCAAGCATGGTGCAGATAAACATCCCGGACATAATCATCGAGATCATTTTGGTGATGTAGCTGATGATGTCGTTGGAGGTCAGGGCAAACAGCAGCGCCAGCGCAATCACCAGAACCAGGAAGATCCGCGACAGGCGAATCGCTTTCTCCGGCGCGGGCATATGGCCGGTCACCAGGGTGTAGAGGTCGCGCAGCATAATGGACACCGCGGCGATGGCATCAGAGCTGCCGGAAGACATATTGGCCGACATGCCGGCAATCAGGATCGCCATCGCCAGCACCGGCGGCAGCACCTGGGTGGCAAACAAGAAGGCGAAGCCGCTGTTCTCCAACTGCGGGTTCATGGTCCATACCGCCATACCGATGATCGCCGGCAGGAAGGAGAATCCCAGATACAGCAGGCCGGTAATCGTGAAAGAGTGGCGTACCGAAGAGACGGTCTTCGCTGAGTAAATACGCTGGCGATAAGAAGGCGTCGCCAGCACGCCGACGCCGATCACCATCGCCAATGATAGCGCCGGCAGCACGCCTAATTTATCGACCGCGAACAGGCTTTGCGCCGCCGGATCGACGGCCTGCTGAATATGGCTCCAGCCGCCAACGTGATGAACCGCCAGTATCGCCATTAAAATAAAGCCCACGAACAGCACGATCGATTGAATGGTATCGATCCACACCACCGCGGAATAGCCGCCAATACCGACATAAACCACAAAAGCCAGCGCGATAATAATTTTCGCGACATTAATATCAATGCCGCTGGCCCACGCCAGGTATAATCCGCCGCCTAATATATGCGCCCCCAGCCAGCCTATAGAGGCAATAAAAATAAGTATTGCGACGAGGTTTTTTATAATTTTACTGCCGCCAGTGTAATACGACATTTCTTCACTCATGGTCATGAAGCGAAGTTTACGTACCGGCGCGAATAACCATGCCACCAGCAGAATCCCCACCGCGCCGCCGAGGCCGTAAAGCATCCCGGCCCAGCCGTTGCTGTAGCCAAAGCCGACGGCGCCGACGCTGGAGCCGGTCCCCACCATGGTGCCGACCGTCGAACCGAGAGTGAGGATCATCGGCAGCGAACGACCGCCAAGTAAAAAGTCTTCGCCGGTTTTCTGTTTGCGCGAAACGTACCAGCCTAAGGTAATCATCGCGCAGGCATAAACGGAAAACCAAATCATAAATGACATATTATTCATGGCTCACATCCAGACGTAATAAATAATATTCGTGCCGCTGAATATTATGAGTTAACAGGAACCATGCCTGAAAAAAGGCATAGCGAACCCAGTGGCACCGATTTATTTATTCACTCTGGTGCCGATATCACACTTTTTTGATGCTCCCTCCCGCAAAGGGAGGGATTTATTTTAGGTTTCGAGCGTTATTGTCGCGCAGCGTTAAAACAGGTCACATCCACTTCGACTTTACAATCCACCACCAGGTCCGCTACGCAGCAGATGCGGGCAGGCGGGTTGTCGCCAAAGAACTCGCGAAATACCTTATTGAACGACTGAAAATAGCGCGCATCGGTGAGGATCACTTTAACATGCACCACGTCGGCCAGGGTGTAGCCCGCTTCGGTCATGATATCTACGCAGTTCTGAATCGCCAGACGCGACTGGTCGACAATCCCGCCTTCCACGACTTCGCCATTTTTCATCGGCGTCTGGCCGGAAACGTACAGCCAGCCTCCCGCTTCCACCGCCCGCGCGAACGGCAGGTGCTGCCCGCCGGTACCGGTACCACCTTCTACGCCATAACGCTTGATACTCATACTCAACTCCTTAGTCCATCCGACGACGCAGGAAACGCCCTGCCCGTCCGGTAATTTTCTTATCACTGCCGTAGCTCATCACGCCGTTGACCATCACCGCCTCAATGCCGTCCGCCGGTCGTTTCGGGTCGGAGAAACTGGCGACATCACGCACCGTCTGCGGGTCAAACAGCACCAGGTCGGCAAAGTAGCCAATTTTCACCAGCCCGCGATCCGCCAGTTGGAAGCGCGCCGCCGACAGCCCGGTCATCTTGTGTACCGCGGTAGTCAGCGGGAATAGCTGCTCGTCGCGGCTATAGTGGCCGAGCACCCGCGGGAAGGCGCCCCACAGGCGCGGATGCGGCATCGGATCGTTCGGCAGCCCGTCAGAGCCAATCATGGTGACCGGATAGCGCATCACCCGCCGTACGTCCTGCTCATCCATGTTGTGATAAATAGCGCCCGCCGGCATCAGCCGCGCCGCGGCGTCGTGCAGGCTCACCTGCCACTCATCGGCGATCTGCTGCAGCGTTTTCCCCGCCTGCTCCGGCTGCGCTTCGGACCAGGTAATCACGATATCAAACTCGTCGGTCACCTGCTTCATATCCAGCGTCGACGAGCTGGCGGAGTAGGGATAACAGTCGCAGGCGATATCCTGCTGCTGGCGCATCTCATCGAAAAAGGCCAGCGTCTCTTTGGTACGCCCCCAGTTTTTCGCCCCGGCGCACTTGTGGTGCGAAACCACCACCGGCACGTTGCCGTGGCGACCAATACGGAAGGCTTCGTCCAGCGCCTCGAGAATCGGCTCAAACTCTGAACGTAAATGGGTGGTATAGACGCCCTTCCCGGCCGCCAGCTCTTCCGCCAGCGCCATCACCTCCTCGGTGGTCGACTGGAAGGCGCTGGCGTAGGCCAGCCCGGTACTGAGCCCTAATGCTCCCTGGCGCAGCGCATCGCGTAGCTGTACGCGCATGCCGGCGATTTCCGTCTCGTTCGCCGGACGAAACAGATCGTCCATATGGTTATTACGCAGCGCGGTGTGACCGATTAACGTGCCGACATTCAGCGACGGTCGCGCCGCCTCCACCGCATGGGCATAAGCCTCCACGGTGGGATAGATAAAGTGCTGCTGCTCGCCGAGGAGATTCATCGGGTCCGGCACTTCCCCCCGCATGGTGGCGGTCGCCGCACTGATCCCGCAGTTGCCGACGATCACCGTCGTCACCCCCTGGCTGAGCTTCGGCAAGTACTCCGGCATGCGGATCACGTTGATATCATCATGGGTATGCACATCAATAAAGCCCGGCGCCAGTACCCGCCCCTGGCCATCAATCACCTGCTCCGCCGCAACGTCCAGCGCCGGGGCGATAGCCATAATTCGATCGCCCTTCACCGCCACATCAGCACGGTATTGCGGCCCGCCGCTCCCGTCGATCACCGTGACGTTTTTGAAAAGCCAGTCAACTTTCATAGCAATTACTCCCTTTCGACATGCCGATAAGTTAACCATTTACAAGCGCAAAAAACAGTGGAAAACTACGCAAAACCCAGATCGTTTTGTGATACTTTTATTCAAAACGAATAACATTTTTATATTAAAAATATATTTATCAAATAGTTATAAATGATACCCAGCGACTAACCGATTATAAACCCTGAAAGGATAGTGTTATGAAATACCATTCAGCACCGCTCATCCCGCACAAATCCGCCCTCATGTCCGCGCCGGCTAATCTGCTGGCGGAAGAGGTCTGTCTACCCGCCGCGCTGCTAAAAAAGTCGGCGCTGGAAAATAATATTTCATGGATGCAGCGCTACGCCGACGCCCGCAGCGTATCGCTGGCGCCGCATGGTAAAACGACAATGACGCCATGGATATTTCAGGCGCAGCAGCGAGCGGGGGCGTGGGGGATCGGCGTGGGCAGCGCCTGGCAGGCTAGCGCGGCAATGGCCAGCGGCATCCAACGCGTCCTGATGGTTAATCAGCTGGTCGGCAAAGCCAATATGCAGGTGGTCGCGCAGCTAAAAGCCCACTATCGGGCGGTGGATTTTATCTGCTGCGTCGATAGCGAGGTCAACGTGCGCGCCCTCTCCACATTCTTCGCAGACCAGGGACAAACGCTGGATGTGCTGATTGAACTTGGCGTGCCTGGCGGGCGCTGCGGCTGTCGTAGCGTCAATGACGCGCTGGCGCTGGCGCAGCGGGTAAGCGACCTGCCGGGGTTACGGCTACGCGGACTGGAACTGTATGAAGGGGTGCTGCACGGCGACGATCCGCAGCCGCAGGTGGAAGCGCTGTTACAGCAGGCCGCGGCGCTTGCCTGCCGCATGGAGCCGCTGGTTGACGGCGAATTTATTCTCACCGGCGCGGGCACCGTCTGGTATGACGTGGTGTGCAACATCTGGCTGGCGGCGGCAAAACCGCGCCGCTGCCGTATCGTCATCCGCCCTGGCTGTTATATCACCCACGATCGCGGGATCTACGATCTCGCCCAACAAGAGCTGATCGCCCGCGATCCGATTGCCTGCGATCTCGCCGGCGATCTTACATCAGCGCTGGAGCTGATGGCGATGGTGCAATCGGTGCCGGAGGCGGATCGCGCGGTGGTAAACTTCGGCAAGCGCGACTGCGCTTTCGACGCCGGGCTGCCGCAGCCGATCGCCCATTATCGTAACGGCCAGGAGTTAGCGCTGCGCGCGGAGTCGATCGTCAGCACCGGCATCATGGATCAGCACTGTATGCTGCGCCTGGCGCCGGGCAGCGATGTGCAGGTCGGCGATATTCTGCTGTTCGGCACCTCGCACCCGTGTCTGACCTTTGATAAGTGGAAGACGTTGCTGCTGGTCGATGACGACTACAACGTGCTGGACGAGCTCGACACGCTGTTTTGACAGGCATCCCGGGTGGCGGCGCTTCGCGCCTTACCCGCCCTGGCGCAAGGCGCAAATCTCATCATGCAATGAACGACTGATAATGACCCCCTGCCGTTCACTCTGCTGGCGGCAGGCAAAACGCCGCTCGCCCGGCAGCCGCGCCCCTTGTTCCTGCATACCCATGAACAGCGTTTCGGCGCGCGCCAGCTGCTCTGGTGCCTGCGCGCCGAGAAAACGCTGCGGATCCAGCGCCAGAATCAGCTCGCCGCCGTAGGGGAGACCGCCCGCGCCGTTATCCCACGCCAGCGATTCGGCGCTGGTCATATCGCCGATAAGCGGCCCGGCCAACAGCTCAACCATTGCCGCCAGCGCCGAGCCCTTATGGCCGCCGAAAGTCAACATCGCGCCGTTCAGCACCTCTGCGGCATCGGTCGTTGGCTGTCCCTGACTGTCGATTCCCCAGCCTTCCGGTAGCGCTTTGCCGCTGCGCTGATGCAGCTGGATCTCGCCGCGCGCCGCGGCGCTGGTCGCCATATCAACAATAAACGGCGGCTTATCCTGCCGCGGCCAGCCGAAGGCGATGGGGTTGGTGCCGAACAGCGGACGTGTGCCGCCCGCCGGGGCGACCCAGGCGTGGCTTGGCGTACAGGCCAGCCCTACCAGCCCTGCCTCGGTCAACGGCTCAATATCGGCAAACAGCGCGGAAAAATGAACGCAGCGATTAATTGCCAGCGCCGCAATGCCATTGTGGCGCGCCTTCTCCAGCAGCAGCGGCAGCGCGCGCTCGTAGGCCAGCAGTGAAAAAGCGCCCCCGGCGTCCGCCCGCGCAATCGCCGGCGCCTGGTCATGGATCTGCGGCTCGGCATCGGGCGATACCTTACCTTTGCGCAGGGTATCGACAATGCCCAACAGCCGCCACAGGCCGTGGGAAGCGCAGCCGTCGCGCTCCCCGGCGGTCACATTGCGGGCAATCGCCGCCGCGTGGTCGGCGCTAAATCCATTGGCGCTGAGTACCTCCAGCGCCAGGTCATAAGCTTCAGGTAACGATAGAGTTACCGACTCCATACTGTTCTCCTTTACTCTTATTCGTCTCCGCTAAAGTTAGCCTGCGGCAGGCAGCTGCGCGCGCCCCAGTAGTAAATCCCCAACGACATCGCCGCCATCCGGGAGGTGAACGGCGCGCGGCTGAATGCCCGCCCCTCCGCGCACAGCGTGCTGTTTGAAACCGCCGATGGCGGCGGCGTGGTTTACTGGCAGAAACTGATCCTCTGCTGCAGCGCTGGCAGCGCTTCGCCGCGGCCATCAACCGCACCTTCCGGCTGGCGGAGTCGTTGAAAAACGCGGCGACGCCGGAGAGCCTGCTGTGCCGTTGCGAAGATGTGCGCTGCGGCGACGTGGCTGCCGCCGACGACTGGCTGCAGGCCAAACTGACCCAGCGCCCGCTGGCTGTATGGCTGGCCGCTGCCGCAGCCGAGAGAGCCGCTGTCCCCCGCCCGCGCGGAAACGCTTATTGCCCTCGCCAGGCTGAGCGCCGAGCCGTAACCGCTACTCTTCTTCATCGCCGCGCCCGGCAGGGACGCCAAGCGCAATAAACTCCTCCAGCAGGGAGGTCAGTTGCTGCAGCTTTTCCGTGGTGAACTGGGCCTCCAGCAGGCGATAGGTTTCTTCCACCTCCGCCTGGGCGCTTTCGTACAGCGCAGTTCCGGCAGGCGTCAGCGAGACGTACAGCTTGCGCTGATCGTTAACTGGCTTTAAGCGCAGCACCAGCCCATCCCGCTCCATACGCGTCAAAATACCGGTCAGACTGGGGCGCAGGATACAGGCGCGAAAGGCCAGATCGTGAAAGTCCATCGACGGACGTTCGGCGAGAATTCGCACGATCCGCCACTGCTGTTCGGTGAGATTGTGCCGTTTGACGATCGGTCGAAAGTAGGCCATCGCCGCTTCACGCGCCTGCAACAAGGCAATGGTTAATGAATCATGCATAGTATCCCCTCAACAGCCTCACCAAAAACTTATTAATAACTTAATAATTAGCGTTAATCCTGCCATGTACAACCGGTTTCTGCACCTGAAAAGTACCAGTCTTTTCCTGAAAAATATTCAACTTATTGATTCACAATAAATAAGTAATTGTTATGTAAATATTGTGTTAATCCGATCACAAAACATTCACTTCCAGTTGCTAAACCTCAGCGCAAAGCATAAAAGATGATCATTAATATATTAATGAAATCCCTTTGAACCGAAATCTGTCCCAGAGGAGTGGTGAATGAAAGGTACCATCTTCGCCGTTGCGCTCAATCATCGCAGCCAGCTCGACGCCTGGCGCGAGGCGTTTCAACAGGCCCCCTACAAGACGCCGCCGAAAACCGCGGTCTGGTTTATCAAGCCGCGCAATACCGTAATTGGCGATGGCGAAGCGATCCCGTATCCGCAGGGCGAGACCGTACAAAGCGGCGCAACGGTGGCGCTGATTGTCGGCAAAACCGCGCGTAAAGTGGCGGCGGAAGAGGCGGCGAACTATATCGCTGGCTACGCGCTGGCTAACGATGTGAGTCTGCCGGAAGAGAGTTTTTATCGCCCGGCGATCAAAGCCAAGTGCCGCGATGGCTTCTGTCCCATCGGCACGCTATCGGCGGTACGCAACGTCGACGATCTGACCATCATCACCGAAATTAACGGCCGCGAGGCGGATAGCTGGCATACCGGCGATCTGCAGCGTAATGCCGCGCAGCTGCTGAGCGCCTTGAGCGAATTCGCCACCCTCAATCCCGGCGACGCGATCCTTATCGGCACGCCCCACTCTCGCGTCACGCTGCGCCCCGGCGACCGGGTACGTATTCTCGCCGACGGTTTCCCGGCGCTCGAAAACCCGGTTGTCGCAGAAGGAGAGCTGGCATGAAACAGGCACGCATTGAATGGCAAGGACAGGTACGCGACGTGCTGGTCGATGAACGCGACCAGGTGCGCCTGGACGATGGCACGGTATTAAAAGAAGGTGAATTCCGCTGGCTGCCGCCCGCCAACGGCACGCTGTTCGCGCTGGGGCTGAATTACGCCGACCACGCCAGCGAGCTGGAATTTAAACCGCCAACCGAGCCGTTGGTATTCATCAAAGCGCCGAACACCTTTACTGGCCACCAGCAGCAGTCGGTACGCCCGGATAACGTCGAATACATGCACTACGAAGCCGAACTGGTGGTGGTGATTGGGAAAACCGCGCGCCGCGTCAGCGAAGCCGAGGCTATGGATTATGTCGCCGGCTATACCGTGTGCAATGACTACGCGATCCGCGACTATCTGGAAAACTACTACCGCCCGAACCTGCGGGTGAAAAGCCGCGACACCCTGACGCCGATCGGCCCGTGGATCGTCAGCAAAGAGGCGATCCCGGATCCGCATAACCTGGCCCTGCGCACCTGGGTCAACGGCGAGCTGCGCCAGCAGGGCACCACCGCCGATCTGATCTTCAGCATCCCGTTCCTCATCGCTTATTTAAGCGAATTTATGACCCTGCAACCGGGCGACATGATCGCCACCGGCACGCCGAAAGGGCTATCCGATGTGGTGCCGGGCGACGAGGTGATCGTTGAAGTCGAGGGCGTGGGCCGCCTGGTCAACCATATCATCAGCCAGCAAGCGTATGAGGAGACACTGTCATGAAAAAGATTAACCATTGGATCAACGGTAAAAACGTTGCCGGCGCAGACTATTTTCATACCACCAACCCGGCCACCGGCGAGGTACTGGCGGAAGTCGCCTCCGGCGGTGAAGCCGAAATCAACCAGGCGGTGGCGGCGGCGAAAGAGGCCTTCCCGAAGTGGGCTAACCTGCCGATGAAAGAGCGCGCGCGTCTGATGCGCCGCCTGGGGGATCTGATCGATCAGAACGTCCCGGAGATCGCGGCGATGGAAACCGCCGATACCGGCCTGCCGATCCACCAGACCAAAAACGTGTTGATCCCGCGCGCCTCACACAATTTCGAATTTTTCGCCGAAGTATGCCAGCAGATGAACGGCAAGACCTATCCGGTCGACGACAAGATGCTGAACTACACCCTCGTGCAGCCGGTTGGCGTCTGCGCGCTGGTGTCGCCGTGGAACGTGCCGTTTATGACCGCCACCTGGAAGGTGGCGCCGTGCCTGGCGCTGGGGAATACCGCGGTGCTGAAAATGTCCGAGCTGTCGCCGCTGACCGCCGATCGTCTGGGCGAGCTGGCGCTGGAAGCCGGGATCCCGGCTGGCGTACTCAATGTGGTGCAGGGCTACGGCGCCACCGCCGGCGACGCGCTGGTGCGCCATCATGATGTGCGCGCCGTCTCCTTCACCGGCGGCACCGCCACCGGCCGCAACATCATGAAAAACGCCGGTCTGAAAAAGTACTCCATGGAGCTGGGCGGAAAATCGCCGGTGCTGATTTTTGAAGATGCCGATATCGAGCGCGCGCTTGACGCCGCGCTGTTCACCATCTTCTCGATCAACGGCGAACGCTGCACCGCCGGCTCGCGCATCTTTATTCAGCAGAGTATCTACCCCGAGTTCGTTAAACGCTTCGCCGAGCGCGCCAATCGCCTGCGCGTAGGCGATCCGACCGATCCGAACACCCAAGTCGGCGCGCTGATTAGCCAGCAGCACTGGGAGAAAGTGTCCGGCTACATTCGCCTCGGCATCGAAGAGGGGGCCACCCTGCTGGCCGGCGGCGCGGATAAACCGTCCGACCTGCCGGCGCATCTGAAAGCCGGCAACTTCCTGCGCCCGACGGTGCTGGCGGATGTCGACAACCGTATGCGCGTCGCCCAGGAAGAGATTTTTGGCCCGGTCGCCTGCCTGCTGCCGTTCAAAGACGAAGCGGAAGGGCTGCGCCTGGCGAACGATGTGGAATACGGCCTGGCGTCGTATATCTGGACCCAGGACGTCAGCAAAGTGCTGCGTCTGGCGCGCGGTATTGAAGCCGGGATGGTGTTCGTCAACACCCAGAACGTGCGCGACCTGCGTCAGCCGTTCGGCGGCGTGAAGGCCTCCGGCACCGGCCGCGAAGGCGGCGAGTACAGCTTTGAAGTGTTCGCCGAAATGAAAAACGTCTGCATCTCGATGGGCGACCATCCGATCCCGAAATGGGGAGTCTGATATGGGTAAGTTAGCGTTAGCAGCAAAAATCACTCACGTGCCGTCGATGTATCTGTCTGAGCTGCCGGGGAAAAACCACGGCTGCCGTCAGGGCGCGATCGACGGGCATAAAGAAATTGGCAAGCGCTGCCGTGAAATGGGCGTCGATACCATTATCGTGTTTGATACCCACTGGCTGGTCAACAGCGCCTACCACATCAACTGCGCCGACCATTTTCAGGGCGTCTACACCAGTAACGAACTGCCGCATTTCATTCGCGACATGACCTACGACTACGACGGCAACCCGGAGCTGGGCCAGCTTATCGCCGACGAGGCGGTGAAGCTCGGGGTGCGTGCCAAAGCGCACAATATTCCCAGCCTGAAGCTGGAGTACGGCACCCTGGTGCCGATGCGCTACATGAACAGCGATAAGCATTTCAAAGTGGTGTCCATTTCCGCCTTCTGTACCGTTCACGATTTTGCCGACAGCCGCAGGCTGGGCGAAGCGATCCTCAAAGCCATTGAAAAATACGACGGCACCGTGGCGGTGCTGGCCAGCGGTTCGCTGTCGCACCGCTTTATCGACGACCAGCGCGCCGAAGAGGGGATGAACAGCTACACCCGCGAATTTGACCATCAAATGGATGAGCGCGTGGTGAAACTGTGGCGCGAGGGCAAATTCAAAGAGTTCTGCACCATGCTGCCGGAGTATGCCGACTACTGCTACGGCGAAGGCAACATGCACGACACGGTGATGCTGCTCGGTCTGCTGGGTTGGGATAAATACGACGGCAAGGTGGAGTTTATCACCGAGCTGTTCGCCAGCTCCGGTACCGGCCAGGTTAACGCCGTGTTCCCGCTGCCGGCGCAGGCGTAAGGGGGCCCCATGCCGCATTTTATCGCCGAATGTACCGACAACATCCGCGAACAGGCCGATCTGCCAGGGCTGTTCGCCAAAGTCAACGAGGCGCTGGCCGCCACCGGCATCTTCCCGATCGGTGGGATCCGCAGCCGCGCCCACTGGCTGGATACCTGGCAGATGGCCGACGGCAGGCAGGATTACGCCTTCGTGCATATGACCCTGAAGATCGGCGCCGGGCGCAGCCTGGAGAGCCGTCAGGACGTGGGAGATATGCTGTTCGCGCTGATCAAATCCCACTTCGCGACGCTAATGGAGAGCCGCTATCTGGCGCTGTCGTTCGCCATGGAAGAGCTCGACCCGACGCTGAACTACAAACAAAACAACGTGCACGCGTTATTTAAATAATGTGCAAATTGCCCGGTGGCGCTGCGCTTACCGGGCCTACAACGGCCATGAATTTGTAGGCCGGATAAGCGAAGCGCCATCCGGCAATACAATGCCACAGGAATCACTATGCTCGATAAACAGACCCGAACCCTGATCGCCCAGCGGTTAAACCAGGCCGAAAAACAGCGTGAACAGATCCGCGCGATCTCGCTGGATTATCCATCGATCACCATTGAGGACGCGTACGCCGTCCAGCGCGAGTGGGTCGAGATGAAGATCGCCGAAGGCCGCGTGCTCAAAGGCCACAAGATCGGCCTGACCTCTAAAGCGATGCAGGCCAGTTCGCAGATCAGCGAGCCGGACTACGGCGCGCTGCTCGACGATATGTTCTTTCACGACGGCAGCGATATTCCCACCGACCGCTTTATCGTGCCGCGTATCGAAGTCGAGCTGGCCTTCGTGCTGGCCAAACCGCTGCGCGGCCCGAACTGTACGCTGTTTGATGTCTACAACGCCACCGACTACGTTATCCCGGCGCTGGAGCTTATCGACGCGCGCTGCCACAACATCGACCCGGAAACCCAGCGTCCGCGCAAAGTGTTCGACACCATCTCCGACAACGCCGCCAACGCCGGGGTGATCCTCGGCGGCCGGCCGATTAAACCGGACGAGCTCGACCTGCGCTGGATCTCCGCCCTGCTGTATCGCAACGGCGTAATTGAAGAGACCGGCGTCGCCGCGGGCGTACTCAATCATCCGGCCAACGGCGTGGCCTGGCTGGCCAACAAGCTGGCGCCGTACGATGTCCAGCTCGAAGCCGGACAGATTATCCTCGGCGGCTCCTTCACCCGCCCGGTCCCGGCGCGCAAGGGCGATACCTTCCACGTCGACTACGGCAACATGGGCGCCATCAGCTGCCGCTTTGTTTGAGGAGAGCAACATGAACAACGCATTTAAAGAGGCGCTCAAGGCCGGGCGTCCGCAAATCGGCCTGTGGCTGGGGCTGTGCAGCAGCTACAGCGCCGAACTGCTGGCCGGCGCGGGCTTCGACTGGCTGCTGATCGACGGCGAACACGCGCCCAACAATGTACCAACGGTGCTGACCCAGCTGCAGGCCATTGCGCCCTACCCCAGCCAGCCGGTGGTGCGTCCGTCGTGGAACGATCCGGTGCAGATCAAACAGCTGCTGGATGTCGGCGCGCAAACCCTGCTGGTGCCGATGGTGCAGAATGCCGAAGAGGCGCGGCTGGCGGTCAGAGCCACCCGCTATCCGCCAGCCGGCATCCGCGGCGTCGGCAGCGCGCTGGCCCGCGCCTCACGCTGGAATCGCGTCCCGGATTATATCCACCGGGCCAATGACGCCATGTGCGTCCTGGTACAGATTGAGACCCGCGAAGCGCTGAAAAATCTGCCGCAGATCCTCGATGTCGACGGGGTGGACGGCGTGTTTATCGGCCCGGCGGATCTCAGCGCCGATATGGGCCACGGCGGCAACCCACAACACCCGGAAGTGCAGGCCGCCATTGAAGATGCCATCCAGCAAATCCGTCAGGCCGGTAAAGCGCCGGGGATCCTGATGGCTAATGAACAGCTGGCGAAACGCTATCTCGAACTGGGCGCGCTGTTCGTCGCCGTCGGCGTCGATACCACCCTGCTGGCCCGCGGCGCAGAAGCGCTGGCGGCCCGGTTTACCCACAACGCAACCACCACAACCGATAACAATAAATCCGTCTATTGAACGGATAATGTGGAGCGCAACATGACTACCTCTACCCTGCAACACAATGATAATAAAGCCGTTGAAGTAGAAAACCGGGTGATCAAAAAGCTGTTCCGCCGCCTGATTACCTTCCTGTTTGTTCTCTTTGTTTTCTCATTTTTGGATCGCATTAATATCGGCTTCGCCGGCCTGACGATGGGTAAAGATCTCGGCCTGACCTCCACCATGTTCGGCCTGGCGGCGACGCTGTTCTACGTCACCTACGTGCTGTGCGGGATCCCCAGCAATATCATGCTGGCGAAAGTCGGCGCGCGCCGCTGGATCGCCGGGATCATGGTGGTCTGGGGGATCGCCTCGACCTGCACCATGTTCGCCACCAGCCCGCATACGCTGTACATCCTGCGCATGCTGGTCGGCATCGCCGAGGCTGGTTTTCTGCCGGGGATCCTCGTCTATCTGACCTGGTGGTTCCCGGCCTACCATCGCGCCCGCGCCAACGCCCTGTTTATGATCGCCATGCCGGTGACCATGATGCTCGGCTCGATACTTTCCGGCTATATTCTGGCGCTCGACGGCCTGTGGAACCTGAAAGGCTGGCAATGGCTATTTCTGCTGGAAGGCCTGCCGTCGGTGGTGCTCGGCGTCGTCACCTGGTTCTTCCTCAACGACACGCCGGATAAAGCCAACTGGCTGGATAACGAAGAGAAACAGGCGCTGATGGCGATGATCGATCGCGAACGGGAACATGCGGCGATCGTCCCGGCTTCGCCGCGTTCCACGCTGCGCGAAGTACTGACGCCAGCGGTGCTGATGTATACCCTCGCCTACTTCTGCCTGACCAATACCCTCAGCGCCATTAATATCTGGACGCCGCAGATCCTGCAGAGCTTCAACACCGGCAGCAGCAACATCATGATTGGCCTGCTGGCGGCGATCCCGCAGTTCTGCACTATTTTCGGCATGATCTGGTGGAGCCGCCGATCCGACCGCCGCAAAGAGCGCAAGATGCATACCATCCTGCCCTACCTGTTCGCCGCGGCGGGTTGGCTGCTGGCTTCGGCAACGCACCACAGCCTGATCCAACTGATCGGCATTATTATGGCTTCGGTGGGATCCTTTACCGCGATGGCCATTTTCTGGACCACCCCGGATCGGGTGATCAGCCTGCAGTCGCGCGCGGTGGCGTTGGCGGTGATCAACGCTATCGGCAACGTCGGCTCTGCCGTCAGCCCGCTGTTGATCGGCATTTTGCGTGATACCACCGGCAGCTTTAGCTCCGGGCTGTGGTTTGTCGCCGGATTACTGATCGTCGGCGCGCTGGTGCTTACCCGCATTCCAATGAGCCAGCGTGAGGACGCCGCCGCCGCGCCGGGATTAGCGGCGCAAAAAGGCCACTAAGGAGCGGGTATGTGCCAGCATTCCATCGCCAACATCGACATCAATAAAGATTACGACGAGAGTCTGGGTACCGAAGAGGTGCACTACCAGTCGTTCTCCCGCATGGCGGCCTTTTTTGGCCGCGACATGCAGGCGCATCGCCACGACCGCTATTTCCAGATGCACTACCTTGATACCGGACAGATTGAGCTGCAGCTTGATGACCATCGCTATTCGGTGCAGGCGCCGCTGTTTGTGATAACGCCGCCCTCGGTACCGCACGCCTTTATTACCGAGTCCGATAGCGATGGCCATGTGTTGACGGTCCATGAGGAGCTGATCTGGCCGCTGCTGGAGGTACTTTATCCCGGCACGCGGGAGACCTTCGGCCTGCCGGGGATCTGCCTGTCGCTGGCGGATAAACCCGACGAGCTGGCGGCGCTGGCCCACTACTGGCAGCTGATTCGCCGGGAATCTACCGCCCAGTTGCCGGGGCGGGAGCATACCCTGGCGCTACTGGCGCAGGCGGTCTTTACCCTGCTGCTGCGTAACGCAAAGCTCGACGATCACGCCGCCAGTGGGATGCGCGGCGAGCTGAAGCTATTCCAGCGCTTTAACCAGATGATCGACAGCCACTACCATCAGCACTGGACGGTACCGGATTACGCCAGGGAGCTGCATCTGACCGAATCGCGGTTGACCGACATCTGTCGCCGCTTTGCCAACCGTTCGCCGAAGCGGCTGATATTTGACCGTCAGCTGCGCGAGGCGAAGCGCCTGCTGCTGTTTTCCGATAGCGCGGTCAATGAGATTGCCTGGCAGCTGGGGTTTAAAGACCCCGCCTATTTTGCGCGCTTTTTTAGCCGCCAGATCGGCTGCTCGCCCAGCAGCTACCGGGCGCAAAAAGTACCGGTGTCGTAATACCCCGGCGGCGCTGCGCTTGCCTGGGCTACAGACCGTAGGGCGGGTCAGCGCCGCGCCAGCCGGTAAAAGTTGCAGAGATCACAAAATTCACTCCCGCCTGAAAAGTACCCGCCGTTGTCGCAAACGTCCCTTCACGACAAGCGCCATAACCGCTTCAATTAAACAACAAAAACAAAACATATATTTAACATCATTATTCCGATAAATACTGAAGAGGCCCCTATGAAACCTGAAGATTTCCGCGCCGACGCGAAACGCCCGTTAACCGGTGAAGAGTATTTAAAAAGCCTGCAGGATGGCCGCGAAATTTATATCTACGGCGAGCGCGTGAAAGACGTCACCACGCATCCGGCCTTCCGTAATGCCGCGGCCTCCGTCGCTCAGCTGTACGATGCGCTGCATAAACCGGAGATGCAGGATTCCCTGTGCTGGGGCACCGATACCGGCAGCGGCGGCTACACCCATAAATTCTTCCGCGTGGCGAAAAGCGCCGACGATCTGCGCCAGCAGCGCGACGCCATCGCCGAGTGGTCGCGCTTAAGCTACGGCTGGATGGGCCGCACCCCGGACTACAAAGCCGCCTTCGGCTGCGCGCTGGGCGCCAACCCGGCGTTTTACGGCCAGTTCGAGCAGAACGCCCGCAACTGGTACACCCGCATTCAGGAAACCGGCCTGTACTTTAACCACGCTATCGTCAACCCGCCGATTGACCGCCACAAGCCGGCTGATGAAGTGAAGGATGTCTACATCAAGCTGGAAAAAGAGACCGATGCGGGGATCATCGTCAGCGGCGCGAAAGTGGTCGCCACCAACTCGGCGCTGACCCACTACAACATGATCGGCTTCGGCTCCGCACAGGTGATGGGCGAGAACCCGGACTTCGCGCTGATGTTCGTCGCGCCGATGGATGCCGAAGGCGTCAAGCTTATCTCCCGCGCCTCCTATGAGATGGTCGCCGGCGCGACCGGATCGCCGTACGACTATCCGCTTTCCAGCCGTTTCGACGAGAACGACGCGATTCTGGTAATGGATAAGGTGCTGATCCCATGGGAGAACATACTGATTTATCGCGACTTTGACCGCTGCCGCCGCTGGACCATGGAAGGCGGTTTCGCCCGCATGTACCCGCTGCAGGCCTGCGTGCGCCTGGCGGTAAAACTCGACTTTATCACCGCCCTGCTGAAACGTTCTCTGGAATGTACCGGCACCCTCGAATTCCGCGGCGTGCAGGCCGACCTTGGCGAAGTGGTGGCGTGGCGCAACATGTTCTGGGCTCTGAGCGATTCCATGTGCTCGGAAGCAACGCCGTGGGTCAACGGCGCATGGCTGCCGGATCACGCCGCGCTGCAGACCTATCGCGTGATGGCGCCGATGGCCTACGCCAAGATCAAGAACATCATCGAGCGTAACGTCACCAGCGGCCTGATTTATCTGCCGTCCAGCGCCCGCGATCTGAACAACCCGCAGATCGATCAGTATCTGGCGAAGTACGTGCGCGGCTCCAACGGTATGAATCACGTTGAACGCATCAAGATCCTCAAACTGATGTGGGACGCCATCGGCAGCGAATTCGGCGGCCGCCATGAACTGTATGAGATCAACTACTCCGGTAGCCAGGATGAGATTCGCCTGCAGTGTCTGCGCCAGGCGCAGAGCTCCGGCAATATGGACAAAATGATGGCGATGGTCGACCGCTGCCTGTCCGAGTACGACCAGAACGGCTGGACGGTGCCGCATCTGCACAATAACGCTGATATCAACATGTTGGATAAGCTGCTGAAGTAATTCACAGCGGGAGGTCATAATGCAATTAGATGAACAACGCCTGCGTTTTCGCGATGCCATGGCCAGCCTGTCGGCTGCGGTTAACGTTGTCACCACCGCAGGCGAAGCCGGCCGCTGCGGCATTACCGCCACGGCGGTATGCTCGGTGACGGATACGCCGCCATCGGTGATGGTTTGTATCAACGCCAACAGCGCGATGAACCCGGTGTTTCAGGGTAACGGCAAGTTGTGCATCAACGTGCTGAGCCACGAACAGGAAATCATGGCCCGTCATTTCGCCGGGATGACCGGGGTGACGATGGAAGAGCGGTTTGCCCTCAGCGGCTGGCAGCAGGGCGCGCTCGGGCAGCCGGTGCTGAAAGGTTCGCTGGCCAGTCTCGAAGGCGAAATTAGCCAGGTGCAAACCATTGGTACCCACCTGGTGTATCTGGTGGAGATCCGCAATATTACCCTGAGCCCGCAAGGGCACGGCCTGATTTACTTTAAACGCCGTTTCCACCCGGTGATGATGGAAATGGAAGTCGCAGTCTAAAATCCGCGCCCAGGTTTACTTATCGCCCGATACGTAAACCTGGCGCTTAATATGCGTCATCTCACCCGCCAGCCTTATTCAACAGCGCGACATGAAGCCCAATCAAAACGTCCACCGCCGCGGAAATTTTGTTCCCGGTAGTCAGCAGGTAATGTTAAGTGCCAGCCTTTTCGCCTGGCGGTACAGGCAATAACCGGAAATTGCGAATAATCTATAGCGTCATGAATAAATTGTTGTTTACCTATATTTGTTAAAAAAGCGTCTCCCCGATTCCAGATGGCTTTTTTTAACTTGATATTCCAGGTCTGATAGCTTTCACCAGCAATTGTATAACCTTCACCTTCAGGCGCTTTTTTGGTCCAGTCAATCTCGCCGCCATCGTATAAATATTGCCATACAGCATAGCGTTCAAGGGTAAACTGGCTGGGTAAAGTACTGACATTTTTAGAATCGATTTTATCGAGTAATTGCGGATTCGCTAACAGTAGCGCCATGGCTTTATGCATGTAACCCAACATAATATCGGGATGTTCGGGCACTCCCTCTTCTGCTTCAAACAAAGAGATATAAGCGAGATAGAGCGCATCATCACGCACTTTTTGACCGTTCGCCGCGGCGTTGGCGACGATTTTCGCCGCCCGATATTGTAAACTTCCCCAGGATTCCTCACCGCTAACAGGCCTGTAGCGATTATTGTATTTTTCTCCCGTCAGGTAGCCCTGAGCTGCATTTAAATCGTTAGCGTTTAACGCCGATTTAGCGCGCTGATGGTCGGATAAGGTCATTATATTGCGCCCCGTATTTCTGGCAATATAATACGACTGACGACAATCAGAAAGGATCATAACCATAATGACCATGGCAATACTTCTAAAAAAAATCTTATATATTCTCACCGTTAAGTCCTTTAATTTATTTATAAATATAATGTTTGGAAACTTGTCTCGGTTCGATGTATAGCAAAACGGTTACCCGACCTTTTTTATAAGTACGTTGCCAGGTTGAACAATTTTTTATTTTATTCAGATCTAATCTTTTATTATACCACTCCTGCTGTTTTGCAATGCAGGCGGAAAGACTTTGATAGAATTTCCCTTTTTCTGCAATGAACTCTTCTTTGATTGTCGCTGGCCCATATTCTCGTTCAAGAACCTTAACTTCCTCATTATATAAGGCGAGTGCTTCCCGGCCATCATCAACTTTATAGGCCTGCTGACTGGAATCAACATCAGCGCTAACAAAAACACTTTTCAGCCCTTTATTCTTATCGAAATAAAGCTTCATCTCCTGATATTTCAACGCCCCCACTTCCTGGGGAGTCAGCGTTGAGATAATCAGATCCGGGTCTTTTCCGGCATAATTGATATCTGATACCTCCAGAGAATATAAAGGCGTGTTTCTGGCCTCATCGTAACTCATCCCCCAGCGCAAATTATAAGGGGCTGCCGGCTCATCAACAGCCTGATGTATCTCTCTTGCATGAGCATATGTTAAGTAAAAAGCACTGGCGATGATCATTATCTTTACAAATTTCATAACTCGAATTCCCTTTGTTAAACGCTATCCATACGACATGGCAAAGTCAGCATAATATCAAAATACCTCTACTTGAAATAAAGATAGTGATCTGCGGGTGATAAAAATCGTTATCCTCAGTTTGAAAGCATATCTTTGAGATGCGCAGAATAATAATGTGAGCTTAATCACACATTTACGCGCTCTCGTACTCATATCTAACCGCTTACCCCCGCAAGTAACCGCTTAACCCCCTATACAACCACTCACCGATTTACCCAACTTTACGCGCGCGCTGTTCTGGCAAGATCGGAGGCAGCCTAGCTAATCAATACCTCCATCAACCCTTACTTAAAACCAGACGGCTTCGGCCAATTATTCATCTAATTAACGCCAGGTTTTACTATGGATACCAAAAAACTATTCAAGCACATACCCTGGGTGATTCTTGGAATCATCGGGGCATTTTGCCTCTCAGTCGTCGCCCTGCGCCGCGGTGAGCACGTCAGTGCCCTGTGGATCGTCGTCGCATCGGTTTCTGTGTACCTCGTCGCCTACCGTTATTACAGCCTGTACATCGCGCAGAAGGTGATGAAGCTTGACCCGACGCGCTCCACGCCGGCGGTCATTAATAACGATGGCCTGAACTATGTGCCAACCAACCGCTACGTGCTGTTTGGCCACCACTTTGCCGCGATCGCCGGCGCCGGCCCGCTGGTCGGCCCGGTACTGGCCGCGCAAATGGGTTATCTGCCGGGTACCCTGTGGCTGCTGGCCGGCGTGGTGCTGGCGGGCGCGGTACAGGACTTCATGGTGCTGTTTATCTCCTCGCGGCGTAACGGCGCCTCGCTGGGTGAGATGATTAAACAGGAGATGGGGCCGGTTCCGGGCTCTATCGCCCTGTTCGGCTGCTTCCTGATTATGATCATCATTCTCGCGGTGCTGGCGCTCATCGTGGTGAAAGCGCTGGCGGAAAGCCCGTGGGGCGTGTTTACCGTCTGCTCGACGGTGCCTATCGCCCTGTTTATGGGGATCTACATGCGCTTCCTGCGCCCAGGCCGCGTCGGTGAAGTGTCGGTTATCGGTATCGTGCTGCTGGTGGCCTCTATCTGGTTCGGCGGCGTGATTGCCCACGACCCGTACTGGGGCCCGGCGTTGACCTTTAAAGATACCACTATCACCTTTACCCTGATTGGCTACGCGTTCATTTCCGCGCTGCTGCCGGTATGGCTGATTCTGGCGCCGCGCGATTATCTGGCCACCTTCCTGAAAATCGGCGTGATCGTCGGCCTGGCGCTGGGGATTGTTATCCTCAACCCGGACCTGAAAATGCCGGCAGTGACCCAGTACATTGATGGTACAGGTCCGCTGTGGAAAGGCGCCCTGTTCCCGTTCCTGTTTATCACCATCGCCTGCGGCGCGGTCTCCGGCTTCCACGCGCTGATCGCCTCCGGTACTACGCCGAAGCTGCTGGCCAACGAAACCGATGCCCGCTTTATTGGCTACGGCGCGATGCTGATGGAATCCTTTGTTGCAGTCATGGCGCTGGTTGCGGCCTCGATTATCGAACCGGGTCTCTACTTCGCGATGAACACCCCGCCGGCGGGCCTGGGCATCGTCATGCCGAACCTGCATGAAATGGGCGGTGAAAACGCGGCGATGATCGCAGTGCAGTTGAAAGAAGTGACCGTCCACGCGGCGGCGACCGTCAGCTCCTGGGGCTTTGTGATTTCACCTGAGCAGATCCTGCAGACGGCGAAAGATATCGGCGAACCTTCGGTACTGAACCGCGCTGGCGGCGCGCCGACGCTGGCCGTCGGTATCGCCCACGTATTCCATAAAATCATCCCGATGGCGGATATGGGCTTCTGGTACCACTTCGGTATCCTGTTTGAAGCGCTGTTTATCCTCACCGCGCTGGATGCGGGTACCCGCGCAGGCCGCTTTATGCTGCAGGATCTGTTGGGTAACTTCGTGCCGTTCCTGAAAAAAACCGACTCGCTGGTCGCCGGGATTATCGGTACCGCCGGCTGCGTCGGGCTGTGGGGCTACCTGCTGTATCAGGGCGTGGTCGACCCGCTGGGCGGCGTGAAGAGCCTGTGGCCGCTGTTCGGGATCTCTAACCAGATGCTGGCCGCCGTGGCGCTGGTGCTTGGCACCGTGGTGCTGGTCAAGATGCAGCGCACCAAATATATCTGGGTCACCGTTATCCCGGCGGCATGGCTGCTGCTGTGCACCACCTGGGCGCTGGGCCTGAAGCTGTTCAGCAGCAACCCGCAGATGGAAGGCTTCTTCTTTATGGCTCAGCAGTATAAAGAGAAGATTGCCGCCGGCGGCGAGCTGACCGCGCAGCAGATCGCCAACATGAACCATATCGTGGTCAACAACTACACCAACGCCGGCCTGAGTATTCTGTTCCTGGTGGTGGTGTATAGCATCATCTTCTACGGCATCAAAACCTGGCTCAATGTCCGCAACAATAAGGTGCGTACCGACAAAGAGACTCCGTATGTGCCGGTACCGGAAGGCGGCGTGAAGACCTCGTCACATCATTAACCCTGATGCCGGATAGCGCTACGCGTATCCGGCCTACCAAAAGCGCATTAACGTAGGCCGGATATGGCGCTAGCCGCCATCCGGCTTTATTCGTTATCTGGAACTTATAATGTTTGGTAACTTAGGTCAGGCAAAAAAATATCTCGGTCAGGCGGCAAAAATGCTGATTGGCATTCCGGATTACGACAACTACGTCACGCATATGCAAACCAACCATCCGGATCAGCCGTACATGACTTATGAAGAATTCTTCCGCGAACGCCAGCAGGCCCGCTACGGCGGCGACGGCAAAGGCGGCGTACGCTGCTGTTAATGGAGGCAATAATGGCACCGATTGCAGTCACCCTACTCACCGGTTTTCTCGGCGCAGGAAAAACCACCCTCCTGCGCCATATCCTCAATGAGCAGCACGGTTTCAAAATCGCCGTAATTGAAAACGAATTCGGCGAAGTCTCCGTTGACGATCAGCTCATCGGCGACCGCGCCACGCAGATTAAAACCCTGACCAACGGCTGTATCTGCTGTACACGCTCCAACGAACTGGAAGACGCCCTGCTCGATCTCCTCGACAGTCGCGATCGCGGCGAAATCGAGTTTGACCGGCTGGTGATTGAATGCACCGGCATGGCCGACCCGGGGCCGATTATCCAGACCTTTTTCTCCCATCAGGTGCTCTGCGAGCGCTATCTGCTGGACGGCGTGATCGCCCTGGTTGACGCCGTCCATGCCGACCAGCAGATGGATCAGTTCACCATCGCCCAGTCGCAGGTCGGCTACGCGGACCGGATCCTGTTAACCAAAACCGACGTCGCCGGCGACACCGAAAAGCTGCGTGAACGGCTGGCGCGCATTAACGCGCGGGCGCCGATTTATACCGTCATTCACGGCGATATCGATTTAAGCCAGTTGTTTAACACCAGCGGTTTTATGCTGGAAGAGAAGGTTGTCAGCGCCACACCGCGCTTTCATTTTGTGGCAGAAAAACAGAATGACGTCTCGTCGATTGTGGTCGAGCTCGACTATCCGGTGGATATCAGTGAAGTTTCACGGGTAATGGAAAATCTGCTGCTCTCCTTCGCCGAGCAATTGATGCGTTATAAAGGCATGCTGTGGATCGACGGCGAGCCAAATCGCCTGCTGTTCCAGGGCGTGCAGCGCCTCTACAGCGCCGACTGGGATCGCCCATGGGGCGATGAAACGCCGCACAGCACGCTGGTGTTTATCGGCATTCAGTTGCCGGAAGAGGAAATTCGCGCGGCGTTTGCCGGGTTACGACGCTAACCTGCCCGCCTGCGCCCTAAGGCGCAGGCCCCCTTCTCTCTGAGACCTCGTCAAAAACAGGGACCAAACGTCGGCAGCGCGTCGAAAAATGTAAAGCAACGTTTTAATAAGTAACAGTAGAAACATTTTTGGAAATTATAAGAAACTGAATGAATAGGCCCCTTAATAATTAATGACTGCTCTGTTCAGTTTCTGTTTAGCCCACCAATTAAACCACGGCTAAACAGGCTAAATTTGATGATTGACCTCGCCGTAACCCAACGTCATTACAACATTTTCAAAACACCTTCCTGACAAAACCAGCATAAAAAATCGACGCAAGTCACATTTGCAGAGGTAAACATCGCTTGTTAAGGTTCCCTCAGACAACTTTATTGACGAGGAGTAAACCATGAGAAAGCTTAACATCCTTATTCTTGCAGCCCTGACCGCGGTCTCTGGTTCCGCCATGGCGGTGGGGTTTACCGTTGAACAGGGTAAAAACTTCACTAATCTGAATATGGAAATGGGTAAATCCTCTTCTGGCCTGTACGCCGAAAGCCACTGGCTGAAGAATACCGATGATGGTAGCCAGACCGGCGGCGTGGGCGCGGGTTACAACCTGGAAGTGGGCCCGGTGATGCTCAACGCCGGCGCGAAAGCCATCTACCTCGGGCCGAAAAAAGGCGATAACGGCGTCGCGTTTCCGGTCGGCGGCGGAGTGAACGTGGCCCTGACCGACAGCATCCACGTGTTTGGCGAAGGGTATGTCGCGCCGGATGGTCTGAACAACAGCGTGAAAAACTATGTTGAAGCGAACGGCGGCGTGAGCTGGTCTCCGATTGGTCCAGTGACGTTGAAAGTGGGTTACCGCCATGTGAGCGTTGACGGTAAAGAGGGTCGCCCGAACCACACCCTGATTGATGGCGCCTATGTGGGCGGCGGGGTCACCTTCTGATTATGGTCAACGCCCCGCGATAAAGTTAAGGTGCGCTGAGCATTAGCCATAAAAAAACCTGCCGAATGGCAGGTTTTTTTATGGCCGGGTCATAGGCTTAGCGGCGCACCACCACCAGCTTCTGGTTCACAAACTCTTTGATGCCGAGATCGGAGAGCTCCCGTCCGTAACCGGAACGCTTCACGCCGCCAAACGGCAGCTCCGGCGCGGTATCGGTGAGCCAGTTGATATAAACCATTCCGGTTTCAATGGCGGAGGCCATCCGTTTGGCGCGTTCGATATCCTGACTGAACACCGCGCCGCCCAGACCATAGTGGGAATCATTGGCCAGCTGGATTGCCTCCTCATCGTTTTTCACCACGTAGATCTGCGCCACCGGGCCAAAGAACTCTTCGAAGTACGCCGGATTATCACGGGTGATACCGGTCAAAATGGTGGGTTCAAAGAAATTGCCTTCTCGAGCCACCGCTTTGCCGCCCAGATGCAGCTTAGCGCCATTTTTCACCGCCTCGTCCACCTGTTTGCTTAGGGTATCCAGCGCATCTTTGGAAGAGAGCGGCCCCAGCGTGGTGCTTTCATCCAGCGGATCGCCGATTTTCACCTGGCGAAACGCCTCGCTAAATTTTGTCAGGAACGCATCCGCGATATTTTCGTGCAGGATAAAGCGCTTGGCAGCGGTACACACCTGGCCGGCGTTGTTCAGCCGCGCCTGGACGCCGATTTTCACCGCGCGCTCCAGGTCGGCATCGTCCAGCACGACAAACACATCATTGCCGCCCAGTTCCAGCGTTGATTTCTTAATATGCTTCGCCGCCTGCGCCGCCACCACGCTGCCGGCTTTCTCCGACCCCGTTAGCGCCGCGCCCTGCACGCGATCGTCAGCGATAATCTTCGCCACCTGATCCTGGGAGATAAACAGGTTGGTCCACGCCCCCTCCGGAGCGCCGGCCTCACGCACCAGATGGGCAAAGGTCTCCGCGCAGTGCGGCACAATGCTGGCGTGTTTGGCGATAACCGGGTTACCGGCCGCCAGGTTTGGCGCCAGGACGCGCATCAGCTGGTAATAGGGGAAGTTCCACGGCTCCACCGCCAGTAAGACGCCAATGGGATGGTGCTCAACCCAGGCTTCACCCAGTTCGGAGGGATACTTCACCGGCGCCAGGAACGATTTGGCGTTATCGGCGTAATAGCGGGCGATCTGCGCGCAAAGTTTCACTTCGCCGCGGCTCTGCTTAATGAGTTTCCCCATCTCCTGGCTAGCGATTTTTGCCAGCTCCTCCGCCCGGCTATCGATCAGATCCGCCAGCTTATGCAGTACCGCCAGCCGCGGTTCAATATCGCCTTTTGCCCAGGCAGAATGGTAGAGCGCATCCGCCTGCTGCAGCGCCGCCTCCACATCCGCATCGCTGTGCGCCGGGTACGTTTTAATAAGCTGATTGTTCGCAGGATTCACCGTCTGATAGGCCATATCGCATGTCTCCTTGTTATCGCTACTAAGGCAGTCAAAAATGCCGTTAAGGATATTAAGGGTAGTCGAGATGGCTGGCGATGCGGGTAAAGTTAGGTATATCCGGAATATTCCATAAAGAGGCTAACCGGGGCGACCGTCAGTCCGCCCCGGCGTTATCAATGCGCCAGCGCGGCGATCTCGTCGGCGGTCAGGCCGGTGATTTTCACCACCGTCTCGCGGGCAATGCCGTCAGCCAGCATCCTCTGGGCAATGCGCAGCGCCTCGGCATGCTGTCCTTCTTGTCTGCCTTCTTGTCTGCCTTCAAGCCGGCCTTCCCGTTTGCCTTTTCTGCGGCCCACTTCCTGTAATCTTTCAGCAATAGTCATCAATCTCTCCCTGTGCTGAGGAACCCGTTGCGCCACTTCGTGGATAAACCGGCCAAAGCGGCGCGCGTTGCCAGTCTGCAGCAGATAATTAAACAGCGTTTTTAGCTGTCTGTCATTAGCGTCCCCGCTAAGTAAAATCGTCGTCAGTTGCTCAACAATGCCCATTAAATCGCGCTGGCGAATATGCTTCTGTATCAGCTCGAGTAATGCCACGCGCCGGTGGCGAACGATCTCATCGTCGGGGATCACCGTGACATCCACCAGCGGAAAGGGCGAGATATAAAGCTCACTCGCCAGCTGTGGATCGGCAAAACAGTCCAGCCAGTTGAGTGACCACGGGTATGGCGTGGTCGCTCCGTGATAGAAGAGCATCGGCACCACCAGCGGCAGTTTTGTATGACCGCCATCAAGATGGCGCTGCATCGCGGCGATGGCGTAGCGCATCAGGCGGAAGGCCATCTGCGCATCCGGCGAGCTCTGATGTTCGATAACCACATAAATGTAGCCCTCGCCAGACGCGGTTTTGAGTGACCACAGCACATCGGAGTACCAGGCCCGCAGGCTCTCCTCGATAAAGCTTGCCGACTCCAGCTGTAAGGTATCGAGGTCGCAGTGCTGACGCAGCGCAGGCGGTAGATGGATCGCCAGAAAATCGCGCGCGGTGTCGGCCTGAGTGAGGAACTGTTTAAACACCGCATCATGCGGCGTCGAGGTGGTGCCCTTTGCCATCGGCTCATCCCTGCCTGCTTATCCTGCAGGGACTCTACATCCCAGGAATGTCTCTGGCACCCCGGAAACCGGGATTTTACATTCCGCTACGAAAACATATTTCCCCGGACTGCAAGCGTGACATCCTTTTTCGACGCGGTACGCAAATCCAGGCGGGCGACAGCCTCGGCGCAGCATGCTATAAACGGCTTATCCCCGCAGCAAAGGCCAAAGCAGTGAACCATACCCGAGATATTCCCCAAACCTTCTGGCGAGACGATCGTCTGCCGTGGCTGGAGCTGCGCAGCACCTGGCGCAGCCGCCAGGCCTATAAGCGCCACAGCCACCCCCAGCTTTCCGTAGGGGCGATTATCGAGGGGGAAACGCGCTGCCTGTGCGCTGGCCAGGAGTACCTGCTGCAACCCGGGGATCTGATCGTGATCCCGCCGCACGCGCCGCATAGCTGTAATCCGCTGCATGGCAGGCCGCGCAGCTATCACATGCTTTACCTGGACGCGACATGGTGCCACGCGCAGCGCCCGGATATTCCCCCTGGCGCCAGTATCACCTCGCCGCAGCCGCTGCTGCGCGACAGCCCTCTCTTTGCCAGTTTCCAGCAGGTTGTCGCCCTGATGAGCCGCGGGCGCCTTGAACAACTGCCCGCCCGGCTGGCGCAACTCCTGCACGCGCTGCCGCTGTGCGCCGCCGCGCCGCAGGCGCCGCATCACGCCAGCGCCCTGCTGTTTCAGTGCCTGGCGATGGATCTGCCGGCGTCGCCGTCGCTGGATAAGCTGGCCCACGACAGCGCGCTTCGTAAAGAGACCGTTATCCGCGCCGTGAAACAAGATACCGGCCTGACGCCTGCCAGTTTGATCAACATGGCGCGCATCGAATATGCGAAAACGCGCTTACGCGCCGGGGATCCTATCGCCGACGTCGGCTATCAGGCCGGCTTTGCCGATCAGAGCCATTTCCATAAAACCTTTGTCAGCTATACCGCCGCCACGCCGCGGCAGTATGCGCAAAGCAGATCAATATCTGACAATAAGTAATACGCCACCTGGCGTAGGGTGGCCTCTGCACCATTATCGAGGCCACTATGCATACCTTATCGACGCTCTTTCCCGCCGTCTTCCCGGCGCTAGCCCTGTCCCACTTTGTCGCTCTGCTCAGTCCGGGCCCTGATTTTTTTCTGCTGATCGGCTACGCCGTGCGCTACCGGATCCGCGGCAGCATCGGATTGTGTCTCGGCATCGCCGCAGGCAATGCGCTGTATATTGTGCTCGCCATCGTCGGCTGGGGGCTTCTGCGCCAGGCGCCGCTGCTTTTTTTGCTCATCGAGCTGCTGGGGGCGGGCTATTTATTGTGGATTGGCAGCCTGCTGATACGCAGCCGTCCCGCGACGCTGGCGATGGAGAGCGTTCGCGCAGCGCGTCCGGGGTTCGGCAGGCAGCTGCTGCTGGGGCTGGGGTCATCGCTGCTCAACCCCAAAAACGCCCTGTTTTATCTGGCGCTGATGACTTCCCTGCTCGGGCCGGCTGTGACCCTGCTTCAGCAAACGGTGAGCGGGCTGTGGATGGTCAGCGTGGTGTTCTTCTGGGATTTACTGCTGGTGAGCGCGATTGCGC
Organism: Klebsiella sp. HMSC16A12; assembly: GCF_001808265.1. Classification (NCBI taxonomy): domain Bacteria; kingdom Pseudomonadati; phylum Pseudomonadota; class Gammaproteobacteria; order Enterobacterales; family Enterobacteriaceae; genus Klebsiella; species Klebsiella sp. HMSC16A12. Next base: position 54,642 of record NZ_KV792634.1, read on the forward strand.
TGCCGCAGATACAGCGCCGCCTGGGCGCCATCGTCTGGCGAGTCGAGCGGGCGGCGGGGGCGATCCTGATGCTCTTCGGCCTGGGGATTATCTGGCGATTTTTGCACGACCTCGCCGTCAGGCTATATGCTTAAGCATATGGAAAAACTCGCTGAACTGAAACGCGCCAAACTGCTGGCGCTGTCGCTGCTGCTGATTGCAGCCGCCATTTTTATCACTACCCTCGCGCTACCACCGTCGCCCTGGGTCGGTGCGCTAAAAGCTATTTCCGAAGCGGCGATGGTCGGGGCGCTGGCCGACTGGTTTGCGGTCGTGGCTCTGTTTCGCCGTATTCCGCTGCCCTTTGTCGCCCGCCATACGGCGATTATTCCGCGCAATAAAGACCGCATCGCCGACAACCTCGGCCGCTTTGTCGAGGAAAAGTTCCTTGATACCCCGTCGCTGGTCGCGCTGATCCGCCGCTATCAGCCAGCCCTGATGCTCGGCAACTGGTTCAGCCAGCCGGAGAACGCCCGACGGGTCGGCCAGCACCTGCTGCAGGTGATGAGCGGTTTTCTCGAACTGACCGATGACGCGCGCATTCAACGTCTGCTGCGACGCGCGGTGCATAAGGCTATCGATAAGGTCGACCTGACGCAGACCAGCGCCATGATGCTGGAGGGACTGACCCGCGACAATCGCCATCAAAAGCTGCTCGATTCGCTGATAAACCAACTGATTGCCCTGCTGCAGCGCGACAGCTCCCGCGCCTTTATCGCCCGCGGCATCGTACACTGGCTGGAGACCGAACACCCGCTGAAGGCCAAACTCCTACCCACCGAGTGGCTCGGCGAGCACAGCGCTGAGATGGTCACCGACGCGGTGAATACCCTGCTGGACGAGGTGACTCACGACCGTACGCATCAGATCCGTCAGACTTTTGACCGCGCCGTGCAAAAGCTTATCGATAACCTGAAATCCGACCCGGATATGGCGCAGAAGGCCGATAACATCAAAGCCTGGCTAAAAAATGATGAGACCTTTAACCACTATCTTGGCGAAGTATGGGGCGACCTGCGCGGCTGGGTAAAAAACGATATCAGCAGCGACGACTCACGTATTAAGCAGCGTATCGCCGAGGCGGGGCAGTGGTTCGGTGAAACCTTACTCCGCGACGACGCGCTGCGCGAATCGCTTAACGAACACCTGGAGCAGGCGGCGCACCGGGTGGCGCCGGAGTTCGCCGCCTTCCTCACCCGCCATATCAGCGACACAGTGAAGAGCTGGGACGCCCGCGATATGTCGCGGCAGATCGAGCTCAATATCGGTAAAGATCTGCAGTTCATCCGCATCAACGGTACCCTGGTGGGGGGAACCATCGGCCTGTTGTTGTGGCTGCTCTCGCAGATCCCCTCGCTGCTGCATCTGCATATTGGTTAGCAATGATACTATCCGAACAATAGCGCTGATAAATATTCCACAGGGAGGGCGAGATGATGCACAGGATTTCCCACTGGCTGAGCCGACACGCCGCCGCGCTGTTCTTCCCGGCGGCGTTAATTCTGTATGATTTTTCCGCTTATCTCACTACCGATCTGATCCAGCCGGGGATCCTGCACGTGGTGCGGGATTTCAATGCTGATGTGGCGCTGGCTCCGGCCTCGGTGAGCCTGTATATGGCCGGCGGCATGGCGCTACAGTGGCTGCTGGGGCCGCTCTCTGACCGGATAGGACGGCGTCCGGTGCTGCTCACCGGCGCGCTGATTTTCACCCTCGCATGCCTGGCGACCCTGTTCACCACCTCCATGACGCAGTTCCTGATTGCCCGCTTCGTGCAGGGCACCAGCATCTGCTTTATCGCCACCGTCGGCTACGTCACCGTACAAGAGGCCTTTGAGGAAAAAAGATCGATCAGACTGATGGCGGTGATCACCTCCGTCGTGCTGGTGGCGCCGATCGTCGGTCCGCTCTCCGGCGCGGCGCTGATGCATTTCATTCACTGGAAAGCGCTGTTCGGCATTATCGCCGCCATGGGATTGGTGGCCTGGCTCGGCCTGCTGTTGACCATGCCGGAGACGGTGCGCCGCGGCGATGTGCCGTTCAGCCCCCTGGGCGTGCTGCGCGATTTTCGCAACGTCTTTCGCAACCGCATCTTTTTACTCGGCGCCGCCACGCTGTCGCTGAGCTATATTCCGCTGATGAGCTGGGTGGCGGTATCGCCGGTGATTTTAATGGACGCCGGCGGACTGACCACCAGCGAGTTCGCCTGGAGCCAGGTGCCGGTCTTCAGCGCCGTTATCATCGCCAACCTGTCGGTGGCGCGCTGGGTAAAAGACCCCACCCGCCCGCGCTTTGTCCTCAGCGCGGTGCCGGTACAGATGCTCGGCCTGGCCATCCTGATCGTTGGCAATCTGGTATGGCCCCACGTCTGGCTGTGGTCGGTGGTCGGCACCTGCTTCTACGCCTTCGTCATCGGGCTGATTTTCCCGACGCTGTTTCGCTTTACCCTCTTTTCCAACGACCTGCCGAAAGGCACGGTCTCCGCCTCGCTGAATATCGTGATCCTCAGCGTCAGCGCGTTATCAATTGAAGGCGCGCGCTGGCTGTGGTTCCATGGCGGCAGACTCCCCTTCCACCTGTTGGCGGTGGCCGCCGGGATTGTCGCCGCCTGCTGCCTGGCCGGACTGTTACGCCACCAGCGCGGACAAGCGGTGATCGAAGCCCGGCAGTCGTGAGCCCTTTTACGGAGAAAGCCCCATCATGAATGACATTGAACTCAGCCAGGCGCAGCGCGACCTGCTGCGCGACAGGCTCAGCAAGTACTGCGCAGAGACCTTCGACCTCGAACTGGAGCAGTTTGACGCCGAATTTTTCGTCGACTTTATCGCCAAAGAGCTGGGGCCGCTGTTTTACAACGCCGGTATCGAAGAGGCCATCCGCACCCATCAGGCATGGAGCGAGCGTATCCAGGAAGAGATGGATTTGAAAAAGGTCTATTAACACCGCGTACAGACGCAGGAGATCAATAAAACCCTGCATACACCATGGCTATAATGGCGACTCTTTCAGCATCTCCCGTGTACGGGGAAGGAAAACCATGTCGCTTATCACCGATCTACCCGCCATTTTTGACCTGTTCTCAGAAGCTCGCCAGAAGGGCTTTCTCACCGTCATGGATCTTAAAGAGCAGAACGTACCGCTGGTGGGCACTTACTGCACCTTTATGCCCCAGGAGATCGCCATGGCGGCGGGCGCCGTTGTCGTCTCGCTGTGCTCAACCTCCGATGAAACCATCGAGGAAGCGGAAAAAGATCTCCCGCGCAACCTCTGCCCGCTTATCAAAAGCAGCTACGGCTTCGGCAAAACCGATAAATGTCCCTACTTCTATTTCTCTGACCTGGTGGTTGGGGAAACCACCTGCGACGGCAAAAAGAAAATGTATGAGTACATGGCCGAGTTCAAGGCGGTCCACGTCATGCAGTTGCCGAACAGCGCCAGCGATGCCGCCTCGCGCGCACTGTGGAAAACGGAGATCCTGCGCCTGCAGCAGGTGATTGAGGCCCGGTTTGGCACGCCGATTAGCGAGGCGGCGCTGCGCGAAGCCATCGTGTTGAAAAATCGCGAGCGCCGGGCGCTGGCCCACTTTTATCGTCTCGGGCAGCTCAATCCGCCGGCGCTCAGCGGCGGCGACATCCTGAAAGTGGTGTACGGCGCCACTTTTCGTTTCGACAAAACCGCCCTGATTGATGAACTGCATGCCATGGCGGAGCGCATCCATCAGGAGTGGCAGCAGGGTAAACGGCTGGAACCTCGTCCGCGGATCCTGATCACCGGCTGCCCGATCGGCGGCGCGGCGGAAAAAGTGGTCCGCGCCATCGAGGAAAACGGCGGCTGGGTGGTCGGCTATGAGAACTGCACCGGCGCGAAAGCGACCGAGCGCTGCGTGGCGGAAGAGGGCGACGTCTACGACGCCTTAACCGATAAATATCTCGCCATCGGCTGCTCCTGTATCTCCCCCAACGACCAGCGTCTGCAGCTGCTGAGCCAGATGGTGGAGGAGTATCAGGCCGACGGGGTGATCGACGTCATTTTGCAGGCCTGCCATACCTATGCCGTGGAATCGCTGGCGATTAAACGCCATCTGCGCCAACAGCACGATCTTCCTTACATGGCGATTGAAACCGACTATTCAACAGCGGACCTCGGCCAGCTCAGCACCCGCGTCGCCGCCTTTATCGAAATGCTGTAAGGAGCTGGCGTGAACTATACGGTTGGCATTGATTCCGGCTCCACCGCCACAAAAGGCATCCTGTTGGCGGACGGCGTCATCGTGCGCCGCTTCCTCTGCCCCACCCCCTTTCGCCCCGCCGACGCCATCCACGATGCCTGGGAGACACTGCGCGCTGGCCTCACGGAGACGCCTTTTTTAACCCTCACCGGCTATGGCCGCCAGCTGGTGGATTTTGCCGATAAGCAGGTGACGGAGATCTCTTGTCACGGCCTCGGCGCCCGCCTGCTGGCGCCGGACACCCGCACGGTGATTGATATCGGCGGCCAGGACAGCAAAGTTATCCAGCTGGACGCCGGGGGCAACCTCAGCGACTTCCTGATGAATGACAAATGCGCCGCCGGCACCGGCCGTTTTCTGGAAGTCATTTCACGCACCCTCGGCGCCAGCGTCGAACAACTGGACGCCATTACCGACGGCGTGGAACCGCACGCCATTACCAGTATGTGCACGGTGTTTGCCGAATCGGAGGTCATCAGTCTGCGGTCGGCCGGCGTCGCGCCGGAGGCGATTCTGGCGGGGGTGATTAACGCCATGGCCCGGCGCAGCGCGAACTTTATCGGCCGCTTATCGGCGCAGGGGCCGCTGCTGTTTACCGGCGGCGTCAGCCACTGCGCCGCCTTTGCCCGGATGCTGGAAAGCCATGTCGGCATGGCGGTGACAACCCATCCCGACGCCCAGTTTGCCGGGGCGATCGGCGCGGCGCTGATCGGACAGCGCCAGCGGAGGCGCGGATGACAACGTTTCTGTTTTTATTTCACTCCACGGTGGGGGTGGTGCGGATGCGCAAAGCCCTGCAGGCGGCGGGAGTGGCCTTCGAGGTCAAAGATATACCCCGCCAGCTGCGCAGCGGCTGCGGGCTGTGCATCCTGCTGGAGGGGACGGAAGCCGATGCGCGAGGCTGGATCGTCCCGGAACAGACGGCGGCGCTGTATCAGCAGAACGGGGAAGCATGGCGCTGTCTCGCCACCTTCCCACCGGCAGGTTAATCGCTCACCACAAAACGCGTCGCCGCGAAACAGTTCAGCAGGCGGTGCATGAGAAAAACCAGGGTCAGCGTCACCACCAGCGAGACCGTCACCGAGGTGATGCGGTACAGATCGCTGAACACCAGATCCTGATACGGATGCAAATTCTGGCCGAACATAATGCCGATGGTAGTGATGCTGGCGAAGCCCACCCCGGCGCCCACTTTCTCCATCACGTGTAGGCGGGCGCTGAAGGCCAGCCCGAGACCAATCAGCGGCATCATCAGGATCATGTGGTTGCTGAAATCATAGATAATCAGCTGCACCACCAGTATATAGAGACAGGCCAGCACCACCCCGACGACGCGCCAGATCGAGCTGATCACCGCCCCACGATAGTGCATCGGGAACAGGATCAGGATCCCGGCCATCAGCGCCGACAGCGAGTCGCTGAGATCGCAGATCTGAAACACCACAAAGATGATCGTCGCTACCGTACCGGAGAGCAGCGACTCATGACGGATGCGGGCGGCGTCTTTCTCAATCCGCGGCGGCGGCTTGCGCGGTTCGACGTCCGGGATCAGGTAATGCAGCAGCGCGCTCAGCGCCACGGCCATCACGCAGGCTTCCATATTGGAGAACATCAGGGTGTGCCAGTTGCTGGTGGGATAGCTCATAAAGTTGAGCATCGTGCTCTGGCACACCACCCCCATTGATCCCAACAGGAACAGCGGTCCCTGGCTCATAAAGCGGAAACGCATCACGTACAGGGCAAACACCACCAGGGTCATGATCACCGGCCACTGCGACAAATAGCCGACAATTAGCACCATTTCGACACAGTTTACCGCCGCGCTAAATATAAACTGGCGGGCGACGTGCAGGTTGAACATCGGTACCAGCGACATCAGCATCAGCGGATAAACGACGAAAAATACGCCGTACTGTACGTCGTAGAAGGTGGAGATGCTGAGCGCAATGGTCCCGGCCACGGCGATACGCACCGTCTGGCGAAAATCATTCGCCGTGTAGACGATATTGCCGTGCGGGGTAAAGACATGCGCCAGGGTATTAATAGACATAGTGCAACCAGCTCACCAGGTGGATCTGCAGGCCGGCGAAGGTGCGGGCGAAAGGTCCCTCGCTATTGTACAGCTGCACCGTAGCGCGGGCGCCGGTCGGCAGCGGTTTGTCCAGCGGCTGATCCAGCGCGACGTGAATGCGCATCCGCTGGGCGTCGCGCACCCAGCGGGTGGACTGCTCCGGCTGCGACAGCTGACCGTTCACCGCCTCCTGTCCCGCCAGAATCCCGGCGTCGCTGCTGGTCACGTGCGCCGGGAAGACTTGACCCGGCAGGGCGTCAAAGACCACCGCCGCATCGGTATTCTCCGCGGTGTGGCGCAGGCTTTTTTCGCGGAAGTCGGCGACGATGTCAGTGTTGTTGTTAACCAATGCCAGCACAGCCGTCGCCGCGGTGGCGTAGATCCCCGGGTTCAGCTGCAGGTTGCTGACCATGCCGTCAGTTTCCGCACGCACTTTGGTCCAGGCCAGGTTCAGCTGCGCCTCCTCCAGCGCATTGCGGTATTTTTGCAGGGTGACGTTGCGCTTATCGTCGCGCTCGCCGCGCTGGATCAGCAGGTTCTGGATCTGCGCGTTCAGCGCCGAGACCGACTGCTCGCTGGTCTGCCAGGTGGTTCGCACCTTATCGAGGTCGGACTGCGAGACGTTCTGCATCGTACTCAAGCGCTGGTAGCGATCGAGGGTGACCTTATCGTTACGCGCGGTGTACTGCGCGGTGCGCAGGTTGGCGCGGGCGGCGGCGATTTGCGCGTCCAGCTGCTGGTTGCTCAGTTTCGCCTGCTCGAGGGCGATCTGCGCCGCTTCAACTTTATTAATGAATGGCGTTGGGTCGAGCTCATACAGCAGGTCGCCCTTTTTCACCTGGCTGTTGTTGTGCACGTAGACGTGCGAGACATAGCCGGAGACCCGCGACGAAACCGGGGTCACCACGCGCATGACGGTGGAGTCCGGCGTCAGCGGGATCCAGATATCGGCAACGATAAACCAGGCGAATATTCCCAGAAAAGCGGCAATACTCACCCGTACCCAGCGGGCAAATTTTTGTTCAGGCGTCATCATAGTGTGTTAGATCTTGTTATCTTCTTCGCGGATATTCCGCAAACGGCAGGCGATTTGATTTAACGTGGCGCTGAAGGTGGCGAGATCGGCCTCCGGGATGGTCTGGGTTACGCGCTCCTGATAGGTCTCGATCACGCAGCTCAGTTTTTCCAGAATAGCCCGCCCCTCGGCGGTCAGCGTCAGCAGGCGAATGCGTTTGTCATATGGCGATGTGGAACGCACCAGATAGCCCTGCTTTTCCAGTAATGAGAGGGTGCGCATTAGCGGCGGCAGTTCAATGCCCTGCACCTCCGCCAGTTCGCTGACCGAGACGTTGTCTCCCAGCTGATGCAGTTGCATCAGCACCGTCCAGCTGGACTGGGTGAGTCCGGTATCGGTGATAGCGGAGTCAATAATGGCGCGCCACTGGCGCACCACCATAGCCATCCGCATCCCCAGCGGGCGGCGGGCAAACAGTTCGTCTTCAGTCACGGGTCTTCCTCTCATTATTGAGAAGAAAATAATACTTATCAGGGTAAGTATCAAGAAACGGAAGCTCGTGCCGCATCAATTGATAAATTTCGTGAATGTATCCCGGCGGCACTTTGCGCTCACCGGGATAATGAAGAAGGTTTGCCTGTAAAAAACCGCACGTTTTAATTGATCTGGTCCCGACGCAGGCCGATATCTTTCAGCTGTTCGTCGCTCATTTGCTGCAAAACTCTGCGCGTTTGCTCCTGAAGCCACCATTTTTTGATAAACCGCACCAGCAGTACGAAACCGATAAATGGCTGTCTTGCCCTGTTCTCGTGAAATTCCATCCTCTACCTCCTCACCTTGCCAGAGGCTTTATCTTCACGGATTTAGGGGTCAGGAATACAGATTCACAAAACGCTTTTCTTTAACATACAGATTAGCTAAAACGTACACCAGAGCCCAATTTTTACGCCCATCTGTACTGGTTATTCCATCTGTATGGCGGCAATTAAGGATACAGCATGACCCGCTACCAACATCTCGCTACGCTGCTGGCCGAACGCATCGAACAGGGCCTGTATCGCCATGGCGAAAAGCTGCCGTCGGTGCGCAGCCTGAGCCAGGAGCACGGCGTCAGCATCAGCACCGTCCAGCAGGCCTATCAGCTGCTTGAGCAGCAGCAAATGATTGTGCCGCAGCCGCGATCGGGCTATTTCGTCGCCCCGCGCAAAGCCCAGCCGCCGGTGCCGCCGATGTCGCGTCCGGTCCAGCGCCCGGTGGAGATAACCCAGTGGGATCAGGTGCTGACCATGCTTGACGCCCGCTACGATAAATCGATCATCCCCTTCGGCGGCGGCTCGCCGGACGTGACGCAGCCAAGCCTGAAGCCCATCTGGCGTGAACTGAGCCGGGCTATCCAGCACAACCTCACTGAGGTGTTGAACTATGACGAGCTGGCCGGGCGTCGCGAGCTACGGGAGCAGATCGCCCGCCTGATGCTCGACGGCGGATCGGTGGTAACTGCCGACGATCTGGTGCTCACCAGCGGCTGCCACAGCGCGCTGTCGCTGGCCCTGCTGTCGGTGTGCCAGCCAGGGGACATCATCGCCGTGGAATCCCCCTGCTACTACGGCACCATGCAGATGCTGCGCGGGCTGGGATTAAAGACCATTGAGATCCCCACCGATCCGGAAACCGGGATCAGCATCGAGGCCCTGGAGCTGGCGCTGGATCAGTGGCCGATCAAAGGGGTGATCCTCGTGCCAAACTGCAATAACCCTCTGGGCTTTATCATGCCGGACGCCCGCAAGCGCGCGGTGCTGAACCTTGCCCAACGCTACGATATCGTTATTTTCGAAGATGATATTTACGGCGAGCTGGCCACCGAATACCCGCGCCCGCGCACGATCCACTCCTGGGATATCGACGGCCGGGTGATGCTCTGCAGCTCCTTTACCAAAACCATCGCCCCCGGGCTGCGTATCGGCTGGATCGCCCCCGGGCGCTACTACGACAAGCTGCTACAGATGAAGTACGCCGCCAGCGGGACCAACGTCCCCTCCACTCAGCTGGCGGCCTGCAATTTTATTCGCGAAGGCCACTACCACCGCCACGTGCGGCGGATGCGGCAGATCTATCAGCGCAATATCGAGATCTACACCTGCTGGCTGCGGGAATTTTTCCCCTGCGGGATCTGCGTCACCCGGCCGAAGGGCGGTTTTATGCTGTGGGTTGAGCTCCCGGAGCAGGTAGATATGGTCTGCGTCGCCAAGCAGCTGTGCCGGCTGAAGATCCAGGTCGCGCCGGGCTCGCTGTTTTCGGCAGCGGGCAAGTATCGCAACTGCGTCAGGATCAACTGCGCCCTGCCGCCGACCGAGAAACATAAAGCGGTGATGGTGAAGCTGGGAGAAGCGGTGAAGGTGGCGATGGAGTGAATTTAACCTGTTCTCCCCGGTGGCGCTGCGCTTACCGGGGCTAC